>JAGXLR010000124.1 GCA_018334555.1 Desulfobacterales bacterium
TGCGTTGCGCTGCATTTCTCGGAATTTCACGTACTCCTATGTACGCTGCATTCCTCGAAATTTGCGTCGCCTTGATCTTGAACTTTTTTCTTTGCCATCTAAAATAGACTTTTTACGAGATCGTCAAATTTGATGGCACTGTAAAAAGTCAGAAATCAAAAATTAGAAATTTATTAGCATGCGCCCATAAAATAACTCTTGGCGATTAAATAAATTTTTCAGATATTGCAGAACGCTTAAAAAACGCTCTTTGATAATAAAAATGACTTGGCTTTGGGCCAGTTCGGCTGCTTTAGCAGTTTTTTCTCCGGGATATGACGCCCTTCGGATAGAGGCCGCCCTGAGGAGGTTGATGCCAATGGCTTTTAGGACCGCACAGTAGCGAACGGATTTAAAACCCCTTATCCGCAGTTTTTTGGCCCCGGTTCGTCTGTCATATTCAGACATGGTTGCTTCAACGCCGGCGCGCCAGCGGTATCGGTCCTTAAACTCATCGCTCTGCTCATAGGCCCTGCGTTTAGCGATGCGGCTTTCTTTTTCGTTGTACCGAAGATAGTGATATTTTTTCCCAGGCTTTACAGGGCAGGCATCTTGTTCCGGGCATTGGCTACAGATGGTTGAGTCAAATGCTGCAGTATGCCGAGTCTTCTTTTTCTTTACCATCACAGGGGCATGTGCCTGGGGGCAAGAGAGGATAACCCCCTTCTCTGAAATTTCAAAATCAGACAGGGAAATACGGGTTTTGTTTTTGCGGCCCATGGTCGGGGAGACGATTTCTACATCTGCCTGTTCGGCTTGCTGGCGGTTTTCGTCACTGTTGTAGTGGGAATCGGCCAATATCTCTTTAGGGCCAAGATCGTTTTGCGTTGTCGATTCAATGGCGGGGACCAAGGCACTGGCATCGCTTTCATGGGCGCGCTGGACATCGACATGGGTAATCAGATTCAAGGTGCCCTCTTTGATTGCCGGCTCCTCTGAAGGGGTATAGGTTTCCATGATTTGAACCTGGTAACCCTGGCCCTTATGCCCACTGTAGCTGGCATCCGGATCGGAAGGATTTTGAAGCGAGTCTGAGGGGACCTCTTTAGGCGGTTTCACTTCTACCGTGGGGTTTGCTTCTGCTTTTTTTACTTGGCACTGCTCGTTCAGAATCCGGCTCAGTTGTTTGTAGCTGTGCATTCCGGCTGCTTTAGGATGAGCCTTAAATTGTATTAAGAGATCGAAAAGGTCGTTGCTAACCGAAGACAAGGTCTGCTGCGACTCGGAGGGTTTGACCATGGAGAAGCATTGCAGGGATTTCTCCGGAAGGTATTTTTCGACCAACTCGGCATCGACCGATTGAAACAGGTCGGGATGATGCCTTTTGAGGTTCTTTAAAAATTTGTGAATGGCTTTGACAAAAATGCCGATACGTCCCAATCGGCGCATGTTAGATTTAATATGGACCGAATCAATGCGTTGTTGGTCCGTGTCTACCTTAAAAACCTCAGACAACTTTTTGGTGATGGATTCGAACAAAAAATGATCCATTTCGTTATCAACAAGGATTTTGCGCATGCTCCAAAGCGTTTTCGGGCACATGTATTTGGCCGCATCCGACTCTTCAGGGATATTAAACGCATAGTGCCATTGGATATTGAAGGCAAGCTGATCACAGGTTTCATTATCCGTCAGGTCAAAGGTCTGCTGGCAGACAAGCGTTCCGAGTACGGTATAGAGCTCCTTGGTTGGCCGGCCAAAATCCTCCTTGAAAAACGGGAGCAATTTACTGACAGGCAATTCAGGAAGAATTTCATTTTTAAACAACCCCGGCCACGAGGTGTCGAGTAACTGCCGCCGCTTGGGGCTGAGAAAATGCCAGGGATCGAAAAGTTCGCCTTGTTTGTGATCTTTGAGATGAATCATGCTGATCCTCGTTAAGAATTTGATTTTATAGTATGATTCATAACATTTGCGACCTAAAAAAGCAAGGCAAAAATTTTTAAAAAATAAATTATTTCAAATGATTAACCGAAAATGACTTTTTACGAGTCCATCAAAATTGAGTTCTGAAAAAACGCTATCAATGGTGGATTCGAAATTTGACCGGCTTTTTTTCAGGTAATTTTCAATCTCTCCTTTGAATTTTCGGCAATTTTTGGTATTCATAATCAGGGCTCGTTTTTGATGATTGTTTTTATATTCCAATAAATTATAGATCACTAGCTGGAGCCCTTTACTACTAAAATTCTTGAAAAAACTCCTTTACTATAGGGGGCGAAACTTGAGTGTATTAATTGAATTCATAGCGGCTCTTTTCTTTAGTATTATTGGTTGTTTAGAGATTTCCAGCATACTAAAATCCGAGCCGCTTTTCAATTATTTTCCGTGTAATTTCAAAGAATTATCCCTTTCTTTGCGCTAAATTTTAACTGCGAAACTTCAGTTAAAATATGCTAGAATGACCATATTTTTATGGAGGTACTATGAGAACTTTAATATTGTTTTTACTAACTTTCTCTTTGGGGCTTATGGTCAATCTCAATGTTTCTGCCCAGAACTTAAAATGGAAATTAGGCACAAGCCCTATAATCCAAACAACAGCCATAAATGATAAGGGTACAATATTTTTTGCCAGACCGAATGACATGAAATTTTATGCGGTAAAGCCAGATGGTTCACCTAAATGGATAAATAGTAAACTTGGTCCCACTATAAATTCATGTCCTGCTATTGGTCCAAAAGGTAATATATATATAGGAGGGAGGGATGCGAAGCTTTGTTCAATTAATCCAGATAGTGGTTCAATTCAATGGTGCTATCAATGCGAAGCTAAATTATCTAGCACACCGGCTATAGCACAAGATGGGACTGTATACGTAAATCCATACAATAAAAAGCTATATGCTATAAACCCGGATGGAACTAAGAAATGGATATTTGAACATTCGGGATACCGTATTGGTTCTTCTCCATCTATTGGAAAAGACGGTACAATATATTTAGCAGATATGTCATTGTATGCTATTAATTCAAATGGGCATTTGAATTGGAAATATAGTCCAAGTTTGAATGGGTTTGAATATGCGCCGGCAATAGGACCTGATGGTACAATTTACGTAGGATCATCATTTGATGGTAGCATCCATGCATTATCGCCACAAAAGAAAGTAAAATGGGTTAATAAATCTGAAAGCTCGTCTGGTATACATTCTACGCCAGCAATTGGGTCAGATGGGACGATATATGTAAGTAGGTTAATAGCAAATAAGCCTAATGCATTGCACGCTATCAATCCAAACGGTAATACAAAATGGAAGACCGAAATTAAGTCCAATATCATATTTTCACCAACTGTCGGAAAAGATAATACAATTTATGTAGG
Organism: Desulfobacterales bacterium; assembly: GCA_018334555.1. Lineage (GTDB taxonomy): Bacteria > Desulfobacterota > Desulfobacteria > Desulfobacterales > Desulfosalsimonadaceae > M55B175. The sequence continues at coordinate 3,365 of JAGXLR010000124.1, forward strand.
AGCAATGTATAAGCCTGAAAACCGGGGAAAAGGTTCAAGTGCTATATATGCAATAAGTCCCGATGACGGAAGTATTAAATGGAAATATACATTTGATGTAACTATGTCCGGAAAACAACCAACTCCAACAATAGCTCCTGATGGAACCTTATATGTAGGAGCTTTATATGCTATCCAAACACACAGCAAAGGACTTGCTAATTCCTCATGGCCTATGTTTCATCATGATCAGAAAAATACAGGAAGAATCAATGATTCCCCAACACCTAAAATTAAAGCTAACAGTTCAGATAAGCCCATAAAAATAACATCCGCTGATAATCTTTCCATCACAATTGAATTCTCAACCGGGGATCACACAGGTGATAATGCCGACTGGTGGCTACTGGCGGAGACAGATTATGGATGGTTTCATTATGAGGTAGAAAGCAATACCTGGGCGCCTGATATTGCACCTAGCTTTCAAGGTCCCCTATTCAATTTCGATGAGTTTAGCGTCTTAAATGCGACTCTTCCCGCCGGGACTTATACAGTGTATTTCGGAGTCGATATGGATATGAATGGGGTATTGGATATGGATCAGGCTTATTATGATAGCATGACGGTGAATATACTCGATATCAATGTCTTAGAGCAAGCCTGTATTCAATCCGGAGGGACCGTGACGACCAAAGACTGCTGTGATGGTGTAAAGAATTTTCCTAATTTATGTCTTATCGGCGCTTGCGGCTGTCCGCCAGATGGGGAAAATATAGTTAAAATATGCAGTTGCGGCCCGGGCAAATGTTTTGACGGCGAAAAATGTGTCGAAAGAGAGTAAAAGAGAGCATTTTACATCACTTCTATTGAAACAGCAGTTATGCGTTAAGCTGCATCGCTGCGTATAGCCAAACAGAAAAGTCAGTAATGCGGGCCTCCGGCCTGCTTGAAAGCCACCCCAAGATGTTGTGCTTTCACTTTTAACCGCATAGCTGCCAGGATCTTTTTACTTTGCTCAGCTCTTCGATTGAAATTGTTGGACACAATTTTACCAAATGTGCAGATTTTTGGAAAGCATATTATTTCCCGGGGGGGATTGTCAGCTTTAGTGGCTTTGTACAAACAAAATTTTGATAAAAATTATATAGGGCGAATGGAGCAGCCTCGGCATTGATTCATTTTTACGCTCAGTAAGTTAGGGCGGATGGAAATGTTAATATACTTTCCTAAATAGTGCCCGAACGAAAACCAGAAATTTTTGTTAAGATCAAGGAAGGCGAAAATTTTAACCGCAGACATACTCAAGTATTTTGAGGATTAAAATTTGAGCCTGACACAGATATTGGCGAAAAAGACGGTTTTCGTTCAGGCACTAAATATTAAAATCACCGGCTGCTTCGGGTTGATACAGAATTTTTTTGATTTTGATGCGCCGGACTCCAGCGGGCACCTGCCACTCAATCTCATCTCCTTCGGAATAACCGATAATGGCCGTACCAATAGGGGAAATAATGGACAGCTTTCCTTGATCAATATCGGCCTCTCTTGGAAACACTAAAGTATATTCATTAGTTTCTCCGGTATCGAGATGTACCAGTTGCACTTTTGAATTCATGGTGACAACATCCGGCGGCACATCTTTGGGATTTAATATTTTTGCATTAGCGAGTTCATTGTCAAGCGCCTCTAAATCTTTCCGATCTCGGTAATGGACCTCATTTGCCACGGCCAACACGTCTTCAAGCCGCATCAGATCAAAGCTTGTAATATATATAGTGCGATATTTCATAATATTTCACCCTCATTTTTTAAAATAATAAGAATATGATTATAATTTTAATGATTTAATCAGCAAAAAGTAAATATGTCAATGCTGTTTGCTATGGGTGTTGGCTTAACCGCAAAACAAATCTTCATTTTTAAAGGGGTACCATACTGCTAAAAACTCCAGTTATGTCAATGTTGTCAAGAACCGTTAAGGACAGTCAAACATAGTTATGAATTTCCAGTGTCCAAGTAATGTGCAATATGTTGTGGCAGCTCGGTCCGGATTTTTCATCATGGATAGACTCAAGTAAGCCGAGCAGTGCGACTATTCCCCGCCAGTATTCCGGATTTGGCGGGTCTGAAGAATGGCGGATTCAAGATGCAGCTTCGTGGATGCCCGGGAATACTGTCCCTAATGGCAAGTTATGTCGTCAGTTGGATTATGTCGCGAGAATACTTATTGCCGTTCATTAGATCCGTCGATATAATTCCGAAAAATTTAGCATACTCCATTTCATTCTTCTAACCCTACAACGCAATTTATTTTTAACTTCAGCCTCAAAAAATTTTTTCGGCCTAAGGGTCAAAGACCGATTTTGGGCTTAATACACCTTTGAAGCCGTGTGGTGCAACACCGGCCAGAAACATGAAAAAGGCAGCCAATACTTTACAAGATGCAGCTACATAACTATATTATTATGAGTATATGCCAATAATCTAAGCAGGGAAGGAGTTGAAAAAATGATTGCAAAATCGATAAAAACTGGATTTGCGGCTCTGATATTCGTACTGCCGGTGCTGGCTTTTGCCTCAGCAGAAGCACAAACTGCGGGGCAGAAATTTGCAGTAGCGGCAGACGGGGGCGCCATCGAGGCCTCTGTAAGCCAGCGTACCGGACGCGCACCTTTTATGCTGATATTCGATGCGGAAGGAAACCTCATAGAAAGCCTTGAAAATCCGGCCATTCAGCAACGAAGGACGGGGCCTGCCCTGGCGCAATGGCTTGATGAAAAAGGGGTTGATACCCTGGTCGGCGGCAAGATGGGAAGAAACCTGAGGCAAGGACTTGAACAACACAGGATAAACTGGATTGAGACCGAGGGTAAAGTCAAAGAGACGATCATTGACGTCTTGAAAAAAGAGGAAAATTAAAAAGCCGGAATAAATGATGAAAAACAGGGAAAAAAAAGCCTCGACCAGGATTTTTGCCACGCTTCTGCTTACGTTTAGCTTTATCATGCTTACACTTTCTGGCATCTGTCTTTATGTCGCGCCACAATGCAGTGTCGCCGAAGAAATTGCCTGGAGAATGCTGGGGCTTGAAAAAGGCCAATGGGAATCCATACATATGACCTCGGCCCTTGTATTTCTCGTATTGGCCAGCATCCATCTCTTAATGTACAATTGGAAAGTTTTTGTCGCTTATTTGAAGCCCTGGGCAAGCCAGATCCTCCCCATACGCCCGGAACTGCTTTTCTCTTTGTTGGCTGCGGTGATATTTTTGATCGGGGCCGCATTGATTGTGCCGCCCTTCAGTATTCTTCCTGACACCAATAATGCCATACAGATGCATTACCGGGAAAAATCGGGAATCGATGATAACAGCGATGGACGGCACGAGGGCCGGGGAAGAGGCCGGAGAGGAGAAGTCGTGGATGAACTTGAGCAGGGGAGAAATCTGAGCTAAAAGTATGTATCGGATTGATCCATCCAGCTGGATAGCGCAATTTTCGAGCAAAAATTGCTCAAATTTTTTGCAACAATTTTCAAGTATTTTTGAGGCAACATTCGGCTATGCCCCGACAGCAATGCGAATCCCGGGCCAGAAAGGACTCTCAAACACTATCCGTAGCTTTATTCGTTTTAAGCAGGGCACAATATATTGGATATTTTACTTTTCCTGATGGGGGTGGAATAATCGAGGATTGACTGCCCGATAACATGCGAGAATCGTATGCAAATATCGGAGGACGGGGAATCGGGGTCGATGTTGATTATGTATCCAAGATTAGCGCCTTCACGCGCCTGGAATCAAATTGGCGGTCAACCATCGGGCCCTCCTTCAATCCTGCCAGCCGATCCGTGTAGGATTCGGTTTCCTTCTTGTAAAGGATCCCTATGGGAATCCGATCCCCCCAAATCCGTGCCGTATCCATGGCATGGTGCCAGTCATCCACAGGGTATTGCGATTCATCCAGCTCATAGACGCGATCATTATAAAAAGCGGCCGTATTCACGTGGTTAAATGAGACGCAGACCTGAAGGATGTCTATCAGGCTGAAGCCCCGGTGGCGCATGCCTTCCCGGATCAAATAGCTCAAATGCGACATTTTGCCGTTATAGCCCCTGGCCACAAATCCCGCCCCCTGAGATATCGCAAGGGTCAGTGGATTCATCGCTTCGCCTGTCACTCCCTGCGGCTGGGCCTTGGTAACAAACCCGTGGGCCGAGGTAGGTGAGGCCTGGCCCTTGGTAAGCCCGTAGACCATATTATTGTGCACCAAAAGCGTGATGTCGATGTTTCGGCGTATGGCTGCGAAGAGATGGTTGCCGCCTTCGCCGTAGCAGTCCCCATCGCCCATATTGACAACAATATTTAATTCGTGGTTGGCGAGCTTGGCGCCGGTAGCCACCGGCAGGGCCCGCCCGTGGAGCCCGTGAAAGTAGTTGCATTTCAAAAAATGCGGCGTTTTACCCGCCTGACCGATGCCCGAGACGATTAGTATGTTTTCCGGCGGCACATCCTGCTCCGCAAACGCTTTTTTCATGGCATTTAGGATGGCAAAATTGCCACAGCCAGGGCACCACTTGTTTTCAAAATTGTTGTCATATATTTTAACGTCGGTCATATCGAGCTCCCCATTATTTCTTTAACCTGATCAGCCACATCATTCGGCACCAAAGGCCTGCCGTCATACTTCACAACGGATCCCCCGAAACTCAATCCGGTCTGCTCCCTGATCAGCCAGCCCAGTTGAGAGGACGCATTCAGCTCAACCGTAAAGAAACGGTTGCATTTGGAAAGCGCCTCGTAGACAGCAGCATCCGGAAAGGGCCATAAATCCGAAAAAACCAGGGCGCCCACATCGAAATTTTCGTTCCTCAAGCGATCCACGGCTTCCCGGATGGCGCCGTCGGATGACCCCCAACCCACGAGAAGCGTTTCGCTCTCGCCAAAATATGGATCCGGAGGATGCATTTCATCCCGCATACTATTCGTTTTCGCCATCCGCTTATTGACCATGCGGTTTCGGTCGGCAATGGCTTCGCTGATGTGGCCGTCCTCTCCGTGCTCGTTGGCTGTCACCGTGACCCTTGCCCTGCCCTTGCAGGGCATTGCCCGGGGCGAAACCCCGGATTCATTTAGGGCGAATCGCTTATAGGCCGACGGGGCATCCATATCCGCATCGGTCGTCAAAAAGCGTTCAATCTGTTCCGGAACCCTTAGTTCTTCTGTGGCGATAAACAGAGAGTCATTGAAATACTGGTCTACCATTATGATCACCGGCACCTGATATTTTTCAGCCAGGTCAAACGCCCGGATCATTGCCTCAAAGGCCTGGTTGACGGACCGAGGGGCTATCACGAATCGGGGAAATTCGTCCTGTGAGGCATGAATCACAAACTGAAGGTCCCCCTGAGCGGTTCGTGTCGGAAGGCCCGTGGCTGGACCGGGACGCTGGGCATTGATAATAACTATCGGCGTCTCCGTAATGGCGGCGAGCCCCAGGCCTTCGGTCATGAGCGAAAATCCGCCGCCGGATGTAGCTGTCAGAGCCCGCAGACCGGCAAACGATGCGCCAACGACCATATTAACGGCGGCTATTTCGTCCTCCGCCTGCTCAACCACTAAAGGCGTTTTATCAATGAATTCAGCCAGGTTGATCATAATGCCGGTCGACGGTGACATGGGATAAAAAGCGGCCAGACGACAATCCGCGGCCAGCGCCCCAAGGGCGAGCACACGGGCGCCCGAAAGCAGCCGTCCCCTGGGCTCTTTATCCGGCCAGTCAATCCGCCAGTCCACGGCTTCGTCCTTCACCGCGTCATAACCCTTTCTGGCG
>JAGXLR010000254.1 GCA_018334555.1 Desulfobacterales bacterium
TTAAGCAGATTCAAAAATGCGAGCTTCAACTGGACCCCGGTTAAGTCCGGCTTTAAATCAATGGCTTTTTCAAGCGCATCGACGGCTTTGGATACCTCGCCCAGTTTTAAATAGACCTCCCCCAGATTGGCATACCCGCCGGCGAATTCGGGATCAATCTCAATGGCCTTTTCAAGCGCCTCTTTCGCCCCGGTGTAGTCCTTTGACTCATACAGGGTTTTTGCCTGTTCATAGTATTTGAGCTTGTCTTCCGGCCGGGAGGTGCAGCCAACAATCAAAGCGATAATTAGAAGGGCATTGACAAGGATTTTTAGGGTAATATTCATGGCTCACGGTATAAGGTTCAAGGTTTAGGGTTTAAGGTTCACAATAATCCTGTCATTCCGAAAAACGATAGTGACGAGGAATCTTGTTTGTTAAAGATTTCTCGCTGCCGCTCGAAATGACAATATCGAATTATTTTCTCGCTGCCGCTCGAAATGACAATATCGAATTATTTTCTCGCTGCCGCTCGAAATGACATTAACTGTCGTTTTTTGGCCAACCGTTATAATACGGCAAATTATTACTGGGCATAAACTTAAACCTGAATTGACATATACATTATATTAGGATACAAATCCGCCCATGACAAGGATAACAAATCAAAAAGGATAAAATCATGCCGTCAGCGGATCGTTACCGGCTAATGGGCCATATCTATGAGGTTTTAGCCAGACTTTACAGCGGCTTCCAGATTCCAAAATGCAAAGAGGCCATGACTAGTCGCCTTGAACCGGACGACGGGGTCCTTTTCGCCGGGGTGGGGCATGGCAGGGAGGCCAAAAAAGCCGCTGAAATGGGGGCCAGGGTAACGGTTGTCGATCTTTCGGAAACCATGCTGGAAAAATGCAGAAGCAATCTTGACGGCTGCAGCCTCAGGCATCCGGTCCGTCATATTCATGATGACATATTCCATCTCAGCCCTGAGAACCATCAATATGATTATGTGTTTGCCAATTTTTTTTTAAACGTGTTCAAGCGGGAGCAAATGGAGCGGGTGGTGCGTCATCTGGCAGAGCTGACAAGGCCCGGCGGCCATTTGGTTGTGGGAGATTTCGCGTTTCCGGACGGCAATGTTTTTGCCCGCGCCTTCAAGCATTTGTATTGGTATATCGCCGTTTCTCTGTTTGTGCTCTTTACCCGAAACGCCTTCCATGATATCTACAACTACCCCGAATATCTCAAAAAATATGGTTTGCAGATAGCAGAGATCAAATATTTCAAAGTTTTGGGGATAAAGCTTTACTGGTCGGTCTTGGCGCGAAAGCCGGTGGAAGGCTAAGGCCTTCCGCTATTTATAAAACAGCTGTCACTGCCGCCGCCTCCGCCAGAGTCTATTCCTTCACCTACCTTGTCCTCTCCCAAAGAGAGTCTCAGGCCGATTACCCCGGGCGGGCCGTCCGCCACAAACAAGAAAGCCTTGTCACCGGATGAGTAGCCGCTGAACACATCCGAGGCGTAGCCATTGGTCGAATAAGACCACTCCGATAGCCGGGTCGGTTGATTCGGGTCAGAAGCGTCGACTGCCGTTAAACCGTTTTCACCGTCCGCCACATAGGCAATGTCGGCGGTTATGGATACTTTTTCGGCATATCCGTCGGTATTGAACGATGCAGCAATAGACGGCGAATTTTTGTTGGCAATATCAATAATCGCCAACCCTTCATGGCCGTCTGCGACATAGGCGAAATTGCCCTCAACAGTCACGCCCTCGGCCGTTCCCGGCGTTTTTATATATCCCGTCAATTTCGGTGCTACCGGCTTTGAAACGTCTATAATGACCAGGCCGTTGTCTCCGTCGGCCACATAGGCAAAGTCGCCCGCTACGAAGACATCACCGGCATACCCCGCGGTATCAACCGAAGCCAGGCGTTCGGGTGACGCCGGACGGCCGGTATCCACGACGGAAAGCCCCTCCCCGCCATCGGCAATATAGGTAAACCCGCTGTCTACAAAAACGCCCGCCGCAGTTCCCGGCGTCTCTACCTGGGAGCGTAGCTCGGGGGCCGTCTTGTCCATAATGTTGATGATTTGAAGGCCGTTTTCACCATCCGCAACATAGGCGTTTTCGGTAAACACGCAAACGTCGGCGGCTCTTCCCGGTGTGGCGATAAACCCTGAAAGATTGAATTCGACGGCTTTGTTGGTGATAGTTAACTTAAATATCCGAAGCCCCTCGTTTTCCGGTGTATCCCCCACAGAGTCATCTAAGGCATAGGCATAATCGCCTGCCACATCAATCGCCGTCACATCAGCCGGGGTGTCAAACTCAGCCAGTTGGGTCATATTCGCGGGATCCGCCACATCTATTTTTTGCAGCCCGATCTGGTCGTCCGTAATGTAGGCCGTATTTTCGGCCGTATCGAGCGCAATGCTTTTGGCGCCGGTCGCCGTATATTCCCAGGCGGGTTTATGAACCGGGTTTTTGATATCGGTGATATCCAGAACATGCAGGCCGGCCTGATCAAATCCGACATAGGCGGTATTCCCGGCCACACGGGTGGCTTTGTTTGCCAGGTCCTCATTTTGATAGGTGGCGGTTATGCCTTCTTCCGTAATTTCCTTCGGCTTGGAAATATCAATAATTTCAAGCGTCCCGGACATAAGGGAGACAAACAGATAATGGTTATAGATAAACAGATCCTGGGCAGGCGTCAGGGCGAGCAGCTTGACGGGCTGCGGATCATTCGGATCGGATACATCGTAAATATGCTGGCCAACGAAAATATCCGACACGTATAGGTAGCCTCCGGAAACAATGGTATCCACGGCATATGTAAGCCCCCCCATTGCGCCGTACAGGTCGATATT
>JAGXLR010000125.1 GCA_018334555.1 Desulfobacterales bacterium
ATCATTTTTTGATCAAAAAATTTGAAACCCTCCGGGATTTCCAATTTCACCGCATCTACTGCGTCAAATGATGTCTCGCATAGACAACTATCGCTCGACATCATTTTCCTTGTATCTGCGGTAAACTTGAAAATCGCTCAATTTAGGTAACACCAAACCAAACGAAAGGAGAATGACGATGACGATTCTTGGCAAACAAATCCGTATGGAACGGGTGGTTGATCGCAACTCCGGCCGGACACTCATTGTCCCCCTGGACCATGGCGTAACTGTCGGGCCGATTTATGGTATCAGCGACATTAAAACAACCGTTGCCAGCGTCGCTGAAGGTGGGGCCACGGCCATTGTTGAACACAAGGGGTTGATTGGCGCCGGTCACCGGAGACACGGGGGGGATATCGGCCTGATTATCCATCTGTCCGCTTCAACCAGTCTATCCCCAACCCCGCATTCCAAAGCGCTGGTCTGCTCAGTAGAAGAGGCTTTAAAACTGGGGGCGGATGCGATATCCATTCACGTGAATATCGGTGACAGTCAGGAAAAGGAAATGCTCAAGGATTTCGGAAAGGTCAGTTATGAAGCCAGAAACTGGGGCATCCCCTTGCTGGCCATGGTTTACCCCAGGGGCGAAAAGATAGAGGACGAGTATGATGTCTCTGTGGTAAAACATGCCGCCCGCGTGGGCTGTGAGATGGGCGCAGATGTCGTGAAGGTGTCCTATACCGGCTCCCCCGAGAGTTTCCGCGAGGTAGTTGAGGGCTGCACCGTACCAGTGGTAATCGCCGGCGGCGCCAAAATGAATTCCGACCGGGAGGTTCTGGAAGTCGTCAAAGGCTCTATTGAAGCCGGCGGGGCAGGGATATCCATCGGGCGCAACGTGTTCCAGCATGATGATCCCACCCGCATGGTCCGTGCCATGGCCCATATCATTTTTGAAAACGGAACAGTTGAAGATGCATTGGCAATGTTATAAGAAGAGGGACTGAGGGACATAGGCACTGAGGGACTAAGGCACTGAGGCACTTAGGGATATAGGCACTGATGGACTAAGTAAAATTTGAGAGGACAGTTATGCGAAAAATATGGGTAAAAGTGGATCCCTGGGATAAGGAGATGGTCAAAACGGCATTGGAGGGCGGGGCGGACGGTATCATGGTGCCGACGGGCTATTCGGACCAGGTCAAAGCCCTCGGCCGGATCCAAACCATCGCCGAAGACGGGGATTTAAAACCAAATGAAGATGTTATCATATATCAGATCCAAAGCGGAACGGATGAAGAGGAGATCGTCCGCCTTTCCCGCGACAAACAGGTTATACTGGAAAGCACGGACTGGTCGATTATCCCGCTTGAAAATTTAATCGCCAAAGGCGCTGATGTGATTGCCCCGGTTGAGAACCTGAAAGAGGCGGAGACCGCGTTTGGCATTCTTGAAAAAGGCGTCAGCCATATCCTTTTTACCGGATCGGATCCCGTGGAGCTCAAAAAAACCCTGAGCTGGATAAAGGCGAAAGGGGATCAGGTCCCGCTGGAGGTTGCCGAGGTCATCGATGTCCAGCCGGCCGGTATGGGGGATCGGGTCTGTGTGGACACCTGTACGGACATGAAGCCGGGCGAGGGGATGCTGGTTGGAAACAGCAGTCGGGCGCTTTTTCTGGTGCATGCGGAAAGCATTGAGAATCCCTATGTCGCGCCCCGCCCGTTTCGCGTCAACGCGGGGGCGGTGCATGCCTATACCCGCGTGGCGGACGGAAAAACCCGGTATCTATCCGAACTAAAATCCGGCGATCAAATTCTGATCACCGACTTTCAGGGCAATATCAGCGTGGGCACCGTGGGCCGCTTAAAAATCGAACGGCGGCCGCTGGTTTTGTTGCGGGCGAACGTCGGCGGCACCGAGGCGAGCACCATTTTACAGAATGCGGAAACCATTCGTTTGACCGACCCGGACGGAAAGGCGGCCTCTATCGTTTCATTAAAACCCGGCGATAAAATCCTTGCGGCAATAGAAGAGGCCGGCCGGCATTTTGGAATGAAAATCGATGAGACGATTACGGAGAAATAACCGTATGGGCATAATCACCGGCAACACGGCTGTCTACGGCGTCATCGGCAATCCGGTGGCCCATAGCCTGGGGCCGCTTATGCATAACAAGGCGTTTGCAGGGCTTGGTCATCCCGGGGTATATGTGGCTTTTGAAACCCGGGATATCGGCCAAGCCATGGATGGCATCCGGGCATTGAATATCCGGGGCATCAGCGTCACCATTCCGCACAAGGAAACCATAGTGCCGCATCTGGATCAAGTGGATGACACCGCCCGCCAAATCGGGGCCGTCAATACGGTTGTCAATGATAAGGGGAAATTGATCGGGTATAATACGGATGCCTACGGTGCGGTTAAAGCGCTGACAGAGAAAACCGGCGTCAAGGATAAGGATGTGGTGATTATCGGGGCCGGAGGGGCGGCCCGGGCGATCGGCTATGGAATGTTGAAGGCGGGCGCGCGGGTTTATATCCTGAACCGTTCAGAAGGAAAAGGGCAGAAGCTGGCCGCATTTCTGGGGGCTTCCTTTTATCCCCTGACAGAACTCAGCCGTGCGCCATGCGATATACTGATTAACACCACGCCTGTGGGGATGGCGCCGAATGTTGATGAAATGCCGATTGAACCCGAACAACTGACGGATCGCATGCTTGTCATGGATATCATCTACAACCCGATTAGCACCCGTCTGCTTGCATCCGCCGAAAAAATCGGCGCCAACGTTATTGACGGGGTGCCGATGTTTGTCTATCAGGGGGCCAGGCAGTTCGAACTGTGGACGGGTTTGGATGCACCGGTGGATTTAATGAAAAAAGTCGTTTATAAGGCACTGAAGGAATGAAGGAGATTAAAGCCGGACCGATCAGGAATACGGCCATTTCTTTGCCGGGCTCCAAAAGCTATACCCACCGGCTGCTGATTGCCGCCTCACTTTCAGAGGATAAAAGCCGGATCTACAACTGCCTGGATAGTGAAGATACCAATTACACTTTGCAGGTGCTAATGAAGCTAGGGGTAAGTGCAGAAAAGAATGCCGATTATATAGATATAAAAGGAACCGGCGGCCATTTTCGAGCCATTGAGGACCCGATTGACCTCGGCAATTCCGGTACCTCCATGCGCCTGTTAACCGGTATCGTCGCACTGGGGCAGGGCGGTTACGTATTAACCGGTACGGATCGAATGAAGCAGCGGCCGATCCATCCCCTGTTGAACGCCTTGGCACAGATCGGGGTAGAGGCCGCATCGCTTAACGGCGATGGCTGTCCGCCGGTCAGCATTCGCGGCGGAAAAATCGCCGGCGGCGCGGTTCGTATTGACTTAAGCGTCAGCAGCCAATACCTCTCCTCTTTGCTTTTGATGGCCCCCTTGACGAAAAACGGGCTTGAGGTTGAAGTGGAAAAAGGGCCGGTTTCCAAACCCTATATAGATATGACCGTCGATGTTTTAAACCGCTTCGGCATTCAGGTGGAACGAGACGGGTATCAGAGCTTTTGGGTACAGGGCGGGCAAAGCTACCGGGGCGGAAAGTACATAGTGGAACCAGATGCCTCCCAGGCCTCCTATTTTTGGGCGGCTGCCGCCATCTCCGGTGCCAGTGTGAAGATTCCCAATATCCCCCTGACCTCGTTACAGGGCGATGTCCGGTTTGTCCATGTGCTCGAACGCATGGGATGCCGGGTGACGGAGGAAAAAGACGGTATTACGGTTACCGGTAAAACTCTTGCGGGAATAGACGTCGACATGTCGGATATGCCGGATCTCGTGCCCACCCTGGCAGTGGTGGCGGCTTTTGCCGAGGGGCGGACCATCATCCGAAATGTCGGGCACTTGCGGGACAAAGAAAGCGACCGGCTGGGCGCGGTTCGAAACGAACTCAATAAAATCGGGGTTTCGGCGAAAATCGAGGCGAACAATTTAATTTTATCAGGCGGCACACCGACGGGCGGTGAAATCGAAACCTACAATGACCACCGCATGGCCATGAGCTTTGCCGTTGCCGGAGTTCGCACACCGGGGATATCGATCAGAAACGAGGGATGTGTGGCAAAGTCTTTTCCGAAATTCTGGCAGGTGTTTAGCGAGCTATACGCCTCATGAATATCTATCTTATCGGGTATCGCTGCACCGGCAAAACATCGGTCGGCCGCATGCTGGCCAAAAAACTGGGCTGGCGGTTTGTCGATACCGACCAATATATCGTGGAAAAAGCCGGAATGCCCGTTTCAAGGATAGTCGCCGACAGGGGTTGGGCCTGTTTCCGAAAAAAAGAAAAACAGGCGCTGGCCGAAATAAACAGCTATGAGCGCCTGGTTATAGCCACCGGCGGCGGCATCATACTTGATCCGGACAACCGCGGGCTTCTAAAAGATAAGCATAATTTTGTCGTATGGCTCCAGGCAGGCCCAGAGACCATAACCAACCGCATGGAAAACGACGCTCAAACGGAAGCCCTGCGTCCGGCATTGACTGAAGCCTCTTTAGTCCGGGAGATTGATGAAACGCTGGCAGAAAGAATGCCTTATTATGAGTCAACAGCTGACATTACCGTAAATACGGATCCGCTTTCTGTTATAAAGATTTGTGACCATATACTTGAAGCATTAAGGAAAAGGTGTATTAATTTAACTCAGTAAAATTTGATGGCTTCGTAAAAAGTCCAATATCTGTGTTGCGCTGCATCCCTCGGAATTTCACGTACAGCTAAGTACGCTGCATTCCTCGGGATTTTGCGCGCCTTGATCTTGAACTTTTTACTTTGCCATCCTAAAAACGACTTTTTACGAGATTGTCAAATTTGGGTCTGGTAAAAAAATCCTCGCCATTGTCATTTCGAGCGGCAGCGAGAAATCTTTAACAAATAAGATTCCTCGTCACTGGCGTTCCTCGGAAAGACAGAATGGATATATGAATCAAAAGTGGTGGTTTCGGTCCACCTTGTTGAATTAATAAAAATATTTTATTCAATATGTTATCAGCTTTTTTGCTGAAAAGACTTAATACACCTATTAAGGAAAAACGATGCCTGGTAATTCTTTTGGAAAACTATTTCGGATAACCACCTGGGGGGAATCCCATGGCCCGGCTGTCGGCGTTGTCATCGACGGCTGTCCTCCCAGCATCCCGCTTGATGAATCGGTCGTTCAATCCATGCTGGATCGTCGAAAACCCGGTCAGGCAATTACCAGTACGGCTCGAAAAGAGGCGGACCGGGCAAAAATCCTATCCGGCGTATTTGAGGGCATGACCACAGGCACGCCGATTATGATAATGGTTGAGAATAGAAATGTCGATTCATCCGCGTATGAGCCCTATAAAGATTTATATCGGCCGGGTCACGGCGATTATACCTATCAGGCCAAATATGGCATCCGAGATTGGCGGGGAGGGGGCCGTTCCTCTGCCAGGGAAACCATTGGAAGGGTTGCCGCCGGTGCGGTGGCACAGACCCTGTTGCGACGGAATAATATTGACATCTTCTCATTTACCAGAAAGTTGGGCGATATAGAGATCCGTTCATTTGACAGGAACACGATGGATCAAAACCCATTCCTCTGCCCGGATGCCGAGGCAGCAGAGAAAATGGCCGCCCATGTCTCAGAGGTCAAAGCGGCCGGCGATTCTTTGGGCGGCATCGTTGAAATCCGGGCTCAAGGTGTCCCCGCCGGCCTTGGGGAGCCGGTATTCGATAAACTGGATGCCGAGCTTGCCAAGGCACTGATGAGCATCGGCGCCGTAAAAGGGGTAGAAATCGGAGCCGGGTTTGAAGCCGCCGGAATGAAAGGCTCCCAGCACAATGACCCCATCACTCCCGAAGGCTTTGCCTCCAACAATGCCGGCGGCACCCTGGCAGGCATTTCAAACGGTGATGAAATAATCGCGCGCGTGGCAATCAAACCGATTCCATCGATTGCGATTGAGCAGGATACGGTGGATATTCACAGCCAACCCCAAATGGTATCCGTCAAAGGGCGTCATGACATCTCTGCCATCCCAAGGATTAATGTGGTGTGCGAGGCGATGGTATGGCTGGTGATAGCTGATCATTTTTTACGGCAAATGGCGATATATGATAAAGCGAGAAAATTTTAAGAAGGAAAAATTATTTATGCCGCATATCTTCTAATTTCAATCTCTACGGCCTTGTCTGTCGATTCAATAACATTATCAAGAACTTCCATTACTGGATCAGGAATCAAAGATTCTCCGCAGGAATTGCATTGTTCAACTGGCACATCTTTCATTACAAGAATTTTGTGATCATCCAGCTTAAATGGAAGATCGGTTTGAATTTTTTCCATTTGTCCGCCGCAAATATGACATTTCATTAGCTAAGCCTCTTTTGAAGGGACTGGTTCATTTACCAGTTACGAAGCCTTAATCTTTTGCCATAGCTTTAGCATTATCAATCCAACTAATTTTATCCTGATCAATTCTTTGCATATGAAGTATGGTCGCGATAAATTGATTGTTTTTCCCAGCTCTATGGGGATTTATGTATTCCCATACAATCTTTCCTGCTGAAGTCACTTCAAATACCCTGCCATTGTCAGATTCTGTTATCAATGTATTCCCATTTGGCAAACGCTGGTTTGTGCCACATGTTCTCGAGAAAAAAGCTTGTTGCTTGCCCCCCCGATACTGCCAAACAATCTCTTTTGTAAAGGGATCAAACTCGAGTACCCTGGAATATCTTTTGTTTTTGGGGGCTGTCCAGTTATTATCAAAAATCAGTATATTTCCGTTATCCAGCAAAACCGGTTCATGCATGCCAGACCATAAATCATTTACAGAGCCTTCAAGCGCCCAAACAACCTTCTCCTTGTCCAAATCGACAATAGCAATGGTGTTTAAATACAGGGCTGAAATAAGTGCGTTTCCTTTTTTGAAAAGCGGCGAGATATCAGATAAATGGCCGTCAAACAGTTGAAGGGTGTTTGTATGAAACTGCTCGTTTTTTTTGGGCATTTTTCTTAATAGATGCGTATATTCAGAATTGACAAAACATTCCAACAGAGAAATACTTTTTATAACCTCACCTCTTGGATTCAAAACAACAATAAAATCAGTCTGACATTTTTTATCAAGACAATAAGGTTTAGGAATTGATTTGTTTTTTTTTACCAGAACATAAATATTGCCATTATCGGCCACCTGCATATGATGATGGGTGCCGGTGATATCTGATATCCAAACCAAATTGGAATCTTTATCCAATTTTATCATGAAGATCTGAGAGTATATAGCAAGAATGTCGCCATTATCATAAAGATGGGCCCTTCGCCAATAGGTGCAGGCTTCACGATAAATTGCCCGGATTTTCGGATCATCCTGGCTTTTGATGATCGATTCGAGGCGTTTTTTAACCAAAGGATTTTTAAGATCCCATTGATGTATGATTTTGCCCTGCATATCCATTAAAAATGCTGCCTGGGCATGGCCCGAGGTGAAAAAGTTTAATCCCCCATAGGCAAGGGATTTATTGTACAACGTAACACCATTTTTTGTCGGTCCATTATGGTATCCTTGTAAATATCCCAAGGATTGAAGTCTCTTCACTTCTTTCTCAAATTGCTGTCCGTTTTTTTTTACAGCGGCAGTATTTTTCTTTCTCCAGCGTCCATCAATTTTAAGGTTATGACTCGGCTGGCCAATGCGGGGGGAATCGTGTTTTGCTGTTTGAGAAGCGTGGGGCCAATAGTTTAAGAACAATATTCCGCCAATGATCAGGAGAATAATAACTATAAAGATTATAATTAGCCAGTTATGTAAGAACTTATGCTTCATTTGCTCACAGTTTTTATTAAATATAAATGCCAATCGCCATAATACAACCGCCAGAAATCTTTTTTAGTCAGGCATTCAAAGATTCATATTTTTTTTAATAAGTCGGAAACAGCTTGGATGATATGAGTCCCCATTTGGCCAACCGAAAAATAAAAGCCGTTCTCACGCAGCCGAGGCCGTAAATAATGCTTCGCGTCAATCCGACGGAGGAGGCATCGCCAAAATAGAGGGTTGGACAACTCACCTCCGCGACAGTATAGCCTGCCCAAATAACCTGCGTGAGCATTTGATTATCGAAGATAAAATCATTTGAATTGTTCTCAAGCGGCAGTGACTCCAGCAAGGCCCTGGAAAACGCCCGATAGCCGCTATGATATTCCGATAGCTTGGCACCGATCAGAAAATTTTCGGTAAGGGTCAGGAAACGATTGGCAACATATTTCCAGACGGGCATTCCGCCCTTCAACGCATATCCGCCCAATATTCTTGAGCCAATAACACACTGGTAAAGCCCGTTTCCGATCAGAGCCGTCAGGGCGGGGATCAGTTTCGGCGTATACTGATAGTCAGGGTGAACCATAATAACAATATCCGCCCCTTCTTCCAGGGCAATGCGATAGCATGATTTTTGATTGCCGCCATAGCCCTTATTCTTTTTATGAACATAAAGAATCGTATGGGGCAGCGTCTTGGCTATCGCGACGGTTTCATCCGTGCTGCGGTCATCAACTATGATGACGAGGTCAACGACACCCTGCTCCATGACCTCTTGATAGGTCTTCCGTAGCGTTTTCTGGGCATTGTAAGCCGGCATGACGACGATTACTTTTTGGCCATTATACATTTTATGGATCGCTTCTCTTCGAATAATTGGGTATATTATTGAGAAAATTTAGATTTGGATCAAGATGTAACACCTGCCAATTATCAAAGCCCTTTCTTAAAGCCGTCTTAATCCATTGGCTCGCCTTTTTCTTTTCTTTTTTCAGGGCATAAATGCAGCCTCCC
>JAGXLR010000126.1 GCA_018334555.1 Desulfobacterales bacterium
GGGCGGGTCAACGATCTCATGGCATCCCCCGTGCCTCCATTTTCGCGGATGAACTACAACTCCAGCCCTGACCATGTTAAGATCAATATATGCCAAACATCGAACCAGATGCTCATCAGTGTCCACAGCAGTCGCGTGGTAGCGATCTTCCCAAAAGGCTCCCTTTCTGTTTTTCCGCTGATTATATTCCTGACCGACTCTGCCTGCCACAAGCTGCAGGGCCCGAGGAACTGCATCAAGATCATGGTTGCTGTACACCAGAAGATGAATGTGATTTGAGGTCACAGTATAGTTTAAGACCTCCAAGCCGTATCTCTTCTTTGCCTCGAACAGCCATTGTATCCAAGCTGTTCGATCCCTGGCGAACTTCAACAAAAAATCTTTTTTATGGCACCTATGGGTAATATGCCACACATGATCAGGCAAAAAATATCTGTTTGCTCTAGGCATATTTGTTTACAACTAATTTTTGGCCCTAAAAAGGGCGTTCTAAGACGAATTTATGGCTTTCCAGAAGACTTTTAACCTGTTAATTCAGGCTTATACTTAGGTCCGACCCCATAAAGATTCGACCATATCGGCGTCGACTTCAACGGAGACGGACTGCATGATATGCGTCACAGAAAGGATCAGCCGGCAGCCTCGGTCTTTTCTTTCGATAATGCCTTCCACATCTTTTAGCGGCCCTTTTTTAATCCGCACCAGCTGCCCGGTATTCAAAAACTCAACCGGAAAAACCGGTCGATCCCCGGAAAGGGCCTTTTGGATATTGCGGAGCTCATGGACCAGCGTAACCGGATCCTTCACATCAATGATCCGGGAGATATGGTTGGTCCGAAGGGCCGCGTACCGGTCAAAATCATCCGCCTGAAAAAAAAGATACCCGGCAAAAAGCGGCACCAGGCTATGGCGCTGCCGTTTTTTAGAGGCCTGCGGCCGCCAGTACATGGGCAGGTAATAGCCGATATCTTTCCCGGCGAGATAACTGGCCAGGGCTTTTTCCCGCCGGCTTTTGACCTGGGCGATGCGCCAGGGTTTGACCGGCTGATCGGCCGTAAGCAGATCAGGGGGATAAAGGGGTTCCGGGTTCTGTTCAGGGGGAATGGTCATCTGTTAAGGGCTCACATATGATGGCTTCATAAAATTTCGTAAAAACTTTCAATTTGCTCTGCAACAAAGCTGATATGAAAATGCGCTTCAAAACGCCGGCGCGCCTGTTCACCCATTTGCAACCGGAGTTGCTGAGCATGCTTTAGCGTATTGAGGGCATCGGCCAGGGCATCCGCGTCTGCCGGCGGCACCTGAAGTCCGGTGCTGCCGTTCACATTAACCTCGCTCATGCCGGAACCGGCCACTTTTGTTGTCACAAGCGGTTTGCCAAGACTCATGGCCTCGAGCAGCACCATACCGAAAGCCTCGGTTCTTTCCACAGAAGGCAGGCAGAACAAGTCGCAGTCGGAAAAGAGCTCCTTTAAACGCTCCGCCGTCACCCGTCCCGGCAGCTGGATCCGGCCCTGAAGTCCTTTTCGCGCGACCCGTTTTTGAATATCAGGGTAGCGCGGCCCACCGCCGACCAGGATAAAATTGGCCTCCGGCACTTTTTCCGCCGCCTCTACCAGGTATTCAAACCCTTTGTAATAGGCAAACCGGCCCACGCTCAGCACGGTAAAGGCGGCATTCGGACCTGCCGTTTCCCTCACTGACCAGCCGCCGGCCAGCCGCGCCGGATGGAGTCCCAGGGGGATGACCCGGATTTTTTCCTTAAAGCCCGAGAGCGGCCGGCTGGTATTCAGATACGCATCAGACGTGGCGATGATCCGATCCGCCTTTTTAAGCAGCAAGAGCTCCCAGGGCTTATAGAGCCTATATAACATCCTCATCTTACGATCAATCAATGAGCTTACCACATCGGCATGCCAATGAAGCACCAGCGGGCAGGACTTTTTGATAAAAAGCAGCCAAAAGGCGGAAAGGTTCGGCAGGTGGGCGTGGATCACATCGGGTCTAAAACGGGACAGCAAGGGCAACAACTGCAATGGAAATTCCGGGGTGACCGGCGCATGGGCCAATTCCCCGAAAGAGCGGACGCGCCCCACGTTTACCCCGTTTACGCGCTCCCAGCGGGTGGGCTGGTTGAATTCCGCCTGATGGGCCAGAACGCAGACATCATGGCCTTTTTTTGCCTGGGCGCCCGCCAGATCACATACAAAATTTTCGATCCCGCCGGGCTCGGGCGGATAAAATTTGGAGATATGCAGGATCTTCAACTTTCAACCGATTTCTTTTTTAGACATTGCATGTCCAATATGTTAATACTCGATATCGATAGCCTAGAGTTTTCGCCATTGTCATTCCGAAGAACGATAGTGATGAGGCATCTTGAATAGTTACAAATAGTATGCCTTTACCAGATTTCTCGCTGGCGCTCGAAATGACAAAAGCTGGCGCTCGAAATGACAAAAGCCGGCGCTCGAAATGACAATCGTTCCTACGTGAAGCTTCGGAATGATGACATTGGGTTAATCCTGAAAGATTCATAACTCACGCTAATTAACTATTTTTTAACATCATATTCAGGCATATATGTCAAGCAGGCATGAGCTGGCGCCGGAATGGCGCCAAAATGCAATCGTCGTCATCCCCGCCTGGAACGAAGCAGGAAGCATTCAACCGGTCGTTCGATCCGTGCGGGAGGTATGCGGCTTGGATGTGGTGGTTGTGGACGACGGCAGCAGCGACGGTACCGGCCGCCTGGCCCGGAAGGCGGAGGCCATTGTGATCTCCCTGCCTATGAATCTCGGGGCATGGAGCGCCATACAGACGGGTTTCCGATACGCGCTCGCCAATAACTATGAGGCGGTTCTCACAATGGATGCGGACGGCCAGCATTTTGCGGAATGTATCCCGCTGCTTCTTGAAAAATTTCATAGCACCGACGCGGATGTTATTATCGGCGCCAACCCCTCCCGGGCGACCCGGTACCGGCAGCTGTCCTGGTCGTTCTTCCGGCTGATTACGACAATCGATCTGGAGGATTTCACCTCGGGGCTAAAGGTTTACAATACGCATGCCATGCATTTGCTGCTTCGTAAACGGGCGTATTTGTTTGACTATCAAGACATCGGGGCGCTGCTATTGATGCAGCGATTCGGTCTGCGCATCAAGGAGGTGGCGGTACCCATGCAAAAACGCCTGGATGGCCATTCCCGGGTATTTGCAAACTGGTGGCATGTCATCCGCTATATGCTTTTGAGCACAGGCTTATGCATTTCTAAATTCCGTCATCTGGAAAACGACGGCACAAAGATACGGAGGAAACGATAATGCCGGTATACAACATTGTCACTGCGCTTTTAGGCCTTGCCACAGCGGGGCTGATTCTGTATTTGGTCCGAAAGGACCGGTTGTCCGTCAATTATACACTCTGGTGGGGACTGGTGGCCGCCGGCCTGATTATAACCGGGTTTGTCCCCAGGCTGACAGACTTTGTCGGGGCTCTCCTGGGCGTCCATTACCCCCCCATCCTATTCGTGATCATCGCCATCTTAATGGTATTCATCAAAATTCTTTTTATGGACATCCACCGGTCCAAACACGAGCAGCAGATTAAGATCCTGGCCCAGCGGCTGGCGCTTTATGAAAATCAACGGGAGAATAGCGATTAGTTTAAAAGGCATTGAATGGTTTCTGCAAACGCCAAATCGACGGTCTCCGAAAACAGCGCTATGAAATCTTCGCCCCGTCTTATCCTCCTTTTTCTCGGCATCCTGGTGATTTTTGCTGTTACCTCCTACGCCAGCACCTTTAACGCCCCTTTTGTCTTTGACGATATCTCCCAGATTGTTGAAAATAGTAAGCTTCACCTTACGAGCCTGTCCTGGGATCAAATAGGCCCGATATTTGAGGGCGGGACATCACTGCGCCCGCTGGCCTTTATCAGCCTGGCGTTGAACTATTACCTCGCCGGAACCGATCCGGTGGGCTACCACGTGGTCAACCTGCTCATCCATCTTTTGACCGCCGTCGGGCTGTTTTTTCTTCTGATTGAAACCCTCCGGATCGGGACCCGAGAGACAAAGCACGGTCTTATTAACCTAACGGCGCACAATTCTTTGGATCTCTACCTGATCGCATTTTTCGCCGTATTGCTCTGGATGATCAGTCCGCTTCAGACCAATGCGGTCTCCTATATCGTGCAGCGGATGACCAGCCTGGCGGTGATGTTCTATATATTCGCCTTGCTCCTGTATGTAAAGGCGCGGATCCGGATACGGGGGAAAACCTATAAAACAGCCGCCCTTTATTTCGCCGGATGCCTGATTTGCATCGCCTGTGCTGTCACCAGCAAAGAAATTGCAGCCACCCTGCCGTTTATCATCCTTTTGTATGAATGGTATTTTTTCCAGGATTTACGCTCCCTCAAATCAAAAAAGTTTATTATCGCAGGCGCTCTGGCCATTATCATATTCCTGGCCGTCGCCCATTTTTATCTGGGCGGCCATCCGGTTCAAAGGATCCTGCGCCCCTACAGGTCATTGGATTTTACCCTGACGGAAAGGGTTTTTACCGAGCTGCGGGTGATCGCCTACTATGTCAGCCTGATCGTTTTTCCCCATCCGGATCGGCTGAACCTGGATTATGATTACCCCTTGTCCGATGCGCTGCTTAGCCCCATGACCACAGGCATTGCCGCGGCCGCTTTATTCGCCCTTGTCCTTCTCGCCCTGTACGCGGCCAAAAACTATCGGCTCCTTTCATTCTGCCTGCTATGGTTTTTAGGCAACCTGATAATCGAATCTTCGGTCGTGGGGATTGAAATTATCTATGAGCATCGGCTCTACCTGCCGTCTATGATGATATCTCTCGCCCTTGTCGGTTTGATCTATCGATATATCAAGGTGAGGTGGGCCTCTGTCGCTATCCTGGGGGCAATCGCCGTATTGTTATGCGCATGGACCCATCAGCGGAATCAAATCTGGTCCGACAACATCTCATTCTGGCGGGATTGCGCGATAAAATCCCCGAATAAGGCCAGAACCTGGCAAAACCTGGCGTATTCCTATGCCCATAAGGATCAGCATGCAAAGGCCGCCCGATATTACCGAAAATCCCTTAAAATTGAGAAGGATGCGGACACCTATTACAAGCGGGGGTTTTCACTGGCCAAATTGGGGCACCATGTCAGCGCGGCCGAAGCCTTTCTCGAGGCTTTAAAAATGGATTACCGTAAAAACAACATTCAAAGCCAGCTCGCATATGAGTTCGCCGCCATGGGCGAGTTCAAAAAGGCCTTGAAATATTATAAACAGGCCATCGAAGAAAATCCTGATGACCAAACAGCCCGGCAAAACCGCCGTGCACTTATAAAGTTTCTAAAACGGTGCCAAACCCCTATGGCGTGCGTCAAAAAAAGCATTCGGCGCAATCCGGATAACCCGGCCCTCTATTTCAAGCTGGGCATCCTGTTTGAATCCAAGAATAAACCGGATCAGGCCATCCATGCCTATGAAAACGCCCTTGATCGCGTTTCGGCGCCGAGATCGGACCCAAAGCTATACGATCTCGCAGCAAAACGCCTGGCAATGGCTTATGAGCGCTCAGGCGAGACGGATCAAGCCATCCGCCTGCTCTTGGAAGCCGTGGATAAGCGCCCGGACGACCCACACCGCTATTATCGCCTTTCGGCGTTATACGCACGAAAAGGCAGCGATGAGAAATCCCTGGACTGGATGAAAAAGGCGATTGATAAAGGATTTAACGATTTGAAAAGGATCCTGCTGGATGCCAGGTTCAAGGACCTGTTAGCCCAAGAAGAGTTTCAGCAGTTGTTGAAAAAAATAAGGTGAGTCTTTTTGGCGGCCTGTTTTTATATCCTAGCGCTCGGGTTCTCTATATTTTTTTCTATCAAGGGCTTTTTTATAGACTTCCCTTACCTCCAAGGCGAAGTTTTCCCATGAAAACTGATGGGCCTGGTCCAGGGCGGCCGATTTTAGACGTTTTCGGACATCCGGATCTTCACCCAGACGCGTCATTGCCCTGACAATATCCCCGATGCGGTTCGGATTCACGTATAGCGCCGCATCGCCCGCCACTTCAGGAAGGCTTGTGACGTTTGAGCTCACGACCGCCGCCCCCAGACTCATGGCCTCAAGCACCGGCAGCCCGAATCCCTCATAAAAAGAGGGGTACAAGAACGCGAAACAATTGTGGTAGAGCCAGGCCAGCTGCTCATCGGTCGTATAGCCGGTCAGTATGACTTTAGATCCGATCCCCAGGGAATCCATATAATCGTCAAGCCCCTCTTCCATCCATCCCTCGCCGCCGCATAATACCAGGGGGTAGCTGGGCCGGCTTTCCCTGGTATAAATGGCATAAGCCTCCAACAGGCTTCTAATGTTTTTCCGCGGCTCCAATGTGCCCACGGAAAGCCAGAACTGCTCCGGATATAATCCAAAAACAGGGGGGCGATCCGAAGCCGGGCCGTTTTTATAGGCGAAGCGGCTGCCGAGATGGGCCGTTTGAATTCGATCGGCCGGGTAATGGGGGAAAAATTCCAGGAATTTCTGTCGTGAGTAGTTCGACACGGCGACGATGGCATCGGCGTAAAGGGAGGCCTCGAAGACCCCGTTAAAACACACCCATCTGTTTAATTCCGTCGTATATTCGGGGGATTCCAAAAAGCCGAGGTCATGCAGCGTATAGACCAGCCGGGCCCTTTTCAAGCCTCTCGGGCAGGAAAAATTATTCGAATGAACGATATCCGGACGGCCAAGCCGTTCTTCACCGTCCGGGGGCAGGCGCCGCCAGAATGCCATGCTTTCATGGCAGGCGCTGCCGACGATTTTTCGGGCGACATCCGGCCGTTTGACGTAATAGGTGTTGTTTTTGGCGTTGGGGTCCCAATACGTTGAGCCGAAATACGGGTACAGGATAAAATCATCCGCCGTATTTTGTTCAAGCAGCGCCTCGATAAGTGAATACGCGACATACCCGCATCCGGCCTTACTGGCGCCTGTTTGGCTGACGTCGAATCCGATGCGCATTTATCTATAGATTCCTGCAAGCCAATTAGCGGCGGTTTTTAACGCATGCATCGAGATGGGCTGCCGCCAGCGCATACAACTCCCAAACAGGGCGCATACAAGGACAAGAATGAATTT
Organism: Desulfobacterales bacterium; assembly: GCA_018334555.1. Lineage (GTDB taxonomy): Bacteria > Desulfobacterota > Desulfobacteria > Desulfobacterales > Desulfosalsimonadaceae > M55B175. The sequence goes on from JAGXLR010000126.1 coordinate 7,161, forward strand.
GATATTCTCCCTGTGAATGGTGCGGTCAAACCCCATTTCCTCCGTAAATACATGGGCATAGGCAAAAAGCCATTTATCGGGGATCCTGCGGAACCGCTGTTTGAACATCCGGTTGATCTCTTTATGCACGGGCAGTCTTTCGCCCAGCGTCTTGTTGTCGTCATACATTCTCGAACCCGCCAGTTTTTGGTTTAACCTGACGAAATCGGTCGTCCGCCCCGCCCGCAGCCAGTATTCGTAATCCATGCAATACTGAAGGTTCCTGTCCAGCAGACCGATCCTCTCAACCAGCCGCCGCCGGAAGAATACGGCCGGCTGACATATAAAACAGATATCCTTGAGCCGCTCATAGTCCCAATCCTCTGTATAATACGGCTCCAGCACTTGATCATCCTCATCTATATGATCGGCGTCGCCATAAACGATATCCACCTCGGGATGTTTTTTAAAATACGCCAAAACGGTCGAAATGGCGCCCGGGTAGTAGATATCATCCGCGTTCAGCCAGCCGATAATCTCGCCGCGGGTCATGCGGATCCCCTTATTGACCGCATCCGCCTGGCCGTCATCTTTTTCCGATAGCCATCGGATCCGGGAGTCGTATCGCTTCAGCACCTCAACCGTCTGATCCGTGCTCCCCCCGTCCACGACGACATATTCCATGCCGGCAGCCGCCTGATCCAGCACGCTTTGGATCGTCCTTTCGATAAACCGGCCCTTCTGAAAAGATGGGGTGATAATACTAACAGGAACCAATCGTTATCGCCTCTCCATTAAATTATTTCTGGTGCCGCTGCCTACCAGCGAGCAGCTTCTGCATAAAAGCCCGAGCTCTCTTTTATCAGGCCCCATCCGCCTGGCTTCCGGGCAAAATGTCGGATGTATGGCCAAAACAAGGCGTTCGTGCCCATTCATTACCGGCTGCCGGATGGTCAGGGTTTCCCCGCGGCTGACTTTAAATTTTTGAATTTTCCGGCCGCCCTGGTAAAGATCGATTTTGACCCTTTGCTTCGGTATATGGGCGGGCGCCTCAAATCGGGCTTCCAAAACCCGGGAGGGGGTTTTGGCGGCGCACATAACCGTCACTTCGCCCCCTGTCCACCCATCCTCGTATACGCCCGTCATTTCATCCCTTGCCGGCATGGGGGATCGCATCGCAGAATGCAGCAACCTATCATACTGATCAACCATTTTTTTAGGGCTGAATGCTTCAGCCCGGCGACAGCCGGAGGCGACCATACGTTTCTCCAGGGCCGGGTCGGCCATCAGGCGTTCCATTTTTTCCACAATATCCATCGGTTTTCTGGGATCAAAAAAAAGTGCGGCATCGCCTGCGACTTCCGGCAGGCTTGCCGCATGACTGCATAGAACGGGTTTTCCGATGGCCATTGCTTCAAGAATGGGCATCCCGAAGCCCTCATACAAAGATGGATACAGGAGAAATCGGGCCCCGTGCCACACGGCTTCAAACGTTTTCGAAGGCAAAAACCCCAGAAAATGCACCCTGTCTGAGATTCCCATGGCTTCGGCATCCAGCCTCAATTCTTTTTCCGCCTCTTCCAGGGCCCCGGTAAAAACAAGCGATAGGTTTTGATCCGGATTTCTGGAAAGAAAAATCTTAAACGCCAAAAGCAGCATACGATGGTTCTTGTGGGGCCAGCTCC
>JAGXLR010000127.1 GCA_018334555.1 Desulfobacterales bacterium
GCGATGGCAATCAGGCACATGGGTTTATTCTTGTCTTTTGGGAACGGGTTTGTTAAAAAATATAATTTTAATGGCTTCGTAAAAAGCGATTTATTCCGCTGGTGCGGTATTTTTGCGGAAAGTAACTTTTGTTACGAGGTAAAGGCACTGAGGCACTGAGGCACTCAGGCACTAAGACGATTCATCCAATTTTGTCATTTCGAGCGGCAGCGAGAAATCTTTAACAAACAAGATTCCTCGTCGCTTTTGCTCCTCGGAATGGCAGAGAGCTAAGCTTCTGGAATATTAATATATATTTTCAAGTTACTTAGAAGTCCAATATCCGTTATTAGGCCTCTAAGAAGTGATGGTCTCGTAAAAAGTCGATTTTGTGACGGCAAAGTAAAAAGTTCAAGATCAAGGCGACGCAAATCCCGAGGAATGCAGCGTACATAGGAGTACGTGAAATTCCGAGGGATGCAGCGCAACACAGATATTGGACTTTTTACGAAGCCATCAAATATATTAGCATTTATACCAAGGAGGGGGCAGATATGCAAGAGGTGGTAATCGTGAGCGGCGCAAGAACTCCGGTTGGCTCTTTCGGTGGTTCATTAAAAGATGTGACGGCGATTGAACTGGGTACCATAGCGATCCGGGAAGCCATTAAACGGGCCGGACTGCGGCCGGTTCTCAGTGAAACGATGAAAGAGGCGGCACCGGATCAGCTGAAAGATCAGGGGCCTGTGGAACTGGAGGCGCAGGCCGATCAGTGGGACGGCGATGCAACCCCCGTTGTGGTCGACGAGGTGATAATGGGCAATGTGCTTCTGGGCGGTCAGGGCCAGAATCCGGGCCGTCAGGCCATGATTTATGCCGGCGTGCCGAAAGAGACGCCGGGGTTCACGGTCAACAAGGTCTGTTCGTCCGGTCTTAAGGCGATTACATTGGGCGCCCAGTCAATTATGCTGGGTGATGCCGATATTATCGTGGCCGGCGGCCAGGAAAGCATGAGCACAGCGCCCATGGCGCTTCCGAAGGCCCGCTGGGGCCATCGGATGGAGGTCACCGGAAAGGGCGATATCTACGACCTCATGGTCTATGATGGGCTGTATGAAATTTTTTATGGCTATCATATGGGGCTGACGGCGGAAAATATCGTGGAGAAATACGGTATTCCCCGAAAGGAGCAGGATGAGCTGGGTGTGCTCAGCCATAACCGGGCGCTTGATGCCATCAAGTCGGGGCATTTTAAAGAGGAAATCGTCCCGGTCACGATCAAAACCCGCAAAGGCGATATCGTTGTGGACACCGATGAGCGGCCAATGGAAACCGATATGGAAAAAATGGGAAAACTCAAACCGGTATTCAAAAAAGATGGCTGCGTGACCGCCGGCAATGCATCGGGCGTCAATGACGGGGGCGCCGCCGTTGTCCTGATGAGTGCGGATAAGGCCAAAGAACTGGGGCTTGAGCCTATGGCAAGGATCAAGGCATTTGCCAGTGGCGGCGTGGATCCGGCCTATATGGGTCTGGGGCCGATACCCGCCATCCGAAAGGTGTTGAAGAAGACCGGGGCGAATCTAAAAGATATCGGCGTGATCGAGCTAAACGAGGCGTTTGCCTCCCAGGCCATTGCCTGTATGCGGGAACTGGATCTCCCCTATGAGCAGCCCAACCCCGTCGGCAGCGGCATCTCTCTCGGCCATCCCATCGGCTGCACGGGCGCCCGGCAGACCGTGACATGCCTGTATTTGATGAAGAAAAAGCAGGCAAGCAGCGGCCTGGTTTCCATGTGCATCGGCGGCGGTATGGGTATGGCCATGATGGTCGAGGTTTAAACATATTTTGACAAGGAGATCAATCCATGAACATCAGCAGAATACTTGGCACCCTGGTCGTATTCGGTATCCCCGTCATCATTGGCGGCGGTATCGTATATTCGCTCTTTGAGAGCTTCCCGGTAATGTATACCTACGAGATTTTGCTGGGATTTGCCGCCTTGGGGGTTGCCTTTAAGGATGGCATAAAGGTCGGCTGAATTTAGGTTTATATAAAAGCGGAGATCGGATAACTCAATGGAAAGCAGCCTACCTGAAATAAGTCTTGAACGGGAGATGAAGCAGTCCTATCTGGACTATGCCATGAGCGTCATCATCGGCAGGGCGCTTCCGGACGTGCGCGACGGTTTAAAGCCCGTGCATCGGCGAATTCTTTTCGCGATGCGCGAATTGAAAAACGACTGGAACAAGCCGTATAAAAAATCGGCGCGGATCGTCGGCGACGTTATCGGTAAGTATCATCCCCATGGGGATGCCGCTGTCTATGATGCGTTGGTCAGAATGGCCCAGAGCTTTACCCTGCGTTACCCCATGGTGGACGGCCAGGGTAATTTCGGCTCGATTGACGGTGATCCGCCGGCGGCCATGCGCTATACCGAGGTCCGGATGATGCGGCTGGCGCATCAGATGCTGGAAGACATCGAAAAGGAGACCGTAGACCACCAGTTAAACTACGACGAAACCCTGGAAGAACCGCAAGTCCTGCCGGCAAAGATCCCCTCATTGCTGTTAAACGGCTCATCGGGCATCGCTGTGGGTATGGCCACGAATATTCCCCCCCATAATTTAAATGAGCTAAGTGAGGCGATCAAGGCCCTGATTGACGATCCCGAGCTAACCAGTGAGGACCTGATCGGCTATCTGCCGGGTCCGGATTTTCCAACCGGCGGAATTATCTACGGCACTCAGGGCATTTACAACGCCTATACGACGGGCCGCGGTAAAATACGTATCCGCGGGCGCATCGAGATCGAAACGGACAAGAAGACCAAGGCCGAGACCATTGTCATAAGGGAAATCCCCTATCTCATCAACAAGGCCAATCTTATCGAAAAGATCGCCGATTTGGTCAAGAACAAGCATCTTGAGGGGATTCGCTATGTCCGGGATGAATCCGATAAGGAAGGCATCCGTGTAGCGGTGGGGCTAAAGCGGGAGCAGATCGCCGAAGTGGTTTTGAACCAACTCTACAAGCATACGCAGCTTGAAAGCAATTTCGGGATCATTCTTCTGGCCGTGGTCAACAAGCGTCCGGAAATGCTCAACCTGAAAGAAATCCTTGAGTATTTTATCGTCCACCGCAAGGAAATTATTATCCGGCGGACCCGCTATGATCTGGCCAAAGCCGAAGCCCGGGCCCATGTTTTGGAGGGTTTGATCGTTGCTCTGGACAACCTGGATGAGGTGGTCGCGCTCATCCGGAATTCGGCCTCTCCGAATGAGGCCAAAACCCAATTGATGGACCGATTCGAGCTGACGGACGTCCAGTCCCAGGCGATTCTCGATATGCGCCTGCAGCGCCTGACGGGGCTTGAACGCGATAAGATCAAACAGGAGCATGCGGATGTCTTAAAAGATATCGCCCGTTTCAAAGAGATCCTCTCCAGCGAGCGTATTATCCTGAATCTGGTTAAAGAGGAGCTATCCGAAATCCAGGCGTCATTCGGGGATGAACGCCGCACCAAGATTGTCTCCGAGACCAAGGAAATCACCCTGGAAGACATGATTGCCGAAGAGGATATGGTGGTGACGATCACCAACAGCGGCTACATTAAGCGCAACCCCATAACCAATTACCGGCAGCAGCGCCGGGGCGGAAAAGGCAAGACCGGCATGGGGACCAAGGAAGAGGACTTCGTCGCCCATCTCTTCGTGGCTTCGACCCATCATACCTTCATGTTTTTCACCAATCAGGGTCGGGTCTACTGGTGCAAGGTCTATGACATCCCGCAGAGCGGAAGAACCACCCGGGGTAAGGCCATTGTCAATCTTTTAAACTTCAAGCCGGAGGAGAAGCTGACCACGGTACTGGCGGTGCCGGAGTTCGAGCCCGGCAGCCATATCCTGATGGCCACCCGCCAGGGTTTGATCAAAAAGACCGATATCATGGAGTTTTCCAGGTCCCGATCCGGCGGAAAAATCGCCATCCACCTGGCCCCCGGCGATGAACTGATTGCGGCCCGCTTGACTGACGGGACAAGGAATGTTTTTCTCTGTTCGCTATTCGGGAAATCGATTCGTTTCCATGAAGCGGATGTAAGGCCCACCGGCCGCGTCGCCCGGGGCGTGCGGGGGATGCGTCTGACGGAAGGCGACCAACTGGTGGGCATGGAGGTTTTGACCCACGGCCAGACGCTTTTTACCGCCACCGAGAACGGGTACGGCAAACGAACGCTTCTTGATGAGTATCCGGTACAGCGTCGCGGCGGCAAAGGGGTTATTACGATCAAGACCAACGAGCGAAACGGACGGGTGGTGACCATTCTAGTGGTCAGTGATGAGGATGAGGTCATGCTCATGACCGATATCGGAAAAATCATCCGCATGCCGATCGAGGGCATCTCGGTGATCAGTCGGAATACGCAGGGGGTCAAACTAATGGATATGGAGCCCCATGAACGCTTGGTCAGTGGGGCGCGGCTGGCGGAAAGCGAGGAAGAAGAAGTATAACATGGATGTGGAAACCATTCGGATCGGCGTTATCGGCGCTGGCAGCTGGGGGACGGCGCTTGCCCATCTGCTTGGCGATAAGGGCTTTTCGGTTGATTTGTGGGTCTATGAGCCAGCCGTTAAGCAAAATATCGTCGAGAACCGGGAGAACCGGATGTTTCTGCCGGGCATCCGGCTGCCGGAGACCGTTGTGCCATCCAATGATTTGGCCTCTGTGGCTTCCGGAAAGCAGATCGTCCTATTCGTTGTGCCGTCCCACGTCATGCGGCAGGTCTCGGGCCAGGCATCCGGCCATATCGATTCAGCATCCCTGGTTGTTACAGCCTCCAAAGGCATCGAAAATCAAACCCATCTCACCATGACCGGCGTTTTGAAGGAGACCCTCCCCGACGCATTGGTCAGCCGGATATCTGTCCTCTCAGGGCCGAGCTTTGCCACGGAGGTGGCCAAGCGGCTGCCTACCGTGGTCACCGTGGCTTCCGGTGACGCCGAGGCGGCCGCTTATCTTCAAAGAATTTTTAGTACGCCATATTTCCGGGTCTACACCAACGACGACCTGATCGGGGTCGAACTCGGCGGGGCGGTTAAAAATGTGATCGCCATTGCCTCGGGCATCGTTGACGGTCTGGGCCTGGGGCAAAATACCCGTGCCGCATTGATCACCAGAGGTCTGACCGAGATACGGCGTTTGGGGATTCATCTGGGCGCCAACCCGCATACCTTTGCCGGCCTCGCCGGCATGGGGGACCTTCTGCTGACATGCACCGGAAGCCTTAGCCGCAACCATACGGTGGGAGAAAAAATAGGCGAGGGCAAGGGGCTAAACGAGATCCTTGCCGAAATGAACATGGTGGCCGAAGGGGTGAAGACCTCGAAGTCCGTCTATAATCTTTCCCGAAAACTGGAGGTGGATATGCCGATTTGTCATTCCGTATACAAGGTATTGTATGAGGATCTTTCTGCGACTGAGGCGGTTTACCAGTTAATGACCCGGGATCTCAAGGATGAAATGCTGGATGTCAGGTAAAGGGGCCATCGAATCCGAAGGCCCGCAATGGGTTTTTTTGCTTTGCTATCATCTTTTAACTGTTTAGATTAATTGTAGATAAGATTTTGGCGCATAAGGGCGAGGGGCACCGAGAGCGGCTGCGGGAGCGTTTTTTAAGCACGGGATTGGAGGGGTTCCATGACTATGAGGTCATCGAGCTGCTCCTGACGCTTGGTACCCCCCGAAAGGATTGTAAAGAGGCGGCCAAGGCAATGATCAAAACCTTTAAGTGCCTGCCGGCTGTATTTGACGCCAGTGAGGATGAACTTCGTAAAATCAACGGGATTGGCCCCAAGAACCTGTTTGGTATAAAGTTTGTCCAGGCGGTGGCGGCGCGCTACCATGAAAGAAAGCTCATCGATAGGGATCCGCTGAAGAATTCGAAAGACCTGTTTGATTATCTATACAGCAGTATGGCGTCAAAGGACCGGGAATGCTTCCAGGTGCTCTATCTGGACGCCAAAAACCGTGTTTTGGCGGCGGAGGTGTTGTTCCAGGGAACGCTGACCGCCAGTTCGGTATATCCCCGGGAGGTCGTCAAAAGCGCTTTGAGCCGTCGGGCGGCGGCCGTAATCTTTGCCCATAACCATCCCTCCGGGGATCCGGAGCCATCCGCGGCGGACTTTACGATTACACGGCAGCTGGTTTTTGCCTGTATGACCATGGGGATTACGGTACATGAGCACCTCGTTATCGGGGACGGGGCCTATTTTAGTTTTGCCGATCACGGGCATATCAACCAGATGTGCAGGCAGTACCAGGAAGATATCGCAAAATGGGCGGCCGTCAATGAACAGCAGTGATGGCAACAAACCGGATTGTTTCGGCAGGCTTGATATCGTATTTCCGAAAGGCTCGGACGGCCTGCGGCATTCTCCGCCGGGCTGTATGGCCTGTGAGTTTAAAACCGAATGCCTGCGGGCGGCTATCGAGCAGCCGGCCGGACGCGAGGTCGAATCCGAAATGGTGGATCGGGCCTATGAATCCCGGACGATCAGTTTTGTTCAGCGGTGGTCGAAGAAAAAAGCACTGCATCAAAGAAGCAAACAGAAAAAAGGAAAGTAGGGGAGGCGGCAATGCGTTCCATAAAGGACATTGAGATTTCAGGGAAAAAAGTGTTGGTGCGGGTGGATGTGAACGTACCGATGGATGATTTCCAAAATATCACCGATGATACCCGGATTCGGGAGGTTCTTCCCACCTTGAGGTACGTCCTCGATCACGACGGCATTCTCATTATCTGCGCCCATATGGATCGGCCAAAGGGCAAGGTGGATCCGAAATACAGCTTGGCGCCGGTTGCCAAGCGGTTGGGCCGTTATCTTAAACTTGATGCCAAGCTGGCCCCGGACTGCATCGGTTCGGAGGTCAGGCAGATGGTTGATGATCTGAAGCCCCGGGAAGTTTTGTTGCTCGAGAATTTGCGCTTTCACAAGGGAGAGCAGGACAATGACGATGCGTTTGCCAGGGAGCTGGCCTCGCTTTGCGATGTCTATATCAACGATGCGTTTGCCGTATGCCATCGGGAGCATGCCTCTGTTTCCGCCGTTACCCGGCATGTGAAGCAGCGGGGGGCGGGGTTCCTCCTGCTAAATGAGCTCAAATATTTTCGTGAGGCCATGGAAAATCCGCGGCGGCCGCTGGTTGCCATCATCGGGGGCGCCAAGGTGTCCAGCAAAATCCAGGCGTTGAAGAACATGCTGGGCCGTGTGAACAAGTTTATTATCGGCGGCGCCATGGCCAATACGTTTCTGAAAAGCATAGGCTATAGCGTCGGCAAGTCCAAAGTCGAGGACGAGCTGGTGGAAGAGTCCGGCAAAATCATGAAAACCGCCATAGAAGAGAATATCAAGTTTTATCTGCCGGTTGATGCCGTCGTTGCCCCGGAGATAGATCCAAAGGCCGAATTCAAGATCGTGCCCATTCAGGAAGTCCCGGAGGATTGGATGGCGCTGGATATCGGACCGGCAACCTCCCGTCTTTTCGAAGAGGTCCTCTACGACGCCCGCACTGTTATCTGGAACGGGCCCATGGGCATATTCGAGATTGATGCCTTCAGCCGGGGGACGATCTCAATGGTTCATAATGTGGCCAATTCCTATGCGCTCACCATTGTTGGCGGCGGTGATACGGATGTGGCGATACATTCCACCGGCCAGAGTGATCGGTTCACCTATATCTCGACCGGTGGCGGCGCCTTTTTGAAATTGATGGAAGGAAAACCCCTGCCGGGTGTGGCTGCGCTTGGCGGACCGGATCTAGAGTAAACAGGAGTCCATGCCCTCGCTCCGATTATTTTTTGCCCATCGCTACGGGCTTGTATTGGCTTTGGTCATCGCCGGTTCGGCTGTGGCCGCTATATTCTGCCTGAATCCGCTGCTTAAATTTTATGGGATTTTAACCGACCGGGAGGCCGTCAAATCATTAATTGAAGCGTGGGGGATGGCCGCTCCCATAGGCTTTATGCTGATACAGGTGCTGCAGGTCCTGTTTGCGCCCGTGCCGGGAGAAATCAGCGGATTCATCGGCGGCTATTTGTTTGGCGTCGGCTATGGTTTTATCTATTCCACAATAGCCCTTACCCTTGGCTCGGCCGTTAATTTTTGGGTCGGCCGCTTCGTAGGCTACCGCTTTGTTCGAAAATTGATCCCTGAGCGTCAGTTGCAGCGTATGGACCTCTTTCTGGCGAGACAGGGGGTTATTGTTGTTCTGGCCTTCTTTATATTCCCCGGGTTCCCAAAGGATTATCTCAGTCTTTTTTTAGGCGGGACGGCGATGCCCTTTAGGCTGTTTATTATCCTGGCCGGCGTCGGTCGAATGCCCGGAACCTTGATGCTCAGCCTACAGGGCGGGCTTTTGTTTCAGAAGATGTATGCCCTTTATGCATTGGTTCTGGTGGGCAGCCTGTTGACGGTGCTGATCGCCATCTATTATCGCAGGTCGATCTATCGCTGGGTAGAGCGGTTTAGGTAAGACATAGGGCGTCTCCCCTAGGCCAAAGATAGCTAATTATTTCAGTTGACTATTATCTATGAAGATGCTAACTCAATAATAAGGAATTCAGGATATATTTGACGGTCACCTACCGGCGAGGGGGGAAATATTGCACTGGCGCGTTAGGGAGGAGCTAAGTCTAGCCAATCGTTTACGGCGATCATACTATAATCTTTTACGTGATGAGCTGGATCAGTTCGTTTTAGAAAGTGCGCTGACGGATTCATATGAGAATTTCAGGGAACGGGGAATTCCA
>JAGXLR010000009.1 GCA_018334555.1 Desulfobacterales bacterium
GGATACCCTCATCGCCCGGCAGCTCCTTTGCCTTGGCGATGAGCCGGTCGAGTTTGGTATTCTCTATGATCTCAATCACATCCGCTCTGCGCTCGGAGCTTCTGATTCCCGGCCAGCTCTGGCTTAATTGGTCGATGAGATCGGTGGTAGCCGCAAAAGGGGCCGCCACATCTTCCAGTGTCAACGCAGAAACCGCCTCGTTGAAGTCTTTCAAAAAGGGCCTTCCTACTTCGCGCGCCCGATTCACTGCAAATCTGAGTTTAATCATATTGCCGCCATGACCCGAAAAATTGTAGCCCATATCATCAAGTGCCCCGGCAATACGCTGAATCGATTTTTCCGGGTTTCCCCCTGAAAGCTCCTGAAGACCGGTCTCAAGGATTTTTTCCTCGATCAACAACCAGAGAGGCTTTTTTGCTGTGGCTTCGTTTGTCGTCATTTTTCAATCTCCTTTCTTAATGTTTTAAACCCATATATAGGCGTCAATTGTTTCTTGATGGCTTCATCAAAAGCGATTAAAGCCGCATCGCGGCATTTTTGCAGCAAGTCGCCCAAAAAAAATACACATTGTCATTTCAAGCGATAGGGAAGAATCTTTAACAAACAAGATGCCTCGTCACTTTCGCTCCTCGCCCTAACAGAGAGTTAAGCTTCTGGAATTATGATTTGCTGATCCAATCGATGCGCAATAGCCCTTTACAGGCAAAATGGGTGTTGATAACATTCTATAAAAATAGCCGGTCAGTTTTTACTATACAAATAGAATCAGGCAACCGATTCTATACGCCATCCTTAACAATGACAAGGCTTTAATAACAATCCAAGCGTCTGTATGCGAAAATAATCAAAAAAATTCTAATCCACTTTGACTGTGAAGTCTATACCTAAATAGTGCCCATCCATAAATGGCAAATTTGCCCAATTTCTGTGTCGGGCTCAAATTTTAATCCACTGAAGGGCGGGAGCGGTCGGCATGCCAAAGACAGCGCCGTTTGAGAAATACAGTGATGCCTACGAGCATTGGTTTGAAAAAAACAGCAGGCTTTACGCCGCGGAAGTCGAAGCCGTTCGCCAGCTCATGCCTGGGGCCGGCGGGGAGGCTTTGGAAGTGGGTGTTGGCACGGGCAAATTTGCCCTGCCGCTTGGGATAGCGGTAGGGGTGGAGCCGTCGGAACAGATGGCAGCCAAAGCAAGAGCCCGTGGCATTTCGGTCTATTCCGGCACCGCTGAAGCCCTGCCCTTTGCCGATGGCCGCTTTGATGGGGTATTAATGGTGACCACCATTTGTTTTGTGGATGATCCCGCCAAGGCCATAGAAGAGGCGTTTCGCGTGCTGAAGCCCGGCGGATGCCTGATTATCGGGTTCGTGGATAAAGAAAGCGAACTCGGCCGTCAGTATGAAAAGAACCGGGAAAAAAGCCGCTTTTACAAGGATGCCGTATTTTTTTCGTCCCATGAGATATGGCGGCTTATGAGAGAGGCGGGCTTTAGGGTCGGAGACGCCAGGCAGGCCATCATCGCCGGAGAACCGTCGGGTACCGTTTGGCAGGGTTGCGGGCAGGGCTCATTTGTCGCAGTTAAAGGAGTGAAACAGGGGGTCTGATGCTCAATTCAGGTGTTTATATGATCACTCAAATAGGCCATATAGCATACCGGATCGGCGGTTACGGGGCGACGGCAATATATGCCGCGTTTGTGTTATGTTTTGCCATCAGCTTCGCGCTGCCCGGCATGGCTTCGGACAAGCCGGAAAAAACGGTTACGCGTCTTTATTACGCGGTTAACGACAGCGAAACCGGTGAAAAAAAGGGGGAGGTCTATATCCGCATCACCAGGGGGGCTGAGCTCAATGAGTGGCACGAAGTTCGGATATACGAGGAAGAGGAGGAAACGGAGACGTTTGATGTGACCTTTGAGCCCGATACGCTGCGCCCCACAAGCTATAAAAGACGGATTAAAGACCCTGAAGGCGTCCGAACCATAAAGGTGCAGCTGGATGGAAGGCTGTTGAAGGCCACAATTACCGATCCTGGAGGGAAAATTTCAAAACAGCGTCTGACCCTTCCCAAGGGGACGGTTATCATAGAGCCTTTCATGAAATACTATCTCACTCAAGTGGTTGACGCCTCACAGGCAAGCGGTGAGTTTAATGCGGTCGGTCTGCTGGGCGATGAAATGAAAGTATTCCCCGCGGATTGGGAAGTAACCGGTAATGAAACCATTGACGTACCTGCCGGGCGATTTGAATGTATAAATATTCGGGTGTCCTCATCCTCATGGTACCTGAAACTTTTCGACACAAGTACGCCTGTTTGGCTGGATGTTTCCGGAGCGCATCATATTATTCGGACAACCGTTCGCAAGAGCCTGTTTGCCGGGGAAATGCCCATGGTATTAACCCGCATTGCCCATGGCCCGATTTCTCAACCGCCTGACGGATCAGAGTGAACCGGCGAGCGCTCAGGCCTTTTGAAGAATGCCCATGATCACTGTGGCGCGGCCGTCGGCCAGGCTGCGCCCCATGTTGGCGATCTTTTCCTCTGCATTCGGCCCCATCAGCAAGTGAACCCCTAACGGCGAGGGACCATTGGCACGCCTTTTGGCCCGCATTTTTTGAAACCATTGGGTGGAAATCTCTGTGACATCCCGCCATTCAATAAGGCTGAAATACCTCTCAGTTAATTGCGCCTTCAATTCATCGGCATGGATGATGAAGCTGGTGGCCTCGTCGCTGGACCAGGGAACCGGCATGTAGGGTTCCCCGGCTTTGCCTTTGAATACCTCATGAAGGGCGATTTTCCCTGAAGGCTTTAAGACCCTGGCGAACTCGGAAATATATTGACCCTTGTCCGGAATGTTCATCTGGACATGATCCATCCAGACGATGTCAAAGCTTTCATCCATAAAGGGCAGGACCGCGCCGTTTCCGCATCCGAATGCGGTCTTGTCATCAAGTTTCAGTCGTTTCGAAAGGTCAGCGGCGAGATGGACATAGCTGGGCGTGAGATCAATGCCGATGACATGACAGCCATATCTTGACGCCAAATAGCGGGCCGTACCGCCGGAACCGGAGCCGATGTCCAGGACCCGGTCCGTCGGCCGGACCTGGAGTCGCTCGGCCAGTTCGACAGTCGATTTCCGGCCCCGGATATGGAACCCGTCAATTGCGATCAGGTCGTCCACGCTCAGATTCTCAAGGCCGCCCTTTTCCTTTTTTATAGCGGCCAGGACATTGGCCGTCAGGTTTTTATCGACATCGTAATGCGCGGTTATGAGATTATTTGTCATTTTTTTAACCTCTTATCCGGTTTTGATCAGGTAGGCGAGGTAGCCCGCATAGCAGCAAAGCAGCAGCACGCCGCCCCACCGTTTGACCGTACAGTCTTTGCGCATCATTAACCACGGCAAGATACAGATCCCCATCATCACCCCGTAGTCGATAATCAAGCCGCTTTCAATAAAACCGCCCGGCACCGGAATCGGCCGGACGATACCGGCGGCGCCTATTACCGAAAGAATGTTGAAGACGTTGCTGCCCACCAGATTGCCGATGCTGATGTCCATCTGTTTTTTCATGGCGGCGACGACGGAAGTCGCGAGTTCCGGAAGCGATGTGCCAAAGGCCACGACTGTGAGTCCGATAAATTTTTCACCGACGCCGAACTGCTTCATGATCACACAGGCCGAATCAATCATCGTATCCGCGCCGATGACGACCCCGGCAATGCCCGCGATAATCATCACCACCTGCCTGGGTCGGGATTGGATGATTTCAATCTCTTCGACTTTGGCCTCGAAATTTTTTCCCGCCTCCGGCGTTCCCCCGCCGGCGTTATTGTTCGGCTGAAAATAGGCCGCTTGACTGCTGCGTTTTTCTTTTAGTGATATATAGTAGTTGAAAATGGTGTATAAAATGACCCCCGTGAACAGGGTGATCCCTTCTATGCGGCTGATGTGCGAGTCCAGGGAGAGCAGCAAAAGGTATATGGATATGACGAGCATCAGGGGGATGTCTCGCCTGACTACGGATCGGTTGGCGGTAATCGGCATCAGGGCGGCGGCCGCGCCCAGGACAAGGGCGATATTGCAGATATTGCTGCCAACGACATTTCCCACGGCGATCATGCTTTTGTCCTGGATCGAGGAGATGACGCTCACAACGAATTCGGGGGCGGAGGTGCCGAATGCGACTACCGTCAGACCGATGACCACCGGCGTGATGCCGAGGCTACGGGCCAGATTGGCCGAGCCTTTGACCAGCCACTCCGCCCCGAAATACAGCAGCAGGAACCCGCCGGCAAGCAATATCAGGTGTATTAGCATAGGGGTTTTGCTTTACCGGAAAAACTAAACATATCCATAAACCGCTTTTTGCGAAGCCGTCAAGCCTCGCCGTACATATTGTTTATGGCATCATTGTATCTTTCCGCTACATTTTTGCGCTTGATCTTCATGGTGGGGGTGATTTCATTGCGGTCCACCGAGAATTCATCCGGAAGCAGCGTGAACTCCTTGACCTTTTCATAACCGGCCAGATCCTTGGAGCGTTCATTGATTCGCTGCCGGTAGAGCTCGATAACGTCCGGATGCTGGACCAGTTCGGCCCGGCTGTTGTATTCGATATTATTGTCTTGCGCATATTCTTCCAGGGCTTCAAACGAGGGGACGATAAGGGCGGAAACAAATTTTTTCTGCTCGCCGACCACCATTACCTGCTCAATGTAGTGGTCCGCGCCTAAGGTGGACTCGATAAGCTGCGGGGCGATGTATTTGCCGCCCGAGGTCTTCATCAGGTCCTTGATTCGGTCTGTAATCCGCAGCTCTCCGTTTTCATCGAATTCTCCCACATCGCCGGATCTGAACCAGCCGTCTTCGGTGAATGCCTCGGCGGTCGCCTCAGGCTTGTTATAGTAGCCGCGCATGACATTGCCGCCCTTGATCAGGACCTCGCCGTTGTCGCCGATTTTTACATGAACGTCCGGAAGCGGGGTGCCGACCAGACCGAATTTGAAATTATGCGAGGGGTGGCAGGTGACGGTGGCTGTGGTTTCACTTAAGCCGTAGCCGTACCAGACGAACATGCCGGCCGCGTAAAAGAACTCCTCGATATTCTGGGCAAGGGGCGCACCGGCGCACGGCATGAACCGGATACGGCCGCCGACAAGATCCCGGATTTTGCTCAACACCAGCTTGTCTGCCAGCCTGTATTTTATTTCCAGAGTTAAGGGAACGGATTTCTGATCCTTTTTCCGGTTATTGCGCTGCGCCCCGATATCAAGCGCCCAGTGAAACAGCTTCTTCTTCGTCGGCGAGGCGGATTCAAGGTTGTGGTACACGGCGGCGTATATCTTCTCATAGACCCGCGGGACCGAGCACATGATATGGGGCTTTGCCTCTTTGATGAAATCGATGATCAATTTTGGATCATCCAGATAGATATTTTCCATGCCGCGATACAATACATAATAGGTCCAGGTGCGCTCGAAAACATGGGAGAGCGGCAGAAAGCAGAGGGAGACGTCCTGGTCGCTGACGCTTTCAAGGCGCTGGTCATGGGCGGCGGCCGTGAAAATGAGGTTGAAATGCGTCAATATCACGCCTTTGGGCTCGCCGGTGGTACCGGAGGTATAGATCAGGGTGAGAATGTCATCCTGTGACGCCCGGGCCATCCGGTTTTCGATTTCATCATCCAGGTTCGAATTTTTTCCGATGTCGAGAAAATCGGAAAAGTACATGGCGTTTTCCGTATCATCGAGCCGAATGTTCGGATCGAATGCGATGATTTTTTTGAGTGAGTCCGAATTGGGAAAAAGGGTTTTGGCCTTGTCGTACTGCTCCTGGTCGCCCACGAAAATCAGGCGGGCCTGGCAGTCGTTGACGATGTATTCGGCCTGGCCGGCCGTATTGGTGGCATAGATGAACACCGGGACGGCCCGTATGCCAAGCGCCGCAATATCCGTGATGCTGCATTCCGGCTTGTTCTGGGAAAAGATGCTTATCATCTGCTGATCTTCAATGCCCATCTCCAGCATGGCCTTGGCCGCCTGGTTAATCTTTTCGCCGAACTCACGCCATGAAATGGATTCCCACTCGCCGTCTTTCTTGGCCCGTAAGGCGATTTTTTCGCCGTATTTATCGACCCGCTCCCGGATAAATAGATAATAATTGGGCTTATCCGATATTTCCAGTCCTTCATAAGTTGTCATTTAAGTTGTCCTCCTGTAATAAATTTTAAGTTAAAAAAAACCAATCGCACAAAATCAGAGAGCGGTCAACCGATATATAGTGGACAGGGTCTTGATCCTGATGCGGACGCTTGACACAGGGCCATGATTGATTAAATTATTATATAAAACAAAATGTTATAAATATACCAGTCGATTCTTCCCCCCTTTTTGTCGAAAGGCGAAGGGTAAGTTTTTGAGTGTTAAATAATTTTTTCAAGGAGGAGCAGCCTATAATGATTGACAGAAGCAAACTCGAGTCTTTGGCTGATTATCAGAATACGGATAATCCGGTAATAAGCCTTTATCTAAACATCACGCCCCCCAGAAACTATGAGAACGAACTCAACTCCATGATCCATAATACGTTAAGAACAATCGAGGCGGACCAGCGCTTTGATGAGAAGCAGACAAAGCGGCTGCAAAAATTGATGGAAACCATCGAGAGCTATGCGGAAAAAGAATTCAAACGGCTGTCCCGAACGCGGCTTGTCGTTATATTTGCGGATGCCGACGGCTTGTGGGAGCAATACGACTTGCCGGTCGGTCTGTCCAGTTCAATGGTCGTGGAGGTGGATCCATATACCCGTCCCCTGACCATGCTGATCGATGAATTTGACCGCTATTGCGTCGTGGTCGGCGATTCGCGCAAAGCCCGCATTTTTTCCCTTTATCTGGGCGAATTCGAGGAGTTCCCGGATATTTTTATCGAGGACAATGTGCCGGACGGCGTGCGCGTCAAGCAGTCCATGACCGCAGGCGCCGGCGGAGCGGTTCAGGCCGGCCTCGGTGACAAGCGCATTGAACGCCATATCGAGGACCATGTACACCGTCACCTAAAGCACGTGGCCGACAGGACCCTTGATTTTTTCAAGAGGAAAAATTTTACCCGCCTGATCCTCGGCGGTCCGGATGATAAAACCCGGCCCAGCCTGAAGGAGCATTTACACAGTTATCTGAAGAGCCGGTTGGCTGCCGAGTTCAGCGCCCATCCGGACAATCCGTCTGAGGAGTTAAAGGAAAAGGCCATTGAAGCCGCCCAAACATGGGAGCGGGACAATGAAAGGGCCCTGATCGAAGAAATTATCGATCACAGCGGCCCGAAGGATAAGGGTGAGCTCGGCGTTGAGCCGGTACTTGAAGCCCTGATGATGGGGCAGGTGCAGACGCTTGCGATCGGCCAGGATTTTAAAACAGACGGCTATATTTGTCCGAATGATCGGACGCTTTCCACATACCAGGCAACCTGCCCGATTTGCGGCGCTGATATGCATTATACGGCGTATCTGGCCGATGAGATGGTGGAAGAGGCGCTTTCTCAGAACGGCGAAGTCCAGCATATATTTGCCCGGCATGATACGTTTGATCAATACGGCATCGGGGCGAAGCTGCGCTTTACCCTATAGGCCATATTCGGCCCGTTCGATGAGTTCAATCTGGATGTCTCTGTTTAACATGACAAAATAGGCGTTGTACCCGGAGATGCGGACCATGAGTTGGCGATAGGCATCGGGGTTGGCCATGGCATCCTTGAGGGTTTCTGAGTTGACCACGTTGAACTGCATCTGCATGCCGCCCATATCGAAGTAGGTCTTGACGTAGGAGGCCATGATATCAACGGTTTTTTCCCGGGAATCCTGGGGGCTTGGGTTGAGCTTGACATTGAACGCGATGTTGTTGTCCATGGTGAAGTATATGGGCGGTTTCATCAGTTATGCGGTAGGGGTTTAGCATCCGTTTGTCAATGGCACCCAGTTCGCCCCAAGCCATGACACCCTGGGCATCCGGGTAGATGACCACCCCGATATTGTCGTTCGTGGTGGTGGTTCCGGCCACCAGGTCGTTTTTGCGTATGATGGGCTGTTTACCGGCCATCAGGTAAGCAAATGCATGGGCCTGGCGAAGCTCCGGAATCCATGGCGTGTCCTTGGCCTGGGTCTCAAACCCGTTTTCCCGGAACCATTTTGTCAGGAGCTGCGGACGTTCCGGGCAGATTTCCGGCATTTCGTTGAAATACCGATCAAGAAAGGGCTGAAGCCGAGGGAAATCAACTAGGCGGAAATGAGAAAGGTAGGGATCGTCAAGGTATTTGACGCCCGGATCGGCCTTGTTCCCGGTCATTCGGTAGTGATGGCGGGAGCAAAGTTTTTGCGCGAGGTCCTTGTTTTTCTGATCATAGGTCGATTTGCGGTAGGCGGTATCCTGCTGATGGGCTTTTTCAAGCATTTTTTGATGTTTTCGGCCCATCAGCTTAAGGAGCCCGTGGACCAGGGAGTTATAGAAAATTCGCCGGCTTTTCGAGGTGATGGGATATTTTGTCGTCACAAGCAGCGATTGCCAAAGGGAATAAAGATTTGCGGGTTTCATCTGAAATGCCTCCAGTGTCAGTTGCCTTTTTTTTTGTCATTCCGGCAAACAGCGGCGAGGAGGAATCTTTTACGTGAAGATTCCTCGACGCGGGTGCGCTTCGGAATGAAAGAGGGGAGTGAAGGGGAAAGAATTGATTAGCCCAATACCCAATACCAAAAGCCTTCATTCCTGCATGTTGATCACATCCCCGCCGGGCAGTCCCAGTTCCCAGGCCCGCAGAACGCGGCGCAGGAGTTTTCCGCTGCGGGTTTTGGGCAGGGCGTCGAGGAAAAGCACTTCACGAATCGCAATATCCGAATTCAGGTTGGCCTTCACATAGGCCTTGATCTCATAGTTCAGACGGTTCGAGGCGATATAGCCTTTTTTAAGCGTCAGAAACGCCTTTAAATAGGAAGCGTCTTCCTCTGAATTCGTGCCCTTGGAAATAACGGCGGCTTCGCTTACCGCCGGATGGGACGTCAGGATCTGTTCGACCTCAAACGGTCCGATCAGCTTGTCCCCGCCGGCTTTTAAGAGGTCGTCATTTCTTCCCTGATGGTAAAAATAGCCTTCTTCGTCGCAAATGGCGATATCACCGGTAACAAACCACTGGTCCCGCTTGAAATATTTTCGGAACCGTCCGGTGTCCTGCCATATGTTATGCATCATGCCGGGCCATGGGGCCTTCAGGGCCAATTCCCCCAGGGAGAGAGGCGGCAGCTCTTCGCCGTCTTCATCCAATATGGTGGCGTATATGCCGGGGACCGGCTTGCCGATGGCCCCCGGCTTGATATCCATGCTCGGATAGTTGGCGATGCAGATGATTCCGGTTTCCGTCATCCACCAGTTGTCATGCGGATAGCAGTTCAGGTGCTTGCCGGCCCAGTAGAAAATATCCGGCACGAGGGGGGCGCCCACGGTGGCAATATGCTTGAGGGAACTCAAATCGTATCTGGATGGCAGATCGTCGCCGGCACTCATCAAATCCCTTATGATCCGCGGGGTTGTGTACCAGACGGTTACCTTATGCCTCTCAATCGTCCAATACCAGTTGGCCGCAGTAAATGGGTCCCCCTGCACCACGGAGGTGATGCCGCAGAGCCACGCTGCAAATCCGCTGTATACCGTTCCGGTCACCCAGGCCGGGTCTGCATCCGTCCATAGCACGGTATCCGCTCTGACATCCAGCACCCACCGTGCGGTTGCCATCATTCCGGTCATATCCCGGTGCGTATGGACGATCCCTTTGGGCGGCCGTGTGGAACCGGAGGTAAAAATCATGTAGAGCGGGGTGTCCCCCGGCAGCGGTACGGCCGGAAAGTCCGAGGGCATCCGTCCAATTTTTTCGGATACCGGGGTTTCGTTGGGAAACAGGCCGGGGCCTTTGGACTGGTTGAGAAATATGTATTCCACCTGCGAGGCAAAATCATAGGATAGTTTTTCCACCAGGTCCGGATGGGTCAGCACGCCTTTGGGCGCGGTGGACTCGAGCCGGATTTCAAGCTCATAAAAACCGGCGGTGGCGAATATGGGACAAAAAATGACCCCCATGCGGGCGCAGGCGGCCATGGCAAAAAATGTTTCCGGCGAGGGGGGAAGCAGGGTAATCAGCCGATCCCCCTGGACAAATCCATGTTCGTGGAGCAGGTTCGCCCATTGACAGGATTTTTCCTTGAGCATCCGGTAGGTATAGGTTTCAATAACCCCCTGCTTCTGGAAAACCATGGCCGGGTGGTCGGCTCTACGGGGATCATCGGCCCACCGGTCAATGGATTCGGTGATAATATTCATCCGGTCATGGCCGTACCAGGAAAAC
This sequence comes from Desulfobacterales bacterium, assembly GCA_018334555.1. Classification (GTDB taxonomy): domain Bacteria; phylum Desulfobacterota; class Desulfobacteria; order Desulfobacterales; family Desulfosalsimonadaceae; genus M55B175. The sequence goes on from JAGXLR010000009.1 coordinate 10,390, forward strand.
TCTTTTTCGATCTCCGCCCAGGAAAACTCCCGGCAGGCGTCATCATATGATTTCAGGTTGGCGGATTCGGTGTTCTGTGCGGGTATTCGTGCTTTAATCATTTTATGAGTCCATATTGTGAATGAATTTTTCCCAGCTGTTCGATCAGACAGGCAGTCTCTTCATTCGCCGGTGGCGGCTTCGGGATCTCAACGCTATTTTTTATGAGTTCTAATAACACAGAACGGACACAATTGGCAAGTGCCCTGGGGTTATAGCCGCCTTCGAGCGAGAGAAAAATCGGGGGGTCCCCAACCGTTTTTTTGGCATGAATGATCAGCCGGGTGATTGCCGCATACGCGGCCTCCGTCCACACGGATCGCCCCAGCGGATCATCCCGATGGGCGTCAAATCCTGCCGCCACCATAATCAATTCCGGCTTGAAGTTGCGCACTACCGGCATCAGTATCGATTGATACAGCCGGATAATATCGTTGTCGGTCATTGAGCGTGAAATCGGGGCGTTAATGGTATAGCCCGCGCCCCAGTCGCTGCCGGTCTGTTCGAGCCCCCCGGAGTAAGGATAGAGCATCAGGTCATGAGTGGAGATATAGAGCAGCCGGGGATCATGATAAAAAAGCGATTGTAAGCCATTCCCGTGGTGGACGTCCCAGTCAACGACGAGTATACGTTCTAAATAATGCTTTTTTATGGCATATTTGGCAGCTATGGCGATGTTGTTGAATATACAGAACCCACCGGCCCGGTTGGCAAAGGCATGATGCCCCGGGGGACGCACCAGGCCGAAAAACCCGCTGCACTCGCCATTAATCAGGGCGTCAATACCCTGGAGGCAGGCGCCGACGGCCAACCAGGCGGCCATGTAGGATTGTTCGGAAACCGGTGTGTCCGGCGCCAGGTTGGTGACATGCTGCTCGGCGGTTTGTAATACCCGCTGGATGTGTTCCGGCGAATGGATATCCTCGAGCCGGTCCATAGGGGCTGGGTTTGCTTGAAGGCAAAGCAGGCCTTCGCCAAAGTCCCGGTCCAGCATTCGGTAAATGGCGTCCAACCGTTTGGGATGCTCCGGGTGAAAATGACCGGTTTTATGCGCCATAAACCGGTCGTCCCTTGCTATCCCAATTTTTATTGCCATGGCAGGTCTATACGCCTATAAAGAGGAGATGTCCACCCGGTCGGAAATCAGTTTGTCAATGACCGACTCATCGGCAATGGTGGATGTATCGCCGAGTTCGTCGAGTTTATTGGCGGCGATTTTTTTGAGGATCCGCCGCATGATCTTCCCGCTGCGGGTTTTGGGGAGCCCCTCGGCCCATTGGATGACATCAATGGTGGCGATCGGCCCGATCTCTTTTCTCACCTGCCCAACAAGCTCCTTTTTCAGGTCATCGGAGGGGGTGACGCCGCTTTTTAAAATGATATAGGCGTATATGCCCTGGCCCTTAATGTCGTGGGGAAAGCCCACCACCGCGGCCTCAGCCACCTTTTTATTCAGCACCAGCGCGGATTCCACCTCGGCGGTGCCCAGGCGGTGGCCGGACACATTGATGACGTCGTCGATGCGTCCGATAATCCAGAAATAGCCGTCTTCGTCCTGCTTGGCCCCGTCACCCGTAAAATACATGCCGGGCACATGGCTGAAATAGGTGTCGCGGAACCGTTCATGGTCCCCGTAAACCGTTCGGGCGATACCCGGCCAGGGCTGTCGGATGCAGAGGACACCTTCCTCTTCGGGGTATTTGACCGGCTCTCCCGTATCATCCAGGATTACCGGATCCACGCCGAAAAAGGGAAACGAGCAGGAGCCGGGTTTTATCGGGGCGACCGCGGGGAGAGGGCAGATCATATGGCCGCCGGTTTCGGTCTGCCACCAGGTATCAATTATGGGGCACCAGTCCCGGCCCACGTGATGGAAATACCAGCGCCAGGCTTCCGGATTGATCGGCTCGCCGACCGTGCCCAGGAGCTTTAGCGAGGAGATGTCGTGCTTGGTTACATGGTGGTCGCCCTCCTTGGCCAGCGCTCGTATGGCGGTGGGGGCGGTATAGAATTTATTGACCCGGTATTTTTCGACAATCGCCCAAAATCGGTCAAAGTCCGGGTAGCTCGGTACCCCTTCAAACATGACGCCTGACAAACCGTTGATCATGGGGCCATAGACAATGTAGTTATGGCCGGTAATCCATCCGATATCGGCAGTGCACCAGAGGATTTCATCGTCTTTTAAGTCGAACACCAGCCGGGTGGTGATGGCTGAGTACAGGAGATAGCCGCCGTGGGTGTGCACCACCCCTTTGGGCTTCCCCGTGCTTCCGCTGGTATAAAGGATGAACAAGGGATCTTCCGCATCCATGGGCTCCGGTTCCACATAATCCGGCAGGTTCGGATCAGCCATCGCCTCCGCCCACCAGATTTCCCTCTTGCCGTCCAATTGTTCGTCGGAGCCGGTGCGGTTGACCACGATCACGGTTTCCACATCAGGGCAGTTTTCAAGCGCCGCGTCCACATTTTTTTTAAGCGCTACAGTTTTGCCGGCGCGATACCCACCGTCTGCCGTAATCACGAGCCTGGCGCCGCAATCCTTGATCCGGTTGGCGATCGCCTCCGCGCTGAATCCGCCGAATACCACGCTGTGAATGGCCCCGATCCGGGCGCACGCCAGCATGGCCACCGGCAGTTCGATGATCATGGGCAGATAAATGACAACCCGATCGCCTTTTTTGACGCCTTTTGATTTTAACACGCCGGCAAATTTGTTGACCTGCCGGTAAATATCGCCGTATGTATAGGTTCTGGCCTCATTGGGGTCGTCCCCCTCCCAGAAAAAGGCGACTTTGTCGCTGATCGTATCCATATGCCGATCCAGGCAGTTGGCCGATGCATTGAGCCTGCCGCCGCCGAACCATTCAATTTTGGCCTCATGGAAATCGTATTTTAACACAAAATCCCAGTCCCTGTCCCATGTCAGATATTTCCCGGCCTGTTCCGCCCAGAACCCTTCAGGATCCGCTACGGACCTGTCATAGAGTTCTTTATATTGCTCCCAGCTGTTAATAAAGGCGGTCTTTCGATACTGTTCCAAATGGGCGTCGTATTTTTCCGTCATCAACGGCCTCCTTCAGGATTGTGGGGATTGCGTCGGTGCCTCTTGCGGTTCGAATCGACAGTTAAGAATGATCATTCCGTTATCCAGAGATGAGTGGACCTTGTAGGGGAGTTTTCGGAAAAGTTTGATCATGGATTTATTGTCAGGCGATGTATAGGCCACCAGTCCTTCAATGCCGTTATTTTTGGCGGTTTCAGCCAGTTTATGAAGAATTAGGGTGGCAATGCCCTTTGCCTGCCAGGGGCGGGATACGGAAAATGCGATTTCTGCGATGTTTTTATTCGGCTCCAGCATATAGGCACCCAGCCCGATGACCGTCCCGAAGCCAAATTCCCCCGTCACGGCCAGAATCGTGAGGTTTTTGATGTAGTCGGTTTCTATCATGGACTCGACATCGTCTTTGAGGAAGGCGGTTTTTTCGTAAAAAAACCGGGCAATAATATCCTGACGGTCCAGGTTATAGAAATGCTCCTGGATGCGGCGCAAATCCACGGGTTTGGCCGGTCGGAACTTCACCGTTTGATCGCAGTATCTGCGGGATTCCTCCAAGCCGACGGGATAGACGCTGCGCAACGATTCGCTGAGTTTTCGTTCCGGACTCATCAAGCCGATATCCCGGGCCTTCTGAAACAATTCATCCCTGAAATCCGGGTGGGCCAGGCTGATCATGGCAGTGGCCCGCTCCTGTAAGTTCTTGCCGTAAAGATTGACCGCCCCGTATTCGCTCACCACGTAGGAGACGTCGCTTCTCGGCACGACGACCGCCCCGCTCTCCAGAGTGGGGATAATGCGGCTGGTTTTTCCGTCCATAGAGGTCGAAGGGATGAGAATAATCGATTTGCCGTCCGGGCAGGCGTCCGTGCCCCTGACAAAGTCCAGCATGCTGGAAACCCCGGCAAAATAGTTATGCGGTAGCGCATCCACGGCCGCCTGCCCGGTCAGATCCATCTCCATGACCATGTTGACGGAAACCATCTTATTATGCTGGGCGATGACGGCGGGGTTGTTTACATAATCGGAAGGGGAGAACTCAATGGCCGGGTTGTCATGGACGAACTCATAGAGGTTTTTTGAGCCCACCGCATTGCTGGCCACCGCCTTGCCGTTATTGATGCCCTTATACCGATTGGTGATTACCCCCATGGAGACGAGATCCATGATGCCGTCGATGATAAACTGGGTATGAACCCCCAGGTCGTTTTTATCCGAGAGGGCGAGCAGTATGGCTTTCGGGGTGGCCCCGAGGCCGAGCTGAAAGGTGGCGCCGTCTTCAATGAGATTGGCCACGATTTTGGCGATATTATGCGCAGTCTCGAATTCGGGCAGCTGGTCAAGGGTCAAAAGCTCTTCATCCTTTTCTACGATGATATCCACGTCATTGACATGGATAAAGCTGTGACCCAAAACCCGGGGCATTTTAGGATTCACCTGCACGATGACCCGCTCAGCCGCGCGGGCGGCGGCCTGGCATACATCAACGGATATACCCAGGCTCATCCAGCCGAAATCATCCGGCGGCGAGGTCTGGATTAAGGCGGTATGGATGGGCAGGTGGCGTTTTAAAAAGAGACCGGGTACGGCGGAGATGTGCATAGGGGTGATAAATGGGCGATTGGCGGAGAGATGCTTGGCGGTGGCCGATCCCTGGTAAATGTTTCTGATACTGAAATTCTCATTCTGACTGTCAAAGGCAAGACGCGTGATCGGCGAGTTCTCAATGCTCATTAGCCGGACGATTTCAAGGTCCGGAAACAGGTGGGCCGATTTTACAAGGTTCTCAACGAGGTGCTGCGGTTCGGCACAGGAGGAGCCGATGAAAACCCGCTGGCCGGATCGAATGGTGCCCAATGCGTCTTCCACCGTACGCTGTTTCTCAATGTATTCATCCGGCCAATAGGTGGTTTTCATTCAGTAGACCTTTCTATTTTAACAGGGCTGGGTTGGATGCCACGGCACCTGCTGAGGATTATTTATAATTTAACACTAACATAAGCTCAAGGGGGTGCAAACAGATTTTCCGGTGCGCTTTTCAGCTTGACACTTGAATACGTCCAATTGTATTTTTAACCTATCAAGATTACAATTATTTTTACCTATCCCGGATACAGGATGCGTGCCCTGCATGCAGGTTCCCCAAACATTTCGAAATCTTTGCGGAGTTCTGGTCGTTTCGCTGCTATTGGCGGTGCCACCCGCTGCCCCGCTTCATGCGCAGACGGCGGATACCCCGCAGCCGGGCCGTCCCGTGTTCGTCATACCGGTGTCCGGTACGGTGGATCCGGGTATGGCCGCATTTATCGAGAGGGCATGCGGGGAGGCCGCAAAAGCGCCGAACAGCCTGGTTATTCTGGAGATCAATACGTTCGGCGGGCGGGTGGATGCGGCCCTTGAAATTGTCGATACCCTGCTCACCGTGCCGGCCGAACAATCCATCGCATTCGTGAAAAAAAAAGCGATTTCCGCCGGCTCCCTGATTGCGCTTTCCTGCGGAGATTTGGCGATGCGGCCCGCAACGACCATTGGTGACTGCGCCCCCATCATCTATTCCCAGGAGGGGCCGAAGATGATGGGGGAGAAGTTTCAATCCCCGATTCGGGCCAAATTCAGGGCCCTTGCCAAACGAAACGGCTACCCCGAAGCCCTGACTGAAGCCATGGTAACGCCGGAAAAAGTCGTATATGCCGTGGAAATTAACGGGGAAAAAAAATATATGGACGGCCAGGCATTTGAAGACCTGACCCCGGAAGAAAAAGAGCGGGTGACCAAGAAAAAAACAGTGGTGGAAAAGGGGGAGCTCCTGACCATGTCGGCTGCGGAGGCAGCGGATTTGGGATTTTCGTCCATGACTGTATCCAGCATCGACGGGATGCTGGAGAAAATGGGGGGCGGGCCATACAGCCGAAGCCGGATCGAGCCGTCCTGGTCCGAGACCATGGTGCGGTTTATCGGCAGCATCGCCCCCATATTGATGATGATCGGGTTGGCCGCCCTTTACATGGAAATGAAGGCCCCCGGATTCGGCGTCCCCGGTTTAGTGGGGCTGGCATGCCTGGCAGTGGTTTTTTTAAACCAGTACATGGTGGGCCTGGCCGATTATACCGAGCTTTTGATCATCGTGCTGGGCGTCGTGCTCATGGCCATCGAGGTCTTTGTCCTGCCTGGGTTCGGTATCGCCGGTTTTGCCGGGATCGTGTGCATCATTATCGGATTGATACTAACGTTTCAGGATTTCGTTATACCGGACCCGTCCATTCCATGGGAGACGGAGATCCTGTTGAATAATATCATCAAGGTTCTCGGGGCCTATATCGTATCCTTCCTGCTGGGGTTGTTTTTTATCCGGTATGTGCTGCCCCGGTTTTCAACGGCCACGGAGGGTCCGTACCTGACATCGAGCCTTAAGGACGCCCATTCGGATTCCCGGCAAACCAGCCGCGTCCATGCCGGCGATACGGGGGTGGCGATGACGGCCCTGCGGCCTTCGGGTAAGGTGAGAATCGGTGCGGATGTTTTTGATGTGGTAACGGAAAACGAATTCATCGAGCGGGGGGCGCCGGTGGTGGTATCTGAAATTTCCGGAAACCGGGTGATTGTCGCAAGAAAAGGGGAAGAATGACTGCCGCATTGATCTTTCCCATTATTTTGCAGATGGCGGGTATTTTTGTCCTGCTGGCCGAGGTTATATTGCCCTCCGGCGGGGTTTTGACCATTCTGGCCATCGGCTGCTTCGGTTATTCACTCTATTCGGTGTTTACCAACGTGTCCATGGCCGTCGGTATGATGTTTGTGGTGGCGGATATTATTATCTTGCCCGTTGTTCTGATTGCCGGGTTAAAACTGCTCGCCTATTCGCCGGCAGCCCTTCGCAAATCCCTCAAGAAGACCGACGGTGTGACCTCGCAGTCCGAGAAATTGACGGGCTACATGGGCAGGAGCGGGAAGGCCATAACCCATCTTCGCCCGGCGGGCACGGCGTTGATCGAAGGCCGACGGGTAGACGTGGTCAGCCGGGGGGAGTTTATCGAAAGGGAAAAACCCGTTACCGTGATCGCGGTGGAGGGAAACCGGGTGGTGGTGCGGGAGTTAGAGTAAGAGTAAGATTAAGATTAAGACTTAGGCAAAGATAGGAGAGAGCGTTATGACACTGACCCATATTCTGTTTATCCTGCTTTTTATCGCCGTTATTGTGTTTATCTATTTTATCGGCTCCGCGATTTCCCTGTGGGTGCAGGCCCTGGTTTCAGGCGCGGCGGTGGGGCTTTTCAATATCGTGTTCATGCGGTTCCGAAAGATCCCGCCCAAATTAATCGTGAATGCAAAGATCATGGCCGTTAAAGCCGGGTTGGAGATATCCACCAACGATCTGGAATCCCATTATCTGGCCGGCGGGGACGTCATGCGGGTGGTACAGGCGCTGATCGCGGCGGATAAGGCCAATATCGACCTGATTTTCAACCGGGCGGCCGCTATTGATCTGGCCGGCAGAAATGTTCTGGAAGCCGTGCAGATGAGCGTCAACCCCAAGGTGATCGAAACGCCCATGGTGGCGGCCATGGCCAAAGACGGGATTCAGCTGCGGGCCACATCCCGCGTCACCGTGCGAGCCAATATTGACCGCCTGGTCGGCGGGGCCGGCGAGGAGACCATCCTGGCCCGCGTCGGTGAAGGCATCGTCACAACGATCGGCTCTTCCGACAGCCACAAGAACGTGCTTGAAAACCCGGACAGCATTTCCCGCCGCGTGCTCGAAAAAGGCCTGGATGCGGGAACCGCCTACGAGATTTTATCCATTGATATCGCGGATGTGGATGTGGGCAAGAATATCGGGGCCGAGCTCGAGACCGACCGGGCCGAGGCGGACAAGAAAATCGCCCAGGCCAAGGCGGAGGAGCGCCGCGCCATGGCCTATGCGGCCGAGCAGGAGATGAAGGCCAGGGTTCAGGAAATGCGCGCCAAGGTAGTGGAGGCGGAAGCCGAAGTCCCAATGGCCATGGCCGAAGCATTCCGAAGCGGCAACCTTGGGGTTATGGACTATTACCGGATGAAGAATATCGAAGCCGATACCCAGATGCGCGATACCATCGGCAAGCGCGAAGATGGCGGGGATTATCCGGAAACGCCGGAGCATGAAGAATGAACCGACTAAAGGTGGATCAAAATGAATTTTGAGGTTCTGTTTCTATTGTTCATTTTGGGGGTCATGATTTTTACCCAGATCCTCAAGCAGATGGCCCGGAAATCGGTAAAGAAGGCTGAAAAGCCCGCAGCCGGATGGCGCAAGGGGCTCGAGAATATACTGGAGGAGTTCAGACAGGAGATGGAAACCGGTAGGGAGTCCTCGGAAACCGAAGAGAAACCGGCCCGTGTCCGGTCCTGGTGGGAGGATCTGATGCCTGAAGAAGAGGCCCCCAAACAGACGGCTGCCGAAGCGGCGCCGGCAGAATCCGGGCGCGGCGCCGCTACCGACGAAGGGGAAAAATTTCGGGATGAGGCCGATAGCGGCTTCAGGCAGTGGGGGGCCGGGGCAAAAGCCCGGCAGGACGCATCCCCGGCCCCTGAAAGAGTCCCCCATCCGGCAAAAAGGGGGCGCCTATCCCGTCAGGATTTGCGCCAGGCGGTGATTTGGTCTGAAATTTTGGCGTCGCCTTTAGGCATTCGGGGGCCTAAAAACTGAGGGCTCTTGAGGGAGCATCATTTATTGACATCATAAGATTATGTTTATATAGTTATTATATAATTAAATTTGACAATCTCGTAAAAAGCGATTTATTGCGCTGGCGCCCCATTTTTGCAGAAAATAACTCTGAAAAGCGTCCGCATTGTCATTTCGAGCGGTAGCGAGAAATCTTTAACAATCAAGATTCCTCGTCACTTTCGTTTCTCGGAATGACAGCAGCGGAAGCTTCTAAGATAATATTAAATATTGTCGAGTTCCTTGGAAGTACCTCCCCCGGGCCAAGGCCCGGGACCGAGCTTAGAAGTAACTTCTTTTATGAGTTTAATGGGTGAAGTGTATAACATTATGATTTTTAACCTAATACCTAAAACCCATAACCCAATACCTAACGAAGTTACTTAGAAGTCCAATATCTGTGTTGCGCTTCCGTCCCTCGGAATTTCACGTACAGCTAAGTACGCTGCATTCCTCGGGATTTTGCGCGCCCCCGGATCTTAACCGGGGCTTGAACTTTTTACTTTGCCATCCTAAAATCGACTTTTTACGAGATTGTCAAATTTTAAAAAGGTAAATTTTTATATTCTTTTTAAGGAGTTGAAGCGTTTTTTACTTGAAAATCGCTCAATTTAGGTTGTAGAAAGCTGTTTAGACATAACAATATAGCATTTGTCAATAGCATTTGTTTAGAGAATTGGGATTTAATCATCCGCCTTAAACCTTTAATCTGCCTAACCCAATACCAATACCCAAAACCCCTACATTCCATATTGACTTTTTTTCTTTTTGATGCTCTCGTAATGCCAATTCCTTTTAAATCAGTCGGTTCCGGATATTTACCCGTCAATTCGGCCGACGACCCGAAGATAATAAAAGGAGGTGTTTGAGAGGTTGATCCAATTCGGATCCTAATTCTATCGAGGTGGATAATGACCCGGAGGTTGATTGATGGAAAAACGACCCGTTTTTTATCAAGATGTAGAGAAATGTGTGGATGCCGTTATTCAGAAAGTGGGCAAAAAAATCGTATTGGGTTTGCCGCTGGGCCTCGGCAAACCCAACGAGTTTGCTAATGCCATTTATCGCAGGGCCAAGAACGACCCTTCGATTGAACTTATTATTTGTACCGCCCTCTCCCTGGAGCGGCCGAAGGGTAACAGCGATCTGGAGAAACGGTTTCTCGAGCCGTTTGTTGAGAGAAAGTTTGGCGGCGTGGTGGATCTTGATTACATGAGCGATCTTCGCGCCGGAGGGCTTCCTGAAAATGTCGAGCTGAGGGAGTTTTACGCCAAGGCCGGCGCCTACCTGAATGTGACCCATACGCAGCAGAATTATATCAGCTCCAATTATACCCATGCATGGCGGGATATTCTGGATAACGACGTGAATGTGATCGCCCAAATGGTTTGTAAAAAAGAGCTTGACGGCAGAACCCGCTATAGCATGAGCTGTAATCCGGAAGTCGCGCTTGATTTGGGACCGGCCATGCGGGAGCTTGAAAAAAAGGGCAAAAAGATTTGTATCATTGCCCAGATTAACCAGAATCTGCCGTTTATGTATGGGGATGCAGTGGTCGAACCCGAAATTTACGACATGGTGATCGATAGCTCAGCCTATTATTCCCGACTGTTCGGGGCTCCAAAAATGTCCATCCCTACGCCGGATTATATGATCGGTCTTCAGGCCAGCACCCTTATTAAAGACGGCGGCACCCTTCAGATCGGGATTGGCTCTTTGGGGGACGCCCTATGCTATGGCCTTCAGCTGCGCCATGAAAACAACGCCGAGTACAAACGGTTTATCAATGATACCCATATATATGAAAAATTCGGCCATGTGATTGACCGCGTCGGGGGGTTGGAGGCTTTTGACGAAGGCATCCTTGGGTCCACCGAGATGCTTGTTGACGGCTATCTTCATTTGCTGAAGAGCCATGTGGTCAAACGCAAGACCTATAACAGCGTGCCTATTCAGCGGTTGATCAATGAGGGCAAAATCGATGAAAAAGTAACCCCCAAGACCCTTGAGTATCTGATCGAAGCGGGGGCCGTTCGTCCCCGGCTGTCTTCTGCGGATTTTAATTTTTTGTCCGAATTCGGAATTTTTAAATCCGGCATGAAGTTTAAAGACGGCGTGATCCATGCCGACGGTCAGGAGATCCCCGCGGATTTGTCCGATTCCCAAAACATGGAGCGGGTGATTCAACACTGTCTGGGCGACACGCTTAAGAACGATATACTGATTCACGGCGGATTTTTTCTGGGACCGGAGGGCTTCTATCAGGCGCTCAATGATATGAGCGAAGAAGAGCGCCGGAAAATTTTTATGACCAGCGTTCTAAATGTCAACCAATTACACGGCAACAACCCGTATTACAGTGAAGAGCTAAAAGTGCTCCAGCGAAGGCATGGCCGTTTTGTCAATGCCTGCCTGATGGTAACGCTCTCCGGTGCAGTGGTTTCCGACGGCCTGGAAAACGGTCAGGTGATCAGCGGCGTCGGCGGGCAGTACAATTTTGTCTCCCAGGCTCATGCCTTACCGGATGCGCGTTCAATTCTGATGTGCAAGGCCACCCGGGCCAGCGGCAAGAATATCGCCTCAAATATCGTTTTTAACTATGGCAATACAACAATCCCCCGACATTTGCGCGATATCGTGATTACTGAATATGGGATTGCGGATTTAAGGGGAAAAACCGACAAGGAGGTTATCAGGCAGTTGGTAAATATCACGGATTCAAGGTTTCAGGCCGAACTGCTTCAGAAGGCCAAGGATGCCAAAAAAATCCCCGCCAGCTATCAGATACCCGATCAGTTCCGGAACAACTATCCGCAGCGGCTGGAAGATGAAATGGCCCCCTATAAAAAAGCCGGTTTGTTTCCGCCCTTCCCTTTTGGGACGGATTTTACGGATGAGGAGCTGGTTATCGGAAAAGTCCTCAAATGGTTAAAATCACAGATGACAGAGGGCTTTACCAAGGTCTCGAGTCTGAGCAAGGCGATGACCATCCGAACCGTGCCGCAGGCGGCTATGCCCTATTTGGAACGTCTGGGGCTGGATGCCCCAAATTCCGCCAAAGAAAAAATGATGCAGAAAATGGTAATATATGCCCTTCACGCGCAAAACGTCATTTAAAACCGGCTAAGGCAAATGAACTTGTTGATCATTGCCTGGAAATAGGGTTATAGATATTCTATAACCTAAATTGAGCGATTTTCAAGTTTACCGCTGACGCAGTAGATGCGGTGAAATTGGAAATCCCGGAGGGTTTCAAATTTTTTGATCAAAAAATGATTCAATGCCCTGAAAATAAAATAAAAATTAAACCTTAAAAAAATGAAACGCTCAATTTAGGTATAAAGGAGATATTATGGAAACCAGTCTTAATTTTGAAGATTTCGGGCGGAAACATCTGCGCCGTATTCATCGGAATCTCCCCACACCGGCGCTCTATGAAAATATCGTAAAAAACCGGGAGGGGCAACTGGCGCATCTCGGTCCGGTGGTCGTTCGCACGGGCCATTATAATGAGATGCCGCCGGAGGACAAGTTTATCGTCAAGGATGCATTAAGCGAGGAAAAGGTTTTCTGGAGCGAAGAAAAAAACGAGCTTTCGGAAAATCACTTCGACTCCCTGTTTCACCGGTTGTTGGCCTATATGCATGACAAGGAAGCCTATGTGCAGGACTGTCTGATCGGGAGTGTGCCCGAATATCAGATTCCGATCCGGATTGTTACGGAGACGGCCTGGCACAGCCTGTTCGCCCGGAACATGTACTATCAGATCCATGACCCGGCACAACTCGAAGCGTTCGCGCCGGATTTTACAATTATCCATATTCCCGGGTTTAACGCCATCCCGGAGCAGGACGGAACCCATTCATCGTCGTTTGTTATTTATAATTTAAGCCGGAAGCTGGTTTTAATCGGGGGGTCCAGTTATGCCGGGGAGATCAAGCAGGCGGTGTTTACGATTGCCAGTTACCTGATGCCGGCGCCGGTCTTTTGTATGCGATGTTCGGCCAATGTCGGACCGGATGGGGATGTGGCGATCTTTCTCGGCAGGGAGGAGACCGGAAAGACGACTTTGGCTGTGGATGAGAGCCGCCGGTTGCTTGGCGATCACCTCCACGGATGGAGCGATAAGGGCATTTTCAACCTCGAGTGGGGGGGGTACGCGAAAATGTACCATCTGTCCGTCGAAGAACAACCGTTTATCTATGATTGTTCGCGAAAGTTCGGCACCCTGCTGGAAAATATCACCATTGATCCGGATGCCCGGCGGATCGATTTTAAAGAGGGAAGCCTGACGAAGAACACCAGAGGGGTCTTTCCGATTTCCCATATTCCGAATGCCATTCGCAGCGGAATCTTCGATCCCCCAAAAAATTTATTCCTGTTGACCTGTGATGCTTTTGGCGTTTTGCCGCCGATTGCCCGGTTGACGCCGGAACAGGCTGTTTATGCATTTTTATCCGCCTATACATCGAAGTTTACCCAGACGGATAGCGGTGAGTTCCAGCCGCAGGTGATGTTTAACGTCTGCTTTGGGGATACGGCGCTTGCCCTTCCTGCCTATGCCTATGGCATGCGGCTTTTGGAAAATATTAGATCATACGATATTGCCTGTTGGCTCATGAATACCGGATGGATCGGGGAGCCCTCCTATAAAGGCGAACGCATCAAAATCCGCTATTCCAGGGCGCTGGCTAATGCGGCAATATCCGGTGTTTTTGATGATGTGGAATTCGAAACGGATCCGGTTTTTCAATATGAGGTCCCAAAGGCCTGCCCGGGCGTGGATGTGCCCGCCAATATACTGATTCCTCGTGAAGCAGCGGCAGACCCTGGGGATTATGACCTTCGCGCCAATCGATTGGTCGCTGAGTTCATAAAGGATTTTTCCCAATACGAAGACAAGATGCCGGAAGATATGCGGACCATGCTTTCCCAGATCATATCCATGGATGACACCCTGGATCTGGAGGAGTTCGGATTTTCGATATGACGGCTCAGGGACTTTTTGGCGCCATGGCGCTTTTTTCAAAGTTCAGCGTGGAAAAATAGTCCGCCATTGTCTCCGCGCGCCGGATCCGTTCGACGGTGCCGTCCTTTCTCAGCAAAAGCTCCTGAGGCCGCAGCTTGGCGTTATAGTTAAACCCCATGGCATGCCCGTGTGCCCCGGTATCCTGAATAACCAGGGTATCTCCGGCCTCGATTTTCGGAAGCCTGCGTTGAACAGCGAATTTGTCAATATTCTCACACAGGGATCCGACGACATCAACGGTTTCTGCCGTTGTTTCGGTCAAATCTTTGCCCAGCACATCGATATGATGATAGGTGTTATACATACCCGGACGCATAAGGGCTGACATGCATGCATCCACCCCGATATATTTCCGATAGATATCCTTATGATTGATTGCTTTTGTCACCAGAACGCCGTGGGGACCGGTCATGTAACGGCCGCTTTCCATGTAGAGTCTGGGGGCATCCCCGTTTCTCGCTTTGAACGCCTCAAACACCTTTGTAATTTCGCGGCCCATCGCCTCGATGTCCAACGGTCGGTCCTCCGGTCGGTAGGGAATCCCCAACCCTCCGCCGATATTGATGAATTCGAATTGAATGCCCAATTCTCCGGATAACCATTCGACCATATCCAAAAGCATTTTTGCGGTCTCAACCATGTATTCGTGGCATCGCTCATTAGAGACCAGCATGGTATGCAGTCCAAAGCGTTCGGTCCCGAGATCCCGCATTTTTTTATAGGCATGGCGAATCTGATCATGGCTGACGCCGTATTTGGCTTCAACCGGATTGCCGATAATGGTATTTCCGGAGCGGCGGGGCCCCGGATTATATCGAAAGCTGATGAGCCCAGGAACAACCGGCAGCTTTTCAATAAGGCTGATATCATCCAGATTCAGTATGCAGCCACCGTCATCCAGAGCCGCTTCAAAATCTTCGATTGTCGTATTATTCGAAGTAAACATGATCTCCTCGCCCCGGGCGCCGATCCTCCGGGTTAACACCAGCTCCGGCACCGAACTGCAGTCGAAGCCGAATGCCATATCTCTCATGATGGACAAGATAGAGGGGTTTGGCAGCGCTTTTACGGCAAAAAATTCTTTGAATCCGTCGATCGCTGTAAACACTTTTTTCAATTTTTCGCCGGTCTCCCGGATACCGGTTTCATCGTAGATATGAAAAGGCGTCCGGAAATGGTCGCAAATTTCCGGCAGAACAGGAAAAAGACGGTTTTTAAAGTTCTCTGTCATTGGCATATGAATATCCTTGATGGCTTCGTAAAAAGTCCAATATCTGTGTTGCGCTGCATCCCTCGGAATTTCACGTACAGCTAAGTACGCTGCATTCCTCGGGATTTTGCGCGCCTTGATCTTGAACTTTTTACTTTGCCATCCTAAAATCGATTTTTTACGAGATTGTCAATATCCTTGATATATAGAAATAAAACGGCTGAGCCCTATTTCATAATCATAATTTGAGCATTTTTCAAGGAAGAGATGGAGATGGGTTTGTTCTTGACAAAAAAAGGTGGGGTGTCAGAATTTAAATAATTTTTGAACAGGATCGGGAAAATTCGGGAATAAACAGAAGCGTTCCGTTTTCCGTTTGAAAAAACACAAGGCTAAGCTATCCGCCCATGGATATAAGTAAATCCAGACAGACCATTCTCTTGGTTGACGATGAAATCAGCATTCTTGAAGTGGCAAGGGAGCATTTTCAGGATCTGGGCTATGATGTGCGGATCGCCCGGGATGGACGTGAAGCGGTTAATATTATAGAAACAAACAGCATGCCTATTGATTGTTGTTTTACCGATATTAATATGCCGGAAATGGACGGACTGGAGTTGGCCGAATATATAAGAACCCATGACAATACCGTCCCTGTGGTGATAATGACCGGCTATCCCTCCCTTGACAATACGCTGAGGACATTGAAAAACGGGGTCGTCGATTTTCTGATCAAACCGGTTGACCTCAACCAGATGTCGCTTTGCCTTAAACGCGTGTTGCGCGAGCGGGAACTGTTTATCAAGAATATTCTGCTTAACAAGGAGCTCGAGAGCAAGCAGCGGATTGAAGAGCTAAACCGCGAGCTGGTGATGAAAGTGGATGAGCTCCGGATTCTAAACAAAATAATGACGGAGCTCGTGTCCCTGCGAAGCGGATCGGAGGTTTTTCAGCATTTGGTTCACATGGCCACAGACATCGTGCCGGCTGAGAACTCCGTGTTCTATGTGGTCAGCCAAGATTTCGATAGGCCTTTTGAGCTTTCTGTGACGGGTTCTAAAACGCAAAAGGCCATTAATTCCGAATTGCATCCAGTGATAGAGGATATGGCTTCAAATGGCAAGCCCTTGTTGATTTCTGAAAACGGCGATTATAGTGAGCTGCCCTTCCCCATTTATTCTTTTTTGGGAGTTCCTCTGAATATAAGAAATAAAGTCTTCGGCGTGCTTGCAGCCTATCGCGTAACGAAAGACAGGAGCTTGACAGAGAAGGATTTGTACTATCTAACGTTCATGACCCAGCAGGCCGGATATCTTGTTGAAAATCTGGCCTTATACGAGAATATTTATGAAAATCTGTTTGCTACCCTGTCGGCTTTCGTAAAAACTGTGGAAGCCCGGGATATATATACCAAGCAGCACTCCAACCGGGTAACCGATATGGCGGTTATCATTGCTAGGGCTTGGGGGTGTTCCAAAGAAGAGCTCGATGTGTTGGATTTTGCCGGACGGCTGCATGATATCGGCAAGATCGGTATCCGGGATGATATTTTACTAAAGCCCGGCCCCCTTACAACGGCCGAGTATGAAAAGATCAAGGCGCATCCGGTCATCGGGGAAAGCATTATCGGGCAAATGGGCCTATGGGACCGGGAAAAAAAAATCATTCGGCATCATCATGAGAGGTATGACGGCTCCGGATATCCGGATGGCCTGACGGGTCCGGATATTCCGATTCTGGCCAGAATACTGGCTGTTGCGGATGCCTACGATGCGATGGTTTCAGAGCGCGCGTATCGAAAGGAAATGCCGCCCGAAGAAGTGATCCGAACAATAAAATCGGTCAAGGGCTCTCAATTGGATCCTGAGGTTGTCGATCTTTTTGTTTCTCTTTGTGAGGGCGACCGGTTTGCCAAAATTTACCAGGCCGCCGGCTAACGATACGCTTTGTTCCTTTCGGCTGGGCTGAACGACAGGCGGACATGTATACCTAAATTTAGGGTATATTTTTGTGAACTCCTGGATACAATCATATACACCCAAAGCGGCGGATAAATGTCCGGCGAAGAATCCTATCGCCTCGGAATCAATCGCTTTTTTACGAAAGCCCCAAATCCACGGAGTCGAAAATGTGACTATGGCAGGAAAATTGCAAAGATACAGGCCAGCGACTAGCTAAACACTTGGATTCTAAGGAATGAACAAGGGTTCTATAAAGAAATGCTTCAGAATAAAAAGTTTTATTGATAATTTTCTTGACATAACAACAATTTAACGGCAAAAATGGGTTTAACTATTCAATGCCGACTTGCAAATCGTAGAAAGCTGTGGTAACCGGTCAGTATCTTTAACTGAATGCCTATAACCCTGACAACTGGTGCGAGTGAGTGTTTTGAAAAAATACCCCCATGCCTTGACATTGCAGTTATCCGCTTTAAAACATCAGTTTTCCCATATATCGGATATTTTTCTTATATCCCGTGGCACGCAAGTTTTTCCTTCTTTTCCATACGCCAACACAAAACCCTTAAGGATATTACATAGAGACATATCATGATATTTGCGCCTAAGAATCAGCTTATCGGGTTGGATATCGGGTCAAGAGCCATTAAGGCCGCTGAAGTCGTCGAAACCAAAAATGGTTGGGAGTTGAAAAAATTCGGTAGCATCGATATCGAACCGGGGGCAATCGAGGAGGGTGTGATCAAAAACCCCGACGTATTATCAAACGCCATCAACCAGTTGTTCGACCTGTATAGTTTTAGAAAAAAAACGGTCGCCATTTCCATTGGCGGCTATTCGGTAATCGTCAAGAACATCAATATTCAGAAAATGCCTGAGGAGCAGCTGGCCGATTCGTTGAATTTTGAAGCCGAGCAGTATATTCCCTTTGATATAAATGATGTTAATATCGATTTTCAGCTGCTGGGGGAAAATGAGCAGAATCCGAATCAGATGAATGTGTTGCTGGTGGCCGCCAAGAAGGACATGGTCAGCGATTATATTAATTTGATCGACAACGCCCAGCTCAATCTATGCATTATAGATATTGACGCATTTGCCCTGCAGAACATCTATGAGGCCAACTACGGGGAGCAGGGGGAGAATGTCGCGTTGATCGATATCGGCGCCAGTAAGACCTCAATCAATATATTAAAGGGCAATACATCCGTTTTTTTAAGAGACGTTTCTTTCGGGTGTGCCCAGATAACAGAAAAGATCGCATCCATCGCCAATTGCTCGCTGGCAGAGGCTGAAACCATTCGGCAGCAGGAGGAGCCGGATAAAATTTCCCCGGAGAATCTCGCGCAGGTGGTCTCGTCAGTTGTAAACGATTGGTGCGATGAAATTGTCCGGGCGCTCGATTTTTTTAAGTCAACCAATCCCGATGAAGAGATGAGGCAGATTGTTCTGAGCGGGGGAGGCGCAAATATCAAGGAGTTCAGAGAGCTCCTGGCCATGCAGACGTCGGCCGAAGTCAGCGTAATTAATCCGTTTAAAAACTTTTCAATCAGTAGTAATCAGAATGACACCTATTTAAAACAGATCGCGCCTCAGGCTGCCATAGCGATGGGGCTCGCATTAAGAAGAGTGGATGACAAATGATAAGGATTAACTTACTTCCCTATCGGGCTGCCCGGACGAAGGAGAATATACGACGTCAGATTTCTGTTTTTAGTCTCTCAATCGTTCTGATCATTATCCTTTTTTGGGTATTTAATGGGTATTTAAACGGGCGGATTGAAAAACTTTCCGTCAAGCTTGACGATCTGCAGAAGGAGGTCAAGCGATATGAAGAAAAGGCCAAGCGGGTTGAGGAGATCAAGGAGAAACTGGCCTCGCTCAATAAGAAGATTGAAATCGTCAACCAGCTGAAAGCTTTTCGTAAGGCTCCACCGAAACTGCTTGCTGAAATGACCGAAAAGGTCGTTCCCGATCGGATGCAGTTGACAAAGTTCAGTGCGGATAAAAACAGTGTCTCTCTCGAAGGAATGGCACTCGACAATGAAACGATCGCCGTTTTCATGACCCGCCTGGAACGATCAAGCCTGTTTAACGGTGTAAACCTCAAATCGGCCAAGCAGGAGACGAAGTTCAATATTGATATGAAAAACTTTAATATCGTATGTAAAAAAGCCGTAACCCAGGAGCCGGATAAAAAGAAGGCGGATAAGTAATGAAAAAGGCCAATTTGTCAAATTCAATTGAACCGTGGATTCAAAAAATCGGTCAACTTTCAAAGCTTCAGCGGATTCTCATTGCTGCCGCTATTTTGGTGGTGATCGTCGGCGTTTTTATCTATTTTTGCTGTCTGCCGAAGTATCAAAAAATTGACCGCCTAAAAGAGGATATCGCAAAAACCGAAAAGAAACTGGCGGATACGAAGAAGAAGGCCGCGGCGCTCGAGGAATACAAGGCCCAGATGGAGGCCGCAAGGGCCAAGTTTACGATCGTATCAAGAGCCCTTCCGCTAAAAGACGAGGTGCCGTCGCTTTTAACCAGTATTTCCCAGGCAGGCAAGGACGCCGGGCTTACCTTCATGCTTTTTGAGCCCAAGGCAGAAAAAAAACAGGACTTCTATGCCGAAATCCCGATAAAAATGGAGCTTTCCGGCAGCTACCATGATCTTGGTGAGTTTTTTGATAAGCTCGCCGGTATGTCCCGGATAGTCAATGTCAAACAATTTGAAATGACATCAGCGGATGCCGTGTCAAGGAAACTAAAAATAAACTGTACCGCAGAAACCTATAAGTTTATCGAGTCCTCTGAAAAAGGCGAGGAAAAGAAAGGCAAGAAAAACAAAAAATAGCCTAAAAGAAAAAGATATATCATGCAAAGACTTACTCTAAAAATTGGTTGTTTCCTGTGTTGTCTGTTTGTCGTGGGAACCTTTGGCAGGGCTCAGGCCGCAAAGTCATCGGTCCGGCATATAAGCAATCGGATAAAAATTGAAAGGCCGGAAAAGCCGTCACCGCAAACGGCTGAAGCCCCCCGGGAAAAAACGGCGAAGCAGGGCCAAAAGCAAGCGGCAGCGGAAAAACCGGAGAAAGGCCCGGCAGAAAAACAGGCGGTTGAAGAAGAAGCCGAAAAAACCGCGAAAAAGCCGAAGGCCAAAGGGGAAAGATCCAAAGCGGCGGAAATGCAAGAAGAAGCCGTCAGCCTCATGGGCGACAAGGAAACGCTTTATGCACGGAAGGGGAAGCCGGATCCGTTTGCCCCCTTTGTCCAGGGGGCCGAACCGGAATCTGCGGCCGAGGGGGAAAAGGAACCGCTGGGTGCGGATCGAAACCGTCCCAAGACGCCGCTTGAGCGCTTCAGTCTGGGACAGCTTCGCCTGACTGCGGTAATGAAAATGCCGGATCGGCGGATTGCGATGGTTGAAGAATCCGCCGGCAAGGGATATGTAGTAAAAAAAGGAACCTATATAGGGGATCAGGGTGGTCAGATAACCCGGATCCTAGAGGAAGCCATTGTCATTGAGGAAAAGTATCGGGATGCCTTTGGCAATGTCAAAGTCCGGGAAAAAAAATTAAAACTTCAGAAATAGCCTGGAGAACTTAAACATGGGTAATCGAAGCTACATCATCAATATCGGAAAAGCCCTTTTAATTGGGCTTTTAGTCTCAGTCATTGCCGGCTGTGCTGCAAAATCAGTCAGTGAAAAACAAATCGACGAGGCACCCCCTGAATCCCTCAGCATTTCAGGAATCCATACGAGTCAAACCGATGATGGGATGCGCGTTTCGATTAAAGCCAACTCGCAGTTGAACTATACGGCGGTCAAGCAGCGCGATCCGCTGGGGGTCATACTCTATCTTCCATTGGCCAAACTGGGGGATATAGGGAAGGTCAAGGTTGCCGAGAACGATATCATCGATTCGGTTACCCCCTCGATGTCAGCGAATAAAAAGACCGCCCGGATTGAAATCGGTCTGCAGGCGGATTGCCCGTATAGCGTCGAAAAAGCCGGTTCCCAGCTAAATGTGATGTTTGGAAAAAAGCAGCCAGTAGCGGAGCCGCCGCGTGAAGCCGAATCGGCAGAGGCTACGCCGTTCGTGAGCGCTTCAAAATCTACGGATGTCAAAGAGGCGGCTGAAGCGCCCTGCAAAACAGAAGGCGTGGGGGGCCATGAAGAAGCCCGGGTGACCGAAGAATCAAAAGGCCCGCAGCCGGATCGATCCGGCGCCGATAGGGGTGAGCCGGCAACTGTAAAACGCGTTGATTTTTCGGCCCAAGAATCCGGAAAATCCGCTATTATCATTGAAACCTCGAAGCCGGTTGATTATCGGATCCAAAAGGTCAATCGGCGGGTTTTGAAAGTTCATCTGTTTGACAGCCGCCTGCCGGACTATCATCATCGCCGGCCTCTCATTACCACCCGGTTTGACAGTGCGGTCGACCGGATCATCCCGGCTCAGGCTTCCGAGAAAGAGAACCGGACCGATATCGTGGTTGAACTCCGGGAAGAGGTGCCATATCGGCCCATTCAATCAAACGATCTTTTAACTATCCATTTCGAACCCTCATCCATTGAGCCCAGGCCGTTTGAGGCCGCCAACCTGCCGCCGTGGCAAAAGGTGCTGGAGGATTCCGCCACGCCAGGTAAGGTCTCGATGGCAGAGAAACCGACTGAAAAGGCCGCCGAGGCAGAGGATCCTTATGCGGCGTTGCTCGAAGAGGATAAAGAGTATACGGGCCAGAAGATTGCCCTGGACTTTTTTGAAACAAACATCAAAAACGTGTTCCGCATCCTCCAGAAGGTGAGCGGGAAAAATTTCGCCATTGACCCCAATGTTACGGGTACGGTGACGCTTTCATTTCAGGAGCCGGTGCCCTGGGATCAGGTGATGGATCTGGTTTTGCAAATGAACGGACTCGGAAAGGTCGAAAAAGGCAACATCGTCCGGATCGCCACAAAAGAAACCTTAAGACAGGAAGAGGAAGCCAGGCGGGAGCGAATTCAGGCCATCAAGGAGCGGCAGGAACAAAAAAAGCAGCTGGAGCCAATGGTTACCGAGTATATCGAAATCAGCTATGCCAACGCCCAGAATGAAATTCTGCCCCATGTGAAGGATGTGCTTTCTGAAGAACGCGGCAATATTTCAGTGGACCAGCGAAATAATCAGCTGATCATTACGGATACCAAGGAAAAAATTCGCAAGGCCAAGGAAATCATCGCCAGAATTGATAAGGTGACGCCTCAGGTGATTATTGAATGCCGGATTGTCGAGGCCAATGATAGCTTTAGCCGAAAGGTCGGTGTCAGTTGGAGCGCAGGAGGCGAAGATATCTATAAATCCGAATTGGGGGGCAACTATTCCTACGAAACGGTCATAAACACGCCGTTTGTCGGCACTGCCGAGGGAGAAGAGGCCATACAGAGCCCCAGCACCTTCAACTTCTCCTTTGAACGGCTGCCCAGTATGGGCACCCCTTTTGTGCTGGACGCCACCCTGCGGGCAATGGAAACCGATCAGCTGGTAAAGATTATCTCCACGCCCAAGGTGGTCACCCTTGACAACAAAGAGGCCACTATTACCCAGGGCATTGAATGGCCCTATCAAAATGTCGAAGACGAGGATGTGGAAACCGAGTTTAAGGAAATCGAGTTGACCCTTAAAGTAACGCCCCATATCACGCCGGATGATCGGGTATCCTTGGAGATCAATCTGAAAAAGGACGATATCTATGAGATTACCCCCGCCGGTGAACCGGCCCTGTCAACCAATGAGGCGCTGACCGAGCTGCTGATTGACGACGGTCAAACCATTGTTATCGGCGGCATCGTCAAGCGGACCGAAAATAACGCGGAATCCGGGCTTCCCCTATTAAAGGATGTGCCGGGCATTGGCTGGCTTTTCCGGGCCAACCAGGATGAGGTCGAAAAACGGGAGCTTCTGATATTCATGACCCCCAATATCGTCCAACTCGAACAGCGGGGACTCGTTCAGGCGGAAAATGAATGATCGTTCTTTTTATTTAAGCCTTCGAATGTTTTGAATCATAATTTTTGAAAGGATATTATCTTATGAAAGCCCAATATGCCAAGATAACCATTCAGGTGATCCTTATTAGCCTGCTGGCATTTTTACTTATCGGCTGCAGTGGCGATAGCTCGCATCATGGCGACGGCGATGATACGGCCTCCATATCCATGTCCGCCAGCTCGACCGAAGTTCCGGCTGACGGGTCCGGTTCCACGGCAATAACCGCCACGCTCACGAATTCATCGGGTGAGGCCGTTGAAAAAGGGACGGATGTATCCTTTTCTACCGACATAGGAAAATTTGAGAACGGCCAAAAGACTCACAGTGTCAGCACAACGGGCGACTCGGGCAGCGTCACCGTATCATTGATGTCCGATGAGAGAACCGGGGACACGATTGTAAAGGCGACATCAAACGGGGTTACCCAAAGTGTCAAGGTTACCTTTGTCGAGGGCGGTATCGCAGAGGCGGCCTATCTTTCCGTGGGGACCTCGACGAACACGGTAAAAACGGACAACTCCGACAGCGCTGAAATTACCGCCGTCGTGCTGGATAAAAGCAGGGCGCCGATTGAGGGAATATCGGTTGCGTTCAGGACGATTTCAGAAGATGGGAGTGCCGGTGCCGGCCAGTTAAGCGATTCAAGCATGGTGACCGATGAAAAGGGACAGGCGGTTGTCAAATTCTCTGCAGGGGTTGGGGACAAAAGAAACCAGGTCGTGACTGTGGTAGCTGCTGTCGAGGGCCTGGCGCCAAAGCAGGTCCCGATTCAGGTGCAGGGCACCCGGGTTGAGCTGGAAACCGAGGGCTCCACAGACCTTGAAGCCGGGGTCGGTTCCTCGACACTCAAGATTATTGTCAAAGACGCCTCGGAAAACGAGGTGTTCGACGCCCCTGTAGAGGTGAGCCTGGCGCCGGAATCCACCGGCGTTGTCGCCATTGATCCGGGCACCGGCCGAACAGACGAGAACGGAGAGATCCGGGTGACGGTCTCCGGTCTGGGCGTTGGAGAGGCCATAGTTAAAGCCGAATCTTTGGGGGCCTCGGCTACCCAGACCTACATGGTTGACGATCCGAACAAGGTCTTCCAGATCATCGATCCGGCAGAGGACGTAGTGGCCGCATCAACCAATGAGGGCCGCAGAATCACCGTCCGTTCCCCCGGGATTGAAAAGGTAACCTTTGCGTCGACCATCGGCGGCTGGGATGCGAACGGGGAAAAAGTCATTGAAAAATCAGTTGCAGATAATAAGGCGTCGGCGGTTTTCCATTCGGCTGATGCCGGCACGGCCACTATACAGGTATACGCCTCTGAGGATACCTCTTTAACGGACTCCATGAAGATCGCCGTATCGGCTACCGCCAGCGAGGCAAGAAAAGTCGATCTACAGGCCGACCAGAACGTCGTGATGCCGAGTACCGAACAGGCCGAGAACTCCGTGACACTCCGGGCCAAGGTGAAAAATGCCGGCAACCAGGTGGTGGGCAATGCCCCCGTCCTGTTTAGGATACAGAACCCCATCGGCGGCGGGGAGTATGTATCGCCGGCCATCGCCTATACCGACAATTCGGGGATCGCTAAATCCACCTTTACATCAGGCTCTCTGGTCGCAGGGGCTGATGGGGTAACGATAACCGCGGAGCTTATTAATAGAGACGTGTCAGATGATGTCTATATCGTGATCGGCGGCGAATCCGCATCGGTGACCATGGGCCGCAGCACAGAGGTGGAATCGATCAACAATGATACCTCCTATAAACTGCCCATGTCGGTGCTGGTGACCGACGCCAACGGGTCGCCGGTTGAAGACGCGAAAGTGACCCTTAACCTCTTTCCCTCGCATTATCGGGTTGGCGATTGGGAAAGCCGGGAGGTTTGGGAAAACGATAAGCTGGAGACCATTTGTGTACCGATAGTTGATGGGACCCGCCCAAATGAGGATACCAACAAAAACCTGATCCTCGATGAGGGCGAAGACATCAATCAGGATGGCCAGTTGACCCCCCCGATGCCATCGGCCGGCGAAGCCCCGGATGTCGTCACTACGGATGAAAATGGGGTGGCCAACTTCAACCTGATCTATTTAAAAGCCTACGCCGCATGGGTTAAGGATGAAATCACCGCCAGCACGCTGGTTTCCGGCACCGAAACGTCCACGACTTATCATTTCGTTCTGCCTTGGTCGGAAAGCGACGCGGATGAATGCAATCTTCCGGATTCTCCGTTCTTTTTTGAAGAAACCGAGTCGGAAATCGATTCCATAGAGGTGGGCAACTCCGGGACGGACCAAATCGTCGGGGACGGAAATAGCAGGGCCACCATACGGGCCACCGTAAAGGCCAACGACGGCTCCGGGATAGGCGGAAAGACGGTTGAGTTCAGCACCACGCTGGGGAGTTTTACCTCCGGCACTACGAAAACGACGGATGAGAATGGGGTGGCCACCATCATCCTCCGATCGGAAAAAGCCCTGGGCACTGCCGTTGTGACTGCGAACGCCAGCGGATTCACGGATAAAGTCGAAGTGGAATTCGTCGGCGGTCCACCGGCATCGATTACCGTTGCGGCCATTC
Source organism: Desulfobacterales bacterium (assembly GCA_018334555.1). Lineage (GTDB taxonomy): Bacteria > Desulfobacterota > Desulfobacteria > Desulfobacterales > Desulfosalsimonadaceae > M55B175. Next base: position 35,988 of record JAGXLR010000009.1, read on the forward strand.
CGACAACGGTTCCGCCGAATGAACCAAGTACGATCGTGGCGACGCTCAGGGATGAATACGGCAACCCGGTCGAAGGGG
>JAGXLR010000128.1 GCA_018334555.1 Desulfobacterales bacterium
AAAGAGTGCCTCGTGCCTCAGTGCCTTAGTGCCTTTACCTCGTAACAAAAGTTGCTTTTAAGCTCGGTCCCGGGCGCAGCCCGGGGGGGGAGTTACTTTTGAAAAATATAAAAAAAAAGCTATGAGAACAATAGTTAATCGGCCGGCTCGACCCTATCCATATGATGCGGCATCATATGCGTACTTGTGGAATTGCCCGGGCAGCTGACAACCTGGTTGACCGGCTTCGCCTGGTTGGAATAGACGTTAAGGGTAAGCGGGCTGGCTCGAAAACGGGGCACCGGCAGGGCCATAATCCCGGCAAACGCCCCGAAAGGCGTTTTTTGCACGACATTCGAGGTCTCAATCCGGTAGATGCACTGATTGGTGCGGCCCGGCAACTGGCATACCGTTCGCCAGTAAATAGGCACATCGCCGATGAGCGCCCTGAAGAAGTATTTAACCTCGCCGATACTAAAGAACCGGGCATTATTGTAAATATTGGACTTAAAAAGCCCTTTGATGCGCCGCTCAACGGATTTCAGTGCAAACTTGTTCAATACCCCTACAAAAACCCCGTCTTTGGCTACCCGACAGGCTTCGGCCAACGCCTTTCTCGGGTCCTCGACGAACTCAAGGGTCAAACACAAACAGGCATAGTGAAAAAAATTGTCGTCAAAAGGCAAATCCTCGGCATAGGCCCGGTGCAGATCAACCCGCCGGCCTACCCTGGCATGAGCGATATCAAGCATATACGGCGAAGGATCCACACCGGTAAGGTATGCCCCCTTTTCCATAAAAGGCAGCAGGCTATTTCCGATGCCGCAGCCGATGTCAATCAGTCGCTTCCCGCACAAAGGCTGGAGCATCTCCAGCATCAGCCGGTTTTCCAGCGCAAGCGTCGCCTGGTGTGAACCGCTGTTTAGCCATTGCCGACAGGCAAGCGCATCTTTATAGTCATACACATAGCCCATAATATGTTTTTGTAATTAAAAAATACGGATTTTTCAAGGTCAAAGAAGCGGCCCCGCATTGTCCGCATGGGGGTGCCGGCGGGGTAAAAGTCGGTTTTTTTTCTTTTTGCGCTTGTTTCTCACCCGCTGTATTGTTAGATTTATTCCGCATCGATTGATAAACCTTTGACAAAAAGCCTATTGCAATGAAATTCGCCAAATATCACGGCCTGGGCAATGACTATATTGTTATCGACCCCGCTGACTGCGGCAATGAATTGCCAGCCGGCCATATTTTCCTGATATGCCGGCGGAACTACGGAATCGGGGCGGACGGGATTTTGCTGGGGCCGCTTGATGATCCCCAGACGGACGCCGGGGTGCGGATTTTCAATCCGGACGGCAGCGAGGCGGAAAAAAGCGGCAATGGCCTCCGAATTTTTGCTCGATATCTCTGGGACCGAGGGATTGTAAAAAAAAGCCAAATGACCGTTAGAACCGCCGGAGGCGTCGTCCATTGCCGCAAGGATAAACGTTCCGGCCTGATCAGCGTGGACATGGGGACAGTTACATTCCAAAGCGACGAGATTCCAGCGGCTGGCCCGAGAAGGGAAATAATCGAAGAAGAGATAATGCTCGAGGGAGAGCCCGTGACCATTTCAGCCGCCGGCATCGGCAATCCCCATTGTGTAATCCTACAGGAAACGATCTCTGAGGGGAAAACCCGGGCCATGGGCCCCAAACTGGAAACGCACGCCCTGTTTCCCAGACGAACCAATGTCCAGTTTTTAAAACCGCTGGATCGCTCAAATATTCAGATCGAGATCTGGGAACGGGGGGCCGGATATACCCTGGCCTCCGGCAGCAGCAGCGCGGCGGCGGCGGCGGTAGCCCATCGGCTGGGATTCTGTGATTCGGATATCACGGTCCATATGCCCGGGGGGAGGCTCGTTATACATATCGCTCCGGACAACCGACTGACATTAGAGGGTCCGGTCACCCGGATAGCCGAGGGAAATCTCTATCCGGAACTCTTTGACCAGAAACTGCCGGAAGGTTTCTGATCCATAGTTTAGCGACCGGCATCTCAATAAAACCACAGTTTTTTTGGCTATGCAGGAATTTTTTAAAGTCACACCGCTTGAGACGGTCTTCAGGTACATGCATCGGTTTGGGGTGATGGATGCGGAGACGCTCCCCCTGCGTCAGTCAAGCGGACGGATTCTGGCCGAAAGCATTATTCCGGACTCCGATTATCCGGATTTTAACCGCGCCACCATGGATGGCTACGCCGTTAAAGCCGAATCCACCTTTGGGGCCTCAGAGGCGAATCCGGTTTATCTGACATTAACGGGAAGCATCGCCATGGGTGAGATACCGGCAGCCGCCATACAACCGGCGGAGACAATGGCCATCTCGACCGGCGGTATGCTGCCTGAAGGGGCAAACGGGGTGGTCATGCGGGAATATGCGACGGACATCGATGAGGCGACCATAGAGATCGTTCGAAGTATCCCCCCCTGGGCCCATACGATCGCCCGGGGAGAGGATTTAGCGGCCGGCGAAACCGTGCTGGCCCCCGGGATCCGGCTTCGCCCTCAGGAATGCGGGACCCTGGCCGCCCTTGGCCGGTATCAGATCGAGGTGTTCGAAAAGCCCCGCATCGGGATTGTTTCGACCGGAGATGAGATTATTCCCATCGATCAAAAACCAAAAACCGGTAAAATACGCGATATCAACGCCTATACCCTGGCGGCAATGGTCGAAAAATCCGGCGGTATCGCCAAGGCCTACGGCATTGTTGCCGATGATGCCGGGGAGCTGAAAGCCACCTGCCTTAACGCACTGGACGAGGTCGATATATTGATGATATCCGGCGGCAGTTCCGTTGGCACACGGGATATGACCATCGAGTCGATCACCGGCCTGCCGGATGCCGAGATACTGGTCCACGGGATCCCGTTAAGTCCGGGCAAACCGACGATCCTTGCCAGGTCGGGGGATACCCAGGTATGGGGACTGCCGGGGCAGGTAACCTCCACCATGATCGTATTTGACCGGATCGTCAGACGTTTTGTCGAGCATATGGGCGGATTCCATGTGGCCGGTGCACCGCCGGACATTCGCGTTCCCGCCGTTCTGGCGCGCAATATTGCCTCCACGCCGGGACGAATCGACTACATCCGGACCCGGATCATAGCAGAAGATGGACAGTACAGGGCCGAGCCCATTCTGGGCAAATCCGGTCTTATCCACACCATGATCAAGGCTGACGGCCTGATTGAAATCGACATGAATACCGAAGGCCTTGAAAAAGGGACAATTGTTAATGTTATACGGCTTATATGATGGGGTTGGACGATGAGTTCCCACAGGCGAAACATATATCTTGAAAAAAAAACCTTGGCGGCCGCCCGGCAGGTCATCTTTGATAATTTCCCGGCCGGGCCCGCCGCCACTGAGCGGGTTCCGGTGACCGAATCGGTCGAGCGGATACTTGCCGAACCGGTATTTGCCGGTATTTCTTCCCCCAACTTTCATGCCGCAGCCATGGACGGGGTTGCCGTGAAAGCGGCGGAGACGTTCGGCGCATCTGAATCCGATCCGTTGCAGTTAAGCATCGGTCGCGAAGCCTCCTATGTCAATACGGGCCACATCATGCCGAAGGGCACGGATGCCGTCATCATGATCGAGCAGATCAACCTGGTGGATAACGATCGGTTTGAGATCGAGTCACCGGTCTATCCATGGCAGAATGTCCGCAAAATGGGCGAAGATATCGTTGAGACGGAGCTCTTGTTTCCACGAAATCACCGGATAACCCCCTACTGCCTCGGGGCACTGATTACAGCCGGCATCTCAAAGGTCCTCGTATGGAAAAAACCGACGGTATTGATCATCCCGACCGGCTCCGAACTCGTTGAACACGCGGACGCCGATCCGCAAGACCTGCCGGCCGGACAGATCTTTGAGTCCAATTCCCATATGCTGGGCAAAGTCGTTGAGGCCTGCGGCGGCGCCTATATCCGCCATGATATCGTAACCGATGACACCGGAGCCATTCGGGAGGCGCTTGAAAAGGCCGATACGACGGGGGTCGATCTCATCATGATCCTGGGCGGATCATCGGCCGGCTCCGAAGATTACGCCAAGGCGGTCATCGAAGACGTGGGGACCGTTCTTGTCCACGGGGTGACCATGATGCCCGGCAAGCCAGTTATCGTGGGTGAAATCAACCGGAAACCGGTCTTTGGCATGCCCGGCTACCCGGTATCCGCCATTATTGCATTCGAACAACTGGTCCAGCCCGTTATTTTACGAATGCTCAATCAGCCGGAACCAGAGACACGGAAGATAGAAGCCCGGCCCACCCGAAAGCTGGCATCAAAACTCGGGGTGGAGGAGTTTATCCGGGTCAAACTCGGAAAAGTAGCGGATAAAATTGTGGCGACCCCTCTGCCCCGCGGCGCGGGGTCGATCACCAGCTTTACGGAGGCCGACGGTATCATTCGGATTCCGAATGAAATTGAGGGATTAACGGAAGACGCGCCGGTATCGGTCGACCTGCTGCGGCCGCTAAGCAGCATATACCATACCATCGTTTCCGTGGGCAGCCATGACAATACGCTGGATACGATTGCGGATATGATCCGGGGCAAAAGCAGCCAGGCCACGCTTTCCTCGAGCCATGTAGGCAGCATGGGAGGGCTTATGGCGATTAAAAAAGGGCTGTGCCATATGGCCGGCACACATTTGCTTGATACCTCGGACGGAAGCTATAATATTTCATATATCAAACGGTATCTGCCGGAACGCGCCGTCCATTTGATCCATCTCGTCAAGCGGGACCAGGGCTTGATCGTATCTGCGGGAAACCCGAAACAGATTGGCGATATCAACGATCTCGGCCGGCCGGATGTCAGGTTTATCAACCGACAGGCAGGCTCCGGCACACGGATCCTTTTGGATTACCGGCTGGCCCAGCTAGAGCTTGCACCGGAGCATATTTACGGCTACAGCAACGAAGAATATACCCACATGGCGGTGGCCGTGGCGGTATTGAGCGGTGCGGCCGACGTTGGATTGGGCATCCAGGCTGCAGCCAGGGCATTGAACTTAGAATTCATTCCCGTGGTGACCGAATCCTATGATCTGGTGATTCCGGATGAATTCATCGACAGCCCATATATCCGGCTGCTGCTCGATATAATCCGCTCACAGGATTTTAAATCCAGGGTCGAAGCGCTTGGCGGCTATCATGTGGATAATACCGGCGAGCTGATCTGGCGGAACGGATGATCCGATGCCCTATGAATTGATTGATCATACGGCGGATTTGGGCATTGCCGTTACCGCCGGTGACATCCATGAGCTCTATGAAACAGCGGCGCATGCCATGTTTGAACAAATTATCGAGGCCGGCGCGTTAAACGGCAGGGAAAAAACCACCCTCAGTATTACAGGCATGGACCGAGCGGACTTAATGATCAACTGGCTGCGCGAACTGCTGTTTTTCTGGAATGGCCGGGAGCTGCTGGTCAAGCGGACGCAAATCCAACAGGTAACCGATACCGGAATCGCGGCCAGCATTTGGTATGATCCGTTTGATCCACAGCGGCATGAGATTTTATCAGACATCAAGGCGGTCACCTATCACGGGTTACGCGTCGAGCAGACAGAACACGAATGGCGGGCGCTTATCATTTTTGATGTGTGAGTTGTTGGGTGTTGGGTATGGGGTATTAGGTATTAGGTGTTGGATGTTAGGTGTTAGGTATTAGGTATGATGGAACTCATCCAGATTGACCCCTATCGGTGGGAGGTTAAAAAAGCCGGCGCCATGCGCGTCCCGGCCCGCATATTCTCGAGCCGCCGATTGATTGAAGCGGTAAAGAAGGATGAAACCTTCAAACAACTGGTTAATGTGGCGCAGCTACCGGGTATTTTGAACGCCGCCCTGGCCATGCCGGATATCCACTGGGGCTATGGATTCCCCATTGGCGGCGTCGCCGGTTTTGACGCGGATCAAGGCGTTATCTCCCCCGGCGGCGTCGGATATGATATCAACTGCGGGGTGCGGCTCGCTGCCACGCATCTGAGCTATGAAGAGCTCAAACCGCATCTTGAAAAGCTCACCAACTATCTCTACCGGTATGTCCCGACCGGGGTTGGCTCAACCGGCCAGCTCAAGCTGTCCAAGGCGGAGCTGAAAAAAGTTTTAAAACAGGGTAGCCGGTGGGCGGTTTCCAAAGGCTACGGAGAGGCGGCGGATGTCGACTGCACCGAGGATCAGGGGTGCATGCCGGATGCCGATCCGGACGCAGTCAGCCAGAAGGCCTTGGAACGCGGCCGCAAACAGCTGGGCACCCTTGGATCGGGCAACCATTTTTTGGAGATCGGGGTGGTGGAGAAAATCTATGAGCCTGAGACGGCGGATGTCTTCGGCCTGGCCAACGGTCTGGTAACCGTGCTGCTGCATACGGGCTCCCGGGGCTTTGGCCATCAGACCTGTGACGACTTCCTGGCCCACATGGCCCGCAATCCAACCATCGACGGTATGGAATTGCCGGATCGTCAGCTGGCCTGCGCCAAAATTCAATCCTCAATCGGCAGGCAATACTATCGCGCCATGGCATGCGCCGCCAACTTTGCCTGGACCAACCGGCAGATCCTGCTGCACAACGCAAGGGAGGGTTTTCAGCAGGCCCTGGGGATCAGTCCGCGGCAGCTTGGCATGCGCCAAGTCTACGACATATGCCACAACATCGCCAAATTTGAAAACCATACGATCGACAATGCATCCAGACGCATCTGCGTCCACCGCAAGGGGGCGACCCGTGCTTTTCCCCCGCACCATCCGGACCTATGCGAAAGGTATCAGAAAACAGGACAGCCCATACTGATTCCCGGGGATATGGGTACCGCCTCATACGTACTGGTCGGCGCACCGCAGGCCATGGCCGAAACGTTCGGATCCACATGCCACGGGGCCGGCCGGATGATGAGCCGGAAGGCGGCCAAGAAATCCGCCAAGGGCCGGTCACTTGAAAAAGAGCTGGCGGAGAAAGGTGTGATCGCCCGATGGACGGGAAAGTCCACGCTGGCCGAAGAAATGCCGGAGGCATACAAGGATGTCACAGAGGTCGTCAATGCCGTCGAGGGATCCGGGATCTCGAAGATTGTGGCCAGGCTTCGGCCCATCGCCGTCATAAAGGGATGATATGCCGTTCGGGTTAAATTTTTACATAATTCCGTCATAGACTTGTAAAGGAGGCAGCAATGACACCGGAAATTTTCAGGGAATACGATATCAGGGGAGTTGTGGACGAGCAGATTACGGATGCGGATGTGTATTCTTTAGGACGCGGCATCGGCACCTATCTTGCCGAACACGGCTGTCATCATTTGACTCTGGGCCGGGACTGCCGCCTGAGCTCCGATAGGTTCGGTGAACAGATGATCAAAGGGCTTATGGAAAGCGGCTGTCATATAACGGATATCGGCGTCTGCCCGACGCCCGTGCTTTATTTTTCCATCCGGCATCTACAGCAGGAAGGCGGCGTGATGATCACGGCCAGCCATAACCCTCCGGAATATAACGGTTTTAAAGTATGCCTGGGAATGGACTCCGTGCACGGCGAGGAGATTCAGAAGATCCGAAAAATTATCGAACAAAAGGCGTTTACCGATGGCCAGGGCAGTCTCAGCGAGGCGGACGCCGTGGCCCCTTACCGGCAATATATAGAGGAGAACATCCAGGTGCCCAATCCCATGAAAGTTGGCATTGATGCCGGCAATGGGACCGCCGGGGTCATCGCCCTGCCGATTATAAGGCGGTTAAACTGTGAAGTGCACGACCTATACTGCGAGATGGACGGCAATTTTCCCAATCACGAGGCCGATCCCACAGTCGCCGCCAATCTGGAGGACCTGATCGCACTGGTAAAAGAAAAAAGACTCGATATCGGCATCGGATATGACGGCGACGGCGACCGGATCGGGGTGATTGACGAAAACGGAGAAATCATTTACGGCGACCAGCTCATGATTATTTTTTCGCGGGAGATTCTATCCAGAAAACCCAACGCCACATTTATATCGGAAGTCAAGTGCTCCAAAACCATGTATGATGATATTGAAAAAAACGGGGGCCGGGCCATTATGTGGAAAACCGGGCACTCCCTGATTAAAGAAAAAATGAAAGCCGAGAAGGCGGAGCTCGCCGGTGAAATGAGCGGCCATATGTTTTTTGCCGACCGGTATTTCGGCTATGATGACGCTGTTTACGCCTCCTGCCGGTTGATTGAGATCCTCTCCAGAACGGGCAAAACGGTTTCCGAACTGCTCTCGGATGTGCCGCCCACTTACAGCACGCCGGAAATAAGGGTGGCGTGTCCGGACCATATCAAATTCCGGGTGGTCGAGAAACTCACCGATGCCCTTCGAAAAGAGTACCATATTATCGATATCGACGGGGTGCGGATTGTATTTGAAGACGGATGGGGGCTGGTTCGGGCATCCAATACCCAGCCGGCCCTGGTCCTGCGGTTTGAAGCGCTGTCACGGGAGCGGCTGGAAGAAATCAAACGGATGGTTGAAGACCGCCTTGAAAATATCAAGAATACGCTTTAAATATAGTATATTTGACAATCCCGTAAAAAGCGGTTTATTCCGCTTCCAAGGAACTCGACAATATTTAATATTATCTTAGAAGCTTCCGCTGCTGTCATTCCGAGAAACGAAAGTGACGAGGAATCTTGATTGTTAAAGATTTCTCGCTACCGCTCGAAATGACAATGCG
>JAGXLR010000010.1 GCA_018334555.1 Desulfobacterales bacterium
AGGAGCTCCTCGTATCCTTCCGTGCGATTCTCGATAAATTCACGGTCCTGCAGATTCTCCTCGATGATTACATGCATCATCGCATTGAGCAGGGCGACATCCGTTCCCGGTTTGTGCTGCATATGGGCGGAGGCTATCGAGGCCAGCTCGATGCCGCGCGGATCGCCCACGATTAGTTTCGTATGGCCTGAGTTCACCCCCTGACGGATGATCCTGCCGACAATCGGATGGCAATCAGTGGTATTGGAGCCAATCACGAAAAGCAGATCCGCTGCGGCGATATCAGAAAAAGAGTTGCTCATCGCCCCGCGGCCGAAAGCGGCTGAGGCCCCCGTGACCGTGGAGGCATGGCATAAACGGGCGCAGTGATCCACGTTATTGGTCCCCAGCACCAGCCGGGCGAACTTCTGCACCACGTAGTTTTCCTCGTTGGTGAATTTGCCGGAGCCCAATACCCCAATACGATCAGGGCCATATTCATCTTTAATCCCGGAGAGCCTGCGGGCCACCAAGTCAAGCGCCTCTTCCCAGCTCGCTTCGCGGAAAACTTCATGGAGATCCCCATCCACCTTGATGTCTTTGCCTTTGCCCGCATTTCTTATCAAAGGTTTGGTCAACCGATCGGGATGGTTGATGAAATCAAACCCGAATCGACCCTTCACACAGAGTCCGCCCTTGTTAACCGGGCTTTGATCGTCGCCCCGTACGCTGACTATCTCGTTGCCCCGGGTTCCGAGGTAGATGGAGCAGCCAACGCCGCAATATGGACAAACGGTTTTGGTCTCCCGGACAGCCTGTTTTTTGTGCCGGGGTATAAGGGCGCCTGTCGGACACCTGGAAACACATTCGCCGCAGGACTCGCAGATGGATTCCAGAATCGGTTTGTCGCCGAAGGTGCTTACCTTGGATTCGTCGCCGCGGAAGGCGAGATCAATCGCACCGACACCCGCGATTTCGTGGCAAGCGCGGACACATTTGGCACAGAGGATGCACTTGTTGGGGTCATAGATGAACGCCGGATGGCTGTCATCGATGGCAAGGACCTCCTCTCTCTCGCGAAACCGGTTGAAATGCGCCTCATCCATGCCCAGGTACCTAGCTATTTTCAGCAGTTCACAATCCTGATTCTTGGCGCATGTAAAGCAGTTGCCGTGATGGTTGGCCATGAGCAGTTCCATGGTGGACCGACGCGACTGGTTGACTTTTTCCGTGTCGGTATGGACGATCATACCGTCCTTGGCCTCAGTGGTACACGAAGTGGGAAGCCCTCTCATTCCTTCAATTTCGACCACACAAAGCCGACACGCCCCGTAGGGTTTGAGGTCAGGATCATAACAGAGGGTGGGTATATAGATATCGTTTGCCAAGGCAGCCTCGAGGACTGTAGCCCCCTTTGCCGCCTCGACGCTCTTTCCGTCAATAGTTAGGGTTATGGTTTCCGTATTTGTCCGTTCGGCCACCGGAGAGAGTTCCGCCGTCATTCTCGCCTCCTCCCGTTATATCTTCTTTTGGTTGCTCCCTGCCTTCTCGGAGGGAAGTCGATTGAGTGCTATTCCTTTGCCTTTTCCTTTTTCTTCACGGGGATGGGTTCAGAGGGGACCTCCACGGTCTCCCCGGAGACTTTGACGACTGCGCTGAACTTGGACGGGCAGACGTCAAAGCACGTCCCGCATTTAATACATTTGCTCTGGTCGATTACATGCACCATCCGTTTGCCGCCCGCTATGGCCTCGACCGGGCATTTTCTGGCGCATTTTCCACACCCTGTACATTTATCGGGCAGAATATAGAAGGAGACTAAATTCTTACAGTGAAGTGCGACACAACGTTTCTTAAAAATGTGTTCTTCATATTCATTCCGGAAATACTCGAGACTGGTAAGCACGGGGTTCGGCGCGGTCTGCCCCAATCCGCAAAGCGCGCTGTTCTTCAGGGACTGGGCCAGTTCCTCAAGAAGTTCGATATCACCGGGCCGTCCCTCACCATTGGTGATATCCTCCAGGATGTCCAACATTTGTTTGGTCCCGCATCGGCATGGTACGCATTTGCCGCAGGATTCGGCATGGGTAAAGGAGAGGAAGAACTTGGCCGTATCGACCATGCAGGTATCCTCGTCCATTATCACCATGCCGCCTGAACCCATAATCGAGCCCGCCTCGGCCAGGGACTCATAGTCCACCGACAGGTCCAGAAGATTTGTCGGTATGAATCCACCCGAGGGGCCGCCGGTCTGGATCGCTTTGAGCTCCTTGCCTTCCGGAATACCACCGCCGATCTCGTAGACGATTTCCCGCAGCGTAATCCCCATCGGGACCTCGATGAGTCCGGTCCGGTTGACTTTACCCGCCAAGGAGAAATTCTTTGTCCCCTTGCTTTTTTCCGTCCCATAGCCGGCATACCAGTCGGCACCGTTTTGAAGGATGATGGGCACATTACTCCAGGTTTCCACATTGTTTATATTTGTGGGTTTCCCCCATAGGCCGGATTGCGCCGGAAAGGGCGGTCGTGGGCGCGGCATCCCCCGACTCCCCTCAATGGAGGCCATCAGTGCGGTTTCCTCTCCACATACAAAGGCCCCCGCCCCTTCTTTTATCTTAATATGAATATCAACCCCGCTCTCCATTATGTTTTCGCCGAGGAGACCGTAGTTTTCCATCTGTTCTATCGCGCTAACCAGTCTTTGAATGGCCAGGGGGTACTCAGCGCGGATATAGATATAGGCCACTGAGGCGCCCATCGCATAGGAACCGATAACAATGCCTTCGAGAACAGAGAACGGATCGCCCTCAAGCAGAGAACGGTCCATGAAGGCTCCGGGATCGCCTTCGTCGGCATTGCATATGACATATTTGGTGTCGCCGGGGGCATCGTAGCAGAACTGCCACTTTACGCCGGCCGGGAACCCGGCGCCGCCGCGGCCCCGCAACCCCGATTGCTTGATTTCGTCTATTACCTCTTGACGCTTCATCCCCAGCGCCCTCTCCAAGCCCTGGAAGCCGCCATTGGCGATATAGGGATCGATGCTCTCCGGGTTGATATTGCCGCAGTTGCGCAGGGATATGCGTACTTGCGAGCGAAGCACCGGCAGGTCAAAAAGCTTCGGAATGCCCTCCAGGGTTCCTTCCCCCCGCGTGCCTAAGGCAAGATCCGGGCGCGGATCGTCGCCTGCCAAATAGTCTTTCACGATTTCAGCGGTCAGTTCCGGGGTCAGATTGCCATAGAACACGCTCGGTTTGCCCGGCTTAACCACTTCAATAAGCGGCTCGGCGTAGCATAGGCCTATACAGCCGACTTGTATAAGATCACATTTGATGTTCTGATCCTGGATTTCTCTGCTAAGCGTGTCAAAGATATCTTCTCCCCCTGCAGCCCTGCCGCACGTGCCCATACCGACGAGGATACGGGGCGTCGGACTGTTCTGCATGGTCTCCCACTGCGAAATCGCACGTTCTTTAATATCCTGAAAATGCATAGTCGCTCCTGCTTGTCTATGAGGTTTCCTTACATGCCTCCAAGATTTCGTCCACCCGCGATACATTCATCTTGCCGTACACTTTGTCATTAACCACCACTACGGGCGCCAGTGCACATGAACCAAAGCAAGCGATGGTTTCTATCGAATATTCGAAATCAGGGGTCGTTTCACCCGCCTTGATACCCAGTCGTTCTTCCACCTTCTGAAGGATCTCGGCCCCGCCGCGCACATAGCAGGCGGTGCCCCGGCATACCTTAATAACGTTTCTTCCGAGGGGCACGAGCTTAAACTGGGCATAGAAAGTGGCCACACCAAATATGGTGCTCTCCGGAATGTGCGTGAATTTCGCTATTTTTTTCATCGCCGGCTCCGGCAGGTAGCCGAATTTCTGTTGCGTTTTTTGCAGGATGGGGATCAACTCATCCTTGCCCCCTTTAAACAAGGAGAAGACATCGGCTGTCTGGCTCTCGATGTATTCCTCTTGAAGTCCTGATTGCGGATCCTGAACGGTTTCAGTCGTGACCATTTTGCCTCCTCACCATCAACCAATTAACTATCATAGCTGTTTTTACCATCTCGTCTATTGCAGTTGCCGCTACGGCCATTTGTCCTGCCCCCCGGGGCCGAGTTGGCGATCCGTTTTTTTTAGTTCACTGGACGCTGCCACTGGCCATGACAACCTTTGCTCCACAGATGAGCCCCTAATCTTGGAGAATCCCCTGCGGGTCCTCCTTATGGCTGACCATTTAATCGGTGTCCGCAGATAAGCCCTCCCGTTAGGTCAGAATAACCCCGGCCGCTGATGGCTTATCTCCCAAGTCTTTGATTAATTGGAAAATAGGAGCCCTTTTTAAACAAAAAAAATTTTATAGCAAGATTCGATGGGTATGTAAAGTTGTAATTGCCATTTAAATTTACCGGCAGCTGGCTGGGGGTTATGCGGATACCTGGGACCATCCGGAAAAAATCAGATAGCGGTAAAAAAGTTTGACTTTAACGTTAAATAAATGTATTCAAAAGTTACACTGCGGAATGGTGTTTATGTTTTTGAATACCGTTTAGAAACCGAGAATCAGAAAAAGCCAAAGCCGCCGTGAGGTGGTGACGGAAAGCCACGGGTCTTACGAAGACAGCCGGGTTGCCTAAAGGGGCGGCCCGGCTTTTTTATTGAGGGCCAAAAACGGCAGAAACGAGGGGTAAACCAAAGACAAAAAAGGGGGGGCGTAATGAAGAAAACATTAATCATTTTAGCAATCATTGGTGTGTGCGTGGCTTTGTCATCCGGTCCGGTTTTCGGGGATTCCTGGCTGCAAGGCAAGAAGTATGGAATATTCAATATATTGGGTATCCAGGCGGACCATACCTATCATTGCGCGAGCAGTAGCTGCTGGTCATGGACCGGCGGCGAGTCCGGCGGCTCTTATATTTCTTACTCCGGCGGTTACGGCGATTACGGTGATGCAAGATGCACATCGACGAACTGGGGGTGCCGTTTTATATATGCTGTTCAGGGGGTTTGCCACCAGGAGGCCAACCGCGGGTTGTATACAAACGGCAGGGATATTTCCAGGGGCGGCGTCGGCGGGTATTGGCTGACCGGGGCTGTCTTCGGAACCTACGGTGAATGGTCGTCCTGGACCGCGTGCAAGACCGCCTGCTGGCTGTGGTGGTAATCGTCCGGCCTGTTGGCGTCAATCAAATACACCCGTAAACCCAATTCATCAAAAAAAGCCCTTTTGCATAAATACATCGATGTTTATCGAAAAGGGCTTTTTTATATGGTATCCTGTGATAACCCGGTTGGCGTCCCGACGGACGGTGCCGGGGAAACTTCAACGTCCCGGATTGATATTTTAGGACGGTCAAGATGCTAAGTCGGCGAAGCAAAATTATATTAATAGGCTTTTTTTTGCTCCTCATCCTGGCGGTAGGCATATACCTATATGCGGCGGATGGGCCGGTGGTTATCGAGGAAAGCCGCCATATTCAGAAAGAAACAGGCGTAAACCAACTACCGGCCCCTGTTTCAGGAAAAAATCTGAAGCCGGGCCCGGCCCCGCTGTCCCGGATAAAGAGGGCCGCCCCGGGAGCTTCGGCTGATGATACGGCGCCAAGGGATAACGAGCCCTATGTGTCCTGTCCTGAGAGGATCGTCGGCTTGCTGGGCGTTGACATGGAAACGATGCGCGAAAAACGGGGGGCGTTTAAAAACACCATTGTCCACGTGGAGTGGATGGATCGGGTCAATAATGTTCTGGAAGGCCTTGACCCCCAAAAAAAGGCGGCGATTATAAAAAACCACACCACGCTTCTCTACCTGAAAGATCTGCTCAACGAGGCCTATCTCACGGGGGAAATGGATTACGAAACCTTTACCAGGGCTTTGGCCGATCTGATGAAGTGGCATCAGCATACTTTTGACGCGATGTTAAGCGATGCGGATTATGAAACCCTCTTTGAGTTAAAGCCTGAAATGGCCGAAGAGATGATCGATGATATAATAGAGGCCTCGCCGAGGTACAGCTTTGTCCTCAACCCGGATATATCGACAGAAGAAGTCACAAAACAGGTTCAGGGTTACAAGCTGGAAGAAGTCGATTCCCATTTCAAAAAAATGATATACGAAAGGGATCGGATTGGCAAAAAAATCAATGAGGGCAAGATAACCCTTGAAGAGGCGAGGAAGGCCCTGCATGAGAGCCAGCAGGCATTTATTGATAAATGCAAGCAAATGTTGACCGAAGAGGAAATAAAAACGATTTTCGGATCTGTTGAAGCCCTCGAAACCGGCCAGACCCAGACGGAGCCGCCGGCGGTCCGGGGCGATTCAGATGTAAAAGAACTCGGTTTTAAGATCGAAAACCCCCGTACGAGCATAGAAAATGTCAGGCAGAGCCTTGATAAAGAAAAAATCGAAGATATCAGATTCTTTTACCAGCAGCGGGATAAAGAGAGAGAGGCCCTTATCGAGCGGCTAAACGCCGGAGAAATTAAAGAGAGGGATATGGAAAATATCTCCAGGAATATAGACGCGGCATACGAAGAAAACTGTCGGAGCACGTTAACGGATAAGGCCTATCAAATGATTTTTGAAAAAAAGCCCCCTGCTGAAAGCGATGCCGCCGCCGCTGCTGATGATATGTCAAGGAGCGAGGATATTACGGCCGCAGAAATGGAAGGGGAATCTGAAGCGTCTGCGGAGCAAATTCTAGAGCAGGCTGAACAGGCCCAGTAAAGAGGCCCGGCGACGATGCGCAGCACGCGATTGGTTATACTTATCGTTTTTTCCTTGATGGTTAGTCCGGCAGGGCTTCGTGCCGCTGACCACCCCCCCCCGGAGCTTTCATATCCGAAACCCCTTCTTTCAAAGCTGGGGCTCGACGCCCGGGATGTGGTCAAAAACAGGGATGAATTCAAAACGGACAGGATCCACCGCATGTGGATGGCCCATGTGCATTCGGCGATTGCCGACATTGATACGGAAAAGGAGAAACGCCTTATCAACATCCACGCATCCATGCGCTACATAAAGGACCGGATAGATAACGCCCACCTCAACGGGGACATCGATAGGCAAACATTTTCAGCCCAATCCGCCGAACTGATGCGATGGTTTCGGAAGGCCCATCAGAGGGTGTTGGGCGAACAAGCGGTCGCGGCTTTGTTCTCAGAGGCGGCGAAGAAGGAAATGACAGGCGTTATCGATACGGGCAATGGGCTCGGGTTTCCGATCCAAAACCCTGAAACCACGGTTGAAATGATAAAAGAAGCGCTTGACGCGCGTACCATTGAGAAAATCGGCCGTTTTTATCAGGAGCATGCGCGGGAGCTCAGGGATATCAAAAAAATATATAAAAATCCGCCCGCCGATGTACCGAAAGAACAGATCAAAAAGGATATGCGCAGGATTAAAAAAGAGCTGTCCGCCGCTTACAGGCAGTATTGCCGTAAGCTTTTGACAGATGAGGCCTTTAAGCTGATTTTTGATGTGAAAGAGGAGTCAAAGGCCATCCCGGAAGCGGCGGTTGAGCAGCCATCCGTTTCGTTCCCGCCGGCTATCGCGGGCTCCGTAGTGACGCACACTTTCAGTATCCAGAATGCCGGCGATGCGAGACTCAATATCCTGGGCGTTCATACGCAGTGAGGGTGTACGGCCGTCTCGTATTCGAGACGGATCCCCCCCGGCGGGAAGGGAAAAGTCACGTTAAGGATCGACACTAACGGCAAAGCCGGTGAAAGGGTAAGCCAGAGGGCCACTGTATATACAAATGATCCGGAAAAACCGAAAATCGCTTTAAGCCTTGCCGGCGATGTCATCCGGCCCGCCTTTATCGAGCCAAAGGCGGCCCGGTTGAGGGGGAGAGCCGGTGAAGAAGTCCGGGTCGATATAAATATCGTCCCGCCCGCCAACAATATGTTCGACATCACCGGGGTGGCGGCCGAAAACGGCACGAATATCCGGTTTCAACTGGAAAAAAGCAATGCCGAATCCCGCTCTTTTGTCCTTCATGTATTCAATACCAGGCCCGAAGCCGGCCGATATTTTGACAAAATCACTCTGTCAACCACCAGCGGCATCAGTCCCGAACTGACCATCCGGGTTTTCGGGATTATTCGCGATTAAGTGATGGGGCGTATCAGGTTCGAGAAATCGTATGCGGCCTGACACCCGAACGCGACCCCCTTCCGAGGCCTATGCACGAAGCCGCGCCCGGTCGACGAACCCAAGATTCAACTTTTTGAGCGTCTTTTCCGTGGGAATGCCGTTGGCATCCCAGCCGCGAAGCCTGTAGTAGGCGGGGAGCATTTTTGACAGCGGCACCCGGGTCTTGGGCTTCTCCTTTAACAGGGGCTCATCGGTGAAGCGTCCGGGCAGCGTGTCCTCGGAGCCGGCAATACCCTCGCGAATATTAAAAAGCCGCTCCAGATTGTATCCCCGTGCGCCGACCTTCATGAATTTGCCGAAGTCCATCTTCATGCCGGTAGCCAGTTTGATGAGTTTGGAATGCGGCAGCATGGGCAGGTTAATTTTCATTAATGCCGGCGGCAAAACCAGCAGCATGGAAATCAGAAACCAGGTATAGGTTAAAAACTTGGTGACAAACCAGGAAAGCGTTTTATGGCCGGGCAGTTTGAAGGCAAACTTGGGCACAAACGTCCAGGCCGTAAACAGGCAATTGCCGCCGGCACTGATGGCCGCCAGAAGGTTCTGATCCAGTATCGTCCATGCCGGTTTGGACCGGTAGTGATGGGGATCCAGCGTCATGGGGCCGTTTACTTCGAAATAGGCCATATACCCCCCGTCCAGATGGCAGGCGCCACGGTTTGAGGTGGCATAGCCCAGCGCATGCCCTACGGCGCCCCGGGGGGAGTACCCGGCGATTTCAAGGCCTTTTACATGGGCGGCAAAATCCTCGCCCCCATATTTTTTCGATAAAAAGCGAGTCCCTTCGGCCAGATCGTCTCCGATGTCCTGCCGGTAAGCGATTCTATGGATAATATCGGAGATATTTTCTTTTTCACCGAATTCGATTCCGTTCTTCCACAACCCCTTTTCATTCAACTCCGCTGCAAATCCGAGGGTGTTGCCGGTGGTAATGGCGTCCATACCCAATAGATCCATTTCATAGTTCCAGCGGATAATGGCCGGCATGTCATCGATCTCAAGGTTTGACCCCATCAGGCAGAGCGTTTCATATTCCGGGCCCTTGATCTCTTTGCCGTCCAGTTCAACAACGCGGCCGCAACGGATCGGGCAGGAGGGGCAGCCGTAGTTTTTTACCAAATAGTCCTTGGCCATACGCTCCCCGCTGATATTGTAAGCGCCCTCAAAATTGCCGCGCGAAAAATTGCGGGTGGGCAGGGCGTTTTTTTCGGACAGGATATTGACGAACTGGGCGGTGCCGTATTTCGGGCATAAATCCCCGGTGGCCGGGTGGGCCTTTAACATTTTGACCCATTTTTTGACCCCGGCACGGAATTTTTCTTTCTCGGCCAATTCGATTTTCTTTCTGCCGTTGGCAATGACGGCTTTAAGATTCTTCGAGCCCATGACCGCTCCCATGCCGGTCCGGCCGTGAACCCGCTCTTGGGAGACAATTACTGAATATTTAACCAGATTCTCGCCCGCCGGGCCGATGACCATTTTACCGCCTTTCCCGAGCGCTTCCTGGGTTTCTTCGGTATTTTTCCCCCAAAGATGGCCGGCGGGTTTTATCTGGATGTCGTCTTCATTGATATCAATAAATACCGGGGTCTCCGATTTGCCGCGGATAACTATGCCGTCCCAGCCGGCGCGTTTGAGGTGCATGCCGAAGTGGCCGCCGCTGTTTGAATGGCCAATGGCGCCGGTTTGCGGGCTTTTGGCGGAGATATCGTATCGACTGGTGGAGGGGGCGCCGGTGGCGGTCATGGGAGAGGTCATGACAACGAGCAGGTTTTGCGGTGAAAGGGGGTCAGTGCCGGGTGCCAATTGGTCCCAGAGGATTTTGGTGCTCAAAAAACGGCCGCCCAGGAACTTTTCCCGGTCCAGATCGGTCAGCGGATATTCGCCGATGACGCCCTCCGTCAAATTGATATCCAAGATTTTTCCCGTATATCCTTTATATTGACTGGCCATTTCAATACCCCTTTTTATTTTATCATTTGCCCTTATAATTTGGCTTTCGTTTTTCCTTAAACGCTTTGGGGCCTTCTCTGGCATCTTTGGTCAAAAACACCGGGGCGCCGAGCTCGATTTCCCGGGCTAGTCCTTCTTTCGTCGGCCTGCCGATGCCTTCCAGGACGATTTGTTTGATGGCCTTGATCGCCAGGGGGCCGTTTTCCACAATAATCGCCGCCATCCGTTCGGCTTCGGCCATGACCTGGTCCTGGGGGACGATTCGATTGATAAAGCCAAACCGGTAGGCTTCCTCGGCATCCATCAGTTCACCGGTTAAAAGAATCTCCATGGCTCGTGCATAGGGCATCTGTCGGGGGAGACGGATGGAGGAGCCCATTAAGGGAACAATCGCCCACTTCACTTCCTGCAGGCCAAACTGTGTGCCTTCGGCGGCGATGCGGATATCCGTGGAATAGAGAAACTCCATCCCGCCGGCGATGGCCCTGCCGTTTATGGCGGCAATAACAGGCTTATATAAGTCAAAATCCCTTAACATCGCCTGGTTGAACAACTCGGGATTGGCCTTCACTTTTTTATCCGCCTCGGTTTCCGGCTGTCGGGCGCCGGTAAACAGGGGGATGAGCTTGGCCAAATCCGCTCCCGACGAAAACACTGCATCGCCTGCGCCGGTGAGGATGGCGCATCTTAACCCGTCATCATCCCGGTAGTCGGTCCACGCGTCCACGAGTTCCAGAACGGTTTCCGGAGAAATCGCATTGCGGGCTTCCGGCCGGTTCAAGGTTAGATACGCGACCCCATCCTTTTTTTCATAGATCAGACCCATGTTCGCATTTTCCTTTTATGAGACCGGTTTGAAATGATCGATATCCAGGATGGTGCTTGTCGTGTTCTCGCTGTATACGGCTTCCACACGCATTCCGGCTTTGACATCTTCGCTTTTTACTTCATCCAGGATATGAACCATCGGCGTGTCCGCGCCATCGAGTTTGATCATGGCCAGTATGTAGGGCGCTTCGCGCGGCAGATGCCTGTCACTGTACCTCACAACCGTAAAATTGATGACTTCCCCGGTGTTTTCAACCGTCACCCAGTTCTCGCGGAGATCCGCCATGCATTTCTCGCAAGTTTGACGGGGTGGCACGAAGACCTTGTGGCACTTTTCGCAGCGCACGCCCAGGATCTGTCGCGAATCCCGCAGCGCGGTAATGAAGGTGCTGCCCACGCGGCCGGCGAAATAGCTGTACGGCAGCGCCAGCTTGCCGTCAATGACATAGGCGTCGGCGCTATCAACGGTTTTCTGCATTGTATTCATCCTCTTTTGTTAAAAAGGTTTGCCAAATTGCCAGATTTGATGGCAAAGCAAAAAGTTCAAGCCCCGTTTAAGATTAGGGGGCGCCGCAAATCCCGAGGAGTGAGGCGTACTAATAGTACGTTGAATGACGAGGGATGGAAGCGCCACACAGAAATTGGGCTTTTTGCGAAGCCATCAGGATTACTCATCTATCTCAAAGTACTGTATATCAAACACGCTCCCCGTCCGGTTCTTTGCCCAGACCGGCCGCAGACGGGTCCCATGGCGGACCCTGTCGCCCATCACAATGCCCATTTGAACCCGGTCCAGCTGATCCGGCCGTAGCAGGTGCCAGAAGACCTCTTCGCCCTGACAGCCGTCCAAAAGAATTCCGATGGCCCCGTATGGCGTCTCCCGGGTCTCTCCGGTCAAGGGGTCCGGGCTGGCATAATAGCAGTATTCCATCATCCGCATTTCCCCCTTGGGGCCGATTTCCACCCACTCATCATTACGCACGCGGCATATGGCGCAGGCCTCTCTCGGAGGCGACTGCAGCCGCCCGCAGGACGGACATTTAATGGCAAGAATGGTCTTATTTTTCAAGCCCTGCAAAAACTTGCCCATGACCGGACCGGTAGCAAAGCGTTGGTCCACCGAAATCGTCTGTTTAAGGGCGATGAGCTCCTGTTCTTGGGTGGTTTCCGCCCCTGGCGGGACGTATTTTTGAAAAATTTTGCTGGTTATGCCGAATGTATTGACGTCGCCGCGGATTTTCAGCTTGCCGGCGGTCAATGCCGACATCGCATCGACTTTTCCGATATTTAACCCCACAAATGTGGCCCCGTCGGTCTCCATGACGACGTCGCAGGAAGACAGGTCATCGGCTTTCTCGAGGCTCATATCGCCGTCTTTGACGGTAAGCCGCCATTTGCCCTCTTCGCTGATGTCATAGCCGAAGGTATGGTTCACTCCGGCTGCGCCCTCGGGGCGGAAACGGGCCTTCATGGAATTGAATATATCCTCTATATGGATACCGTGGTATTCACTCATAAATTCCCCCTACCAGTTGAGTTCTTTCTCGAGCATCGTCAGGACGGTCCACATGGTGCCGCCGAATGCCGAGGCCAGCGCGTGGTTGACCGGCTTTTGAATTTGGTGCGGTCCGGCGTCGCCCCGAATCTGCTTGGCGGCTTCCGCCACCCGGACAAGGGCGGTGGCCCCGATGGGGTTGGCGGCGATAACACCGCCGGATGGGTTGATGGGCATTTTGCCGTCAATCATGATCTCCTTGTCTTCGACGAGCTTCAAATGCGCGTCACCTGCCAGCAGGAAAAACTCCTTTAACCAGTCGGTGCCCCACCAGGCGGAGGGATCATACATCTCAAAGACGTCGAAGTATTCCAGCGGATCGGTAATGCCGTTTCGCTCATAGAGCTTCTCCGCGGCAAACCGGTGGGTGGTGTCCGTGGGGTAGTAGTTGTTGCATAGATTCAAGGTCTCTTCGCGGTGCACCGTAATATGGTCCCGGACCCAGACCGGGGTGTCGGTGATCTCTCGGGCTTTTTCTTCCGAGGCAAAGATCACCACACAGGCGCCGTCGGATTGGGAACACATGTGAATCAGTCGCAGATCTCCGATAAGCGGGGGCGAGGTCTCCATGAGCTCATCCATCTGGTCCCATTCCAGGCCGAACGCCCGATGGGAGTTGGGATTCAAGCAGGCGTGCTTGTCCATGATAATCCGGTAGGTCATAGCGGCCCTTCGGGCCCGATCCGCACCGAATTCCTCGATGAGTTTCACCGCCGTGGAATCGGTGAGCGCCCCGGATTGGAGTTTTCTCGCCCAGAGGGGGTCGGCCATATTGGTAATACCGCCGGTGGTATGGCCTTCCTGGAGTTTTTCGAAGCCAATGGCCATTACCACATCATACATCCCCGATGCCGCCAGGTTGTCGCCGGAACACGCCAGTGTGCCGCCGGTCGTTCCGCCCGTCGTCAACCGGAAGGCCTCTTTCCCATAGGATCCAGAGCCCAGCGTATGCCAGAGATCCGGTTGATGGATCATCTCGAAAAGCTCCATGTTGCCGTGGACCACGCAGTCCACCGCATCCATGGTCAGATTGGCGTCATCCAGCGCCTGGCGAACGGCTTCATGTATCATCTCCGCCTGGTTGACATCTTCGCGATGGCTGGAAAACTTGGTCTCCCCTACGCCCACGATGCCGACATGTCTGTTTTTTTTTCGATAGCCCATAATAAATGATACTCCCCTTATTTTTCCAGTATTAAAGCCGCATGATGCTGGCCTGCCGCGCCGGTTGTGCCATGCGCAAGCGCCCTTTTCGCGCCTTCCACCTGACGGTCTCCGGCCTCCCCCCGAAGCTGGTGGACCGCTTCAAGGGCTCGGGCTAGTCCGCCCAGCATGACGGGGTTGCCGTTTAGCATGCCGCCGGAGGTATTGACATGATTGGCCTCCAAGCCGCCTTTTTCGATCCATCGGCCGGCTTCGCCTCTTTCAACCAATCCGGCGCCTTCGGCCCACATTGGCAGCTGGTAGGCATAGGGGTCGTTTAATTCCACCACATCAAAGGCATTTTTGGGCTCCGTGATGCCGGCCATCCGGTAGGCCCTGGCGGCCGCTTTCTCGAGTGCGAAGTTGTCCGTCAAATCCCTGTCGCCCAGAAAATAGCTATCCATACAGCTTCCAAAGCCGGTGACCCAGACCGGATTGTCCGTGAATTCGTGTACCCGTTCCTCGCAGCAAAGAAGCAGCCCCGCCGCCCAGTCGGTGACCGGGTAGGCATGGAGCTCCCGGATCGGGTCAGAGATCATCGGGGATTTCATTACTGCCTCCTCAGTAACCATTTCATTTTTTCTGGCAAACGGGTTTTTTGCGGCCATCTGCCGGGATCGCACCACGACCCGGGCCAGATGTTCATCGGTGATACCGGATGCTTCCATATAGGCCCGCGCCTGGAATGCGCTGGCATTTAAGAAGTCAAGCCCCAGCGGCCGGCAGTAAAAGGGATCAAAGGCCAGATTCGTGCACATATGCCGGCTTTCAGGCTGGGATTCCTTGCAATGGCCGATTAAAAGGATAATATCGTCGTGCCCGGATAGAATCGAGGCCATGGCATAGCCGATACCGTTGATGCCGTCCTGGGCGGTTTTTTCCTCTCCACGGAAATGGGCGCCCACGACATCGGTCATCCCGTTGTCGGAAATGGTCCGGGCGTCAAATACGTCATCGGAGCAGGTCACCACATTACGGATGCCCGTTTCCATGTCAAAGGTGACGCCCGTCTGGCTCACAATGGATTCAAAGCAGTCGAACAGCATGCCTTGAAACCGCTGATACCAGATATCCGGTTCATTTTTAATCTGCGCGGTTGCGCAGATCGCCACTCTGCGGCTCATAGGGTCTCCTTTCATTCACGATACATCTCTTCGATCAGATCGTTGTATTTTTCATAGATAACATTTTTTTTCATTTTAAGCGAGGGGGTGAGCTCTCCGCTCTCCTGGGAGAACTCCTGTTTGAGGATCCGGTATTTCTTTATGGTTTCATAGCGCGCCAGCTGTTTATTTTTTTCCGCTATATGCGCGTCTACAATAGACAGAAAATCCTTGTCGTCCAGAAGATCCGTGGGCTCTTTATAGGCAATGCCTTGCTGCTGGGCGATCCTTTCGGCCTGTTCCAGATTGATGTTGACCAGGGCGCTTAAAAACTTCCGCCGGTCGCCGATAACGAGGAAATGGGCGAAAAGCGGGTCGAATTTGAAGACCCCTTCAATTTTCTGGGGGGCGATATTTTTGCCGCCCGAGGTAATGATCAGATCCTTTTTTCGATCAGTGACCATTAAAAATCCGTCTTCATCGAATTTGCCGATATCCCCGCTCATAAAATAGCCATATTGATCAAAGGCATCCCGGGTCTCCTCCGGCATCTTCCAGTAGCCGGCGAATACGTTGTCGCCCCTGACCAGAATCTCCCCATCTTCAGCAATGCTTACATCCACGCCGGGCAGGGGCTTTCCGACGGTACCGATCTTGTAGTCATCCAGACTGCTCATGGTCGCCGGGGCGCATGTCTCTGTCATGCCGTAGCCTTCGATGACCGTAATGCCGGCGGCATTGAAAAACAGAACGATTTCTCGGGATGTGGGCGCCCCTGAGGCGGTCATCCATCGTACCCGGCCGCCCAACGCGTCGGCCAGGTTTTTAAAGATCATTTTGTAGGCCAGCTTGAACTTCAGGTTCAAAAACAGGGGGATCGGCTTTTTCTGTTCGCGCAGGGCGCTGATCTCGGTTCCTACGGCATGGCCCCAGTAAAAAACCTTCTGCTTCCATGCGGGCTGTTCTTCAACCTGAGAAAGGATCCGTTGATAAACCTTTTCGCAAACCCGGGGCACCGCCAGCACAACTGTGGGACGCTTCTCTTTTACATCCTCTGCGAAAGTATCCAGGCTTTCCGCATAGGAGGCGGTAAGCCCCACGTACATGCCGTAAAAGTGGCCGGCTACCCGCTCAAAAACGTGGCTCAAGGGCAGAAACGGGACAGTCTGGTCTGAATCATATCCGAATCTGGGCTTGATCCGGTCAAGGGAGTCAATGACCGCCATGATGTTTTTATGGGTAATCATGGCGCCCTTGGGAACGCCCGTGGTGCCTGATGTATAGACAATCGTGGCGATATCTTCGGGAGCGACCCCATCGGAGAGCTCGCTGAAGCGATCGGGATGCTCGCGTTGTTCTTCCCGCCCGGTTTCCATGAGTTTTGAAAAGGCAATGACCGCGTCATGACCGGTGGCTGCCGCCTCATCAAAGCACACGATTTTTGTAAGGCTGCCGACCCCATCGACAAACGCCAGGGCCTTGTCCAGCTGTTCCCGGTTTTCTACGAACAGGACTTTTGCTTCAGAATTTTCCGCAATATACCGGACTTCTTCGGCCACCAGGGTCGTGTAAACCGGAACGACCACCGCCCCGATGCCCAAAGCGCCCATATCGGTGTACACCCACTCCAGACAGTTTTCGGAGAGGATGGCGATCCGGTCGCCTTTTTCCACCCCTAACTGGTAAAGGCCCACGCCTACTGCGCCGGCCCGGTCATAATACTGGTTCCAGGTGGCGGATTCCCATGCGCCGCCCCGTTTTTTTTCCACCGCCAGACGGTCCCCGTAGGTTTGGGTCCGTTTTTTGAAAACCTCATTAATCGTTTTTTCCATGCGAGCCCCTTTTTCTGGGATGGTTAAAATCAAAGCATCAGCCGTGAAATAATTTCATTCATGATCTCCCTTGTGCCGCCGCCGATGGAAAGAATACGGTTGTCCCGGTAGAGGCGTTCGACCGGGTAGCCGCGCATGTACCCGTAGCCGCCGAAAAGCTGGAGCGCGTCATAGGTGACTTTGTCGCTGACATCGCAGGCAAAATTTTTGGCCATGGAGATTTCCTTGATTTGATCCACGCCGGCACCGATCTTGGCGGCTATCCGGTAGGTGAACTCGGTGCTGGCCTCAACCATTGTGGCCATATCCGCCAGTTTGTGCCGGGTGACTTGAAATCCGGTGAGGGACTTGCCAAAGGCCTCTCGCTCCTTGCTATACTTGATGGCTTCTTCCAGGGCCATACGGGCCGTCATGTTCGCCATTATCGCAAGGGAAAGGCGCTCGGCCTGGAAGTTGATCATGATGCCGTAGAATCCCTGGTTTTCCTCGCCGAGCAGGTTGGCCGTGGGTACCCGGCAGTTATCGAAAAATATTTCCGCGGTGTCTGATGCCCACCAGCCGGTTTTTTTGAGTTTTTCAGAAACCGAGTAGCCGGGGGTATCGGCTTCAATTACCAGCAGGCTGATGCCGTGGGCGCCTTCACCGCCGGTTCGCACGGCGCAGGTCAGTTGATCCGCCCGGCAGCCGCTGGTAATAAAGGTTTTACTCCCGTTTACGGTATAGTGGTCCCCATCCCGGATCGCCGTGGTCTGGAGATTGGCTACGTCCGAGCCGCCGCCCGGCTCTGTAATGCCCAGCGCCGCGATTTTTTCCCCGGCCAGCACGGGAGGGATAAACTTTTTTTTCTGTTCCTCTGTCCCAAGGGTCAGAATCGGCGGGATGGCGATATTAAGGGAGCCCAGGCCGGCACAAAATCCGCCTGAAGTCGAGCGCATGAGCTCTTCGCTGACGGCAATCTGAAAGAATATGTCCCCCGGCGTCCCCCCGTACGCTTCCGGATAGCCCATGCCGAGGATGCCCACATCGGCCGCCTTTTTATAGATCTCCCGCGGAAACTCGCAGGCCTCTTCCCATTCGTCGATATAGGGCAGAACCTCTTTTCGGATAAAGTCCCGGACGGACTTACGGACCATCCCATGGGCCTTGGTAAAGTATTCCTGATAGGTGGATTCGGTTTTAAATTCGTATGCCATACATAAGTCTCCAGCCTCTAGCCCATCGGCGTTGGGGGAATGGCGATGGCATGGCCCTCGGCCACCAGTTCATCCCGCTGGTTGGTCCAGGTGAGTTCCAGTTTGACCCAGCGACGATCCTCAATAAACTCGACAACTTCAGCAGTCGCCGTGACCGTATCGCCAAAATAGGTCGGCTTGCGAAAGCGCACGGTGATTTCCGGGATGACCGTACCCAGGCCGGGCAGCTTCATGCCAAGTACCGGCGCAATCAGGCTCTGGGGGAGCGCCCCGTGCGCGATACGCGTGCCAAATGGGGTCATCTTGGCGAACTCCTCGTTTAAATGCATCGGATTGAAATCCCCGGAAATCCCGGCAAACTGGTAGACATCGGATTCTGTAATGGTTTTCGTAAAAGAAGCCGACATCCCGATCTCCAGATCGTCATAGCTATATCCCAGTTCGAATTTTGGCTTAACCGGCCGGAAGTGGTCGATGTCCATAATGCTGTTGGTCGGATTTTTGGCAAATTTTGCCTGGACGCGGATGCCGGTTTTCATCTGGGAGAGCGCCACGCCCTTGACGATATGGGTAAGGGAGGTATCCGCGCCGTCGAGTTGGATCTGGGCCAGAATATAGGGGGGTTTAAAAGGCTGATGGGGTTCCGCGTACCGGATGATGGTGAATCCGGTAACCGTGCCGGCGTTTTCAAGCTCCACCCAGTTCTCGGAGATATCCGCGAAGCAGCGTTCACAGGTCTGTCTCGGCGGGACAAACACCTTGTTGCATTTTTCGCATTTCAGACCCTTAATCTTCTTTTCATCCCGGATGCTGATTAAAAACCGGCTGCCGGTGCGTCCGGCAAAATACTGATAGGGAAGGGCCAGTTTTCCGTCAATGACGAAGCTGTCAGGACTTGGTTTGCTCATTTTGGACTCCTATAAAAGGCTTTAGGTTTTGGCTTCTTTTCAACTCTACTCAACCAATTCAAAGTAAAGGATATCGGTGATCGCCCCCTTGCGGTCCGGGTTCCAGACCGGCCGGACCCGGTCGCCTTTTTTGGCCCTTGCATGGTCCGAGGGCTTGAGTTCATGCCAGAGCGTTTCATGTCCCTTGCACCCGTCAAGCAGGAAATGGGCCGCTACATAGGGGGTCTCGCGGCTTTCCCCGGTCAATGGGTCAGGGCTGGCATAATAGGTGATATCCATGATTGAGATGATGCCCTCTGGCCCGACTTCCACCCATTCATCGGCACGTACCACGCATTCCGCACAGACCTCCCGGGGCGGCAGTTGAAGACGACCGCATGATGGGCATTTATTGGCCAGTATCTTCTTATCCTTGAATGCGTTTAAGAATTTTCCCATTACCGGGCCGGTAGCAAAACGCTGGGGGATCGAGAGGATCTGTTTTTTGGACAGCAGCTCCTCGCGCTCCTCCTCCATTGCAGCGCCTGAGGGCGGGGTGTATTTTTTGAAAAACTTGGTCGCCTTGGTAAGGAGTCCGATATCGCCCTCCACCTGAAGTTTGCCCGAGGTAAAGGCGGACATGCCGTCCAGTTTACCGAGGGTAATGTCGATCCAGTCCTGGGCGGCACAGGTGGTGGTGACATCCGGATTTTGTATGCCTTCAACCACCTTGACCTCGCCGTCATTGGCGCAGACGGTCCACTCGCCCCCGCCGTCTCCGGTGATGCGGTAGCCGTAGTTGGCCACAACGCCCTTGACGTTTTCCGGTATCACGCGCGCCTCCATGGTACCGAAGATATCGGCTACGGAGACTTCGGGCTCGGCTGCCGGCGGCTGGTATTTTTTAAAAAACTGGGTGGCCTTGGTCAGCAGGTTGAGGTCGCCTTCGACTTTTAGTTTGCCCGAGGTAAAGGCGGACATGCCGTCCAGTTTACCGAGGGTGATGTCGATCCAGTCCTGGGCGTCGCAGGTGGTGGTGACATCCGGATCTTTTATGCCTTCAACCACCTTGACCTCCCCGTCGTTGACGCAGACGGTCCATTCGTCCCCGCCGTCGCCGGTGATGCGGTAGCCATAGTTGGCGACAATGCCCTTTAGGTTCTCCGGAATCGCCCGCTCCTCCATGGTGCCGAAAATATCGGCCACCGACACCTGCGGTCCCTTTTCGCGTTTTGGCGCGCCTTCCTCCGCCCATTGCCGCAACGTTTTTTTCAGCACTTTACCGATGGGATTCCTGGGCAGGTCCACCTCAAGGATTTCCACGTACTTGGGCACCTTGAAGTCCGCCAGGTTTTTTTTGGCATATTCGGTGACTTCTTCTTCTGTAAGCGATGAGTCCTGGGGCACGATAAAGACCTTGCCCTCCTCGCCCATGGTATCATCAGGCACCCCGACGGTCGCCGCCTCGAGAATCTTCGGGTGCGCGGAGAGCACGTTGTCGATTTCCTTGGGATAGATGTTCTCACCGCCGCGGATGATCATGTCCTTCATCCGGTCGACGATAAAGATGTAGCCGTCCTCATCCTTGATTCCTATATCCTCGGTATGGAGAAAACCATGTTTATCAAGGATTTTGGCTGTTTCTTCGGGCTTGTTGTAATAGCCCTGCATGACGTTGTCGCCCCGGATAACGATTTCGCCCGGCGCGTGGGGCGGCTGTTCATTGCCCGCTTCATCGACAATGAGCACCTCCTGATCGGGCAGGGGAAGGCCGATGGAGCCGACCTTGCGCTCACCATCCATGGGGTTGATGGTGGAAACGCAGGTGCCTTCTGTCAGTCCGTAGCCCTCGAGAATTTTAACGCCGAAGGTGTCTTCGAAATCCTGCATCACTTCCTTTGTCATCGGGGCCGCGCCGCAGATGCCGAACTCCATTGAGGAAAGATCATATTTCTGCCGGCTCGGGTCGGTTAGGAGAATTTGGTAGACGGCGGGTACGGCGGACCAGAAATTGATTTTTTGCTGCTCCACTACCTCCCAGAATTCACTGGCACTGAATCCCTGTCGCAGGACTACCTGGTGGCCTTTGCCCAGGCAGGAGATACAGGTCAGCAGGGCGTTTACGTGAAACAGCGGCAGAAAGCAGAGGAAATTACGATTTTCTCCGGTTTTCAGGGCCTCGTTAATCATGTTGGCATCGGCCACGATATTTTTGTGGGACAGCAGCACGCCCTTGGGGCTTCCCGTAGTTCCCGAGGTGTAGAAGATAAACGCCGTATCTTCCGGGTCCGCATCGCAGCTTACCGAGCTGTCATCGCCTTTTTCCATCAGGTCCTCAAAGGCGAGATAGTCGCCGGATTTTTCCGGTCCGATTTCGATGATGGTTTTTAAGTGCGGGCAATTGTCTTTGATCCCATTGAAGAACTCAAGGTACTGGTCTTCAACAATGAGTCCGCTACCCTGGGAGTCGTTTAACAGGTATTCGACCTCCGCTCCCTTCCACCAGCCATTGATCGGACCGGCCACCGCGCCGATTTTAATGATGGCGTAATAGGCGATTAAAGTTTCCGGGCTGTTCTGGACCCATACATGAATGAAATCCCCTTTTTTGAAGCCCAGGTCTTTCAATGCATTGGCCAGGATATGCACTTTCTGCAAAAATTGCCCATAAGTATAGGTGGTGTCGTAATACTGGAGGTAGGGGTAGTCCTTAAACCGGTTGACGGCTTCATCAATATATTGACCGACGTTCATTGTTGCCTCCTGTGGTATGAATAGGATTTGATGCTACCAGGGAATATCCCGGGTCATTAAAAACAGGACCGTCCACATGGTGCCCCCGAATCCGGAGGCCATGGCCTGGTTAACGGTTTTGGGCACCTGGTGTTCACCGGCATCCTCCATGATCTGGAGGGCCGCTTCAGCCACCCGGACCATGGCCGTAGCCCCGATGGGATTGGACGCGATGACCCCGCCCGACGGGTTTATCGGGAATTCACCGTCGATGGCGATTTCATCGTTTTCCACCATTTTCAGGTGTTCATCGCCATCAAACAGCAGGAACTCGCGCAGCCAGTCGAGCCCCCACCAGGAGGAGGGGTCATACATCTCAAACACGTCGATTTCTTTTTTCGGATCCTTGACCCCGTTTCTTTCGAAGAGCTTTTCCGCGGCATACCGATGGCTCATAAGCACCGGGGCGTCACCGAATATATGAAAACATTCCTCCCGGTGAACCGTAATGTGATCCTTCATCCATGCCGGCTGTTTGCAGAATTGCTTGGCTTTTTCCTCAGAGGCGAATATCATGACACACGCTCCGTCGCTTTGCGAGCACATGTGGATCATACGGAGCTCGCCCACCAGCGCCGGCGAATTGACCATTAGATCCTCGGCCTGGTCCCATTGGAGGTCGAACCGGCGATGGGCTTTATGATTTTTCATGGCATGCCGGTCCATCATGATCCGGTATTTCATGGAGGCCCTTTTGGCCCGGTCCTCCCCGAACTCATTAATCATCTGTTCGGCCGTCATGCCGGTGAGGGCGCCGGTCTGTAGCTGGCGGGCCCAGAGGGGATCCGCCATATTGGTGATGCCGCCGGTGGTGTGCCCCTCCTGCAGCTTTTCAAACCCGATGGCGAGCACCACATCATGCAGGCCGGAAGCCACGAGGTGATCGGCCGCGCAGCAAAGCGTGGCCCCGGTGGTGCCGCCGGTGGTGACGCGCATGGTTTCTTTCCCGTATGCACCGGAGCCCAGTACATGCCAGAGATCCGGCTGATGAATCATTTCGAAGAGCTCCATATTGCCGTGCACGATACAGTCCACATCGTCAATGGTCATTCCGGCATGATTCAACGCCTCGACGACAGCCTCATGAATCATCTCCGGCTGGTTCACATCCTCCCTGTGGCTTGAAAATTCGGATTGTCCCACTCCGATGATGCCTACGTTTCTATTTTTATTCATGGTTTGCCTCCTAACCCCGTTCCAGTGTGACAACAGAATGAAACTGCCCCGCCGGCCCCATGACGCCATGGGCCAGTGCCTTTTTGACGTCATCGATCTGATGGTTTCCGGCATCCTCCCGCAGCTGAAGCGCCGCTTCGGCGGCCCGGAAAAGTCCGCCAAGGATTAACGGGTTGCCCGCCAGCATACCGCCGGAAGGGTTGACACGGCCCTTATCCGGGCCCTCATTGTCGATCCAGTCGCCCCCTTTTCCTTCCTCACAAAGTCCCAGCCCTTCCATCCACATGGGATGTTGATAGGCGTACTGATCGGATATTTCGACAAGGTCGAAGGCCCCCCGGGGATCGTTGATGCCGGCGCGTTTATAGGCCCATTCGGCCGCTTTCCTTAAGGCAAAATTGGAAGCCAGGTCCCGGTCGCCAAAGAAAAAGCTGTCCATGCAGTTGCCCACACCGGTAATCCATACCGGTCTATCCGTCATTTTTTTGGCAATGTCTTCTGCGGCCAGAACCATCCCCACGGCACCGTCGGATACCGGATAGGCATGGAGTTCGCGGATGGGGTCGGCCAGCATTTCGGACTGCATCACCGTTTCGGCGGATACGGGTTCGATCTCCGGGGTATAGGGATTCTTTGCGGCGTTTTCCCTTGCCCGGACCACCACTTTGGCCAGTTGTTCATCCGTAATGCCGGTTTTTTCGGCATAGGCCTGGGCCTGGAGGCCGGCAGCCGCACAGAAGTCAAGCCCCACCGGCCGGGTAAAAAACGGGTCAAAGGCCATATGGGAAACCATATTCCGGCTTTTGGGCTGGGATTCTTTGCAGTGGCCGATGATCAAAACCTGGTCACAGTGTCCTGATTGAATGGCTGCCAATCCGTAATAGATGGCCTGGATGCCCTCCTGGGCCACCTTCTCCTCGCAGCCGAAATGGGCGCCAAGCACATCGGTCATGCCGTTGTCGGAAATGGTCCGGGCGTCAAAGACATCGTCGGATACGTTAATCGACATGTCGATGCCGGCTTTACCGGTATGCCGGGAGAATTCCACCGCCACCTGCTCCCTCAGCTTCTCCAGAACTTCCAGCGCCATGCCCTGAAAGCGCTCATACCATTTGTCGTGTTCAACCGTCGTTTGCGCCACTGCGCAAATGCCAACGCGTCTTGCCATTTTTCAAGCCCCCTCAAATTAGGTTTGAATGCAATTCCTGATGATTTCTTCGTTTTTTTTAATGGGCAACCAGGTTTTTAAAAGGTTGACTCACATGATTGCTTTCCGCGAAACAGTTCCAGAAATCCCCGTGCCGGATTGCCCGGATGATTTTGTCCTTATCGCGCATGCTGTCCATTTCGATCCAGGCGCGGCCGCACATGAGGCGGTTATGGGAGTCGTCTGAGGCGACCTTGACGTAGGGGATCTCCGGGGTTTCGAATTCAGGCGTGCGGAATCCCCTGGATGTAATCTCGACGGCATCCAGCGGCAGCTTTTGTCCGACCGCGTGAATGCGTTCTTTGGCCTTCTCCATCGGAAGATCCATTTCCGCCGGATGGTTGAAAACATGCAGGACATCGTTGTCGCCCGGGATTTTATTGACATGCACGTAGCCTTTTTCAAACACGGTCATTTCTACGCCCGGGAAGATAATCATATCGGTCCGCAGCGTCTTGACCACGTCATAACAGCTCCATCGGAGGAGGAAATCGTGATCCGTTAAGGCAAGGAAATCAAAGCCCAGATCGGTATATACCTTGACCACCTCTTTAATGCTGAGCTCACCATCGGAGCAGGTCGTATGGACATGTAACGCGCCTTTTAGATGCATGATGCCTCTTCAAATAGATTGTTCACCCCGCCCACAATAAAGGCCACCGCGTCCCGGCCGATATGTTTGAGGTCTTCGGTTTTGTTCTGCCAGAGGAGATAATGATAGGCGACGCGTTCATAAATCCCCATTACGCTGACGGCAATCACTTCGGTGGAGAACTGGCCCTTGAATGTGATTCCCTGGTTTTGGGAAACCAGGGTCAGGGCGTTTAATACATCGCCGGTGCATTTGTCGAACAGTTCTTTGCGGTGCTGTTCCACGAGTGCGCTTTTTCCCACGGACTCTCTGAATACAATGGCGGCGCGTTCGGGGTAGTTGATGCAGAAATCTTCAAAAAAGGCGTAACCCGCCTGCTTAAAGCCTTCTATCGTGGCGCCGTATTTTTTAAACTCCGCCCCCAGTATGGAGCGCATGAGGTAGCCGATCTCATCCATCATCTGGATCAGCAAATCCTCTTTGTTTTTGAAATAAAAGTAGACCGCGCCCACGGATACCTCCGCCGCATCGGCAATCTGCTCCATGCTGGCCTTGTGGTATCCCTCATTGGCAAAGAGGGTTTCCGCCGCCTGAAGAATGGTCTGGTAGCGCTGTTCCCTTTCCCGCTGACGCCGAAGCGCCGATTTGGACAGGTTCTCTTTATTATTATTATTGGTTTTAGGGGTTGGCATCGGATTCCTCTCTAGTTCCTGTAGCCAAGGGCGGCGTCACCGATTTTTACCCTTCCGATTTCCGTCGAGGTGCCGGCGATCTGGACGTATTTGGCGCAACGGTAGGCTCTTTCAACGCTGTTGCCGGTGATATAGCCGTTGCCCCCCAGGATTTTGAGCGCTTCACTGCAGACCTGTTCCGCGGATTCGGCGCAGAAGACCTTGGCGCAGAGCAGCAACTCGCCGGCCTCCTTCGGGCTCGTCTCCGCTGTCCAGGCCGTACGGTAGGCCAGCAACTGGGATGTCTGGAAGAGGGTCAGCATATCAGCCAGTTTGAACCCGACTTCCTGGTAGGCGATAATGGGTTTTCCGCCGCTTCTGTGGGATTTGGCATGATCCCGGGCGGTTTCATAGGCGGCTTTCGACAGTCCCAGGCCGGCCCCCAGAAGGATTTGATTCTCCCACATGCGAATGGCTTCGGCCATATCGATGTCAGCCGGCGGAAAAATCACCTGTTCATTTGGAATGCGGCAATCCTCAAGCCGGATGCCCGAAATCGGCGTTCCGTCATAGCCCAGGGTTTCCATGGCGGGTTCGACGGTTAAGCCGGAGGCCTCTTTTTCGATAAGGAACAGGGCATAGGCGTCATCGCAGGTGCCGGCCACGGCGATCCAATCGGCAATCGGTGCATTGATGACGTATTGTTTGGCCCCATTTATTGCGACGGATTCGCCCTGCCGCTCGCCTTGGGCTGTCAGCGGATCGTTTTCAATATTGAGCGTCTCCTCAGATATTGCCAGGGCGCCGATTAAATTGCCTTCAAGCAGGGGCGTCAGCCATTTGCTCTTTTGGTTGCTGTCTCCCCATTCGTTGACAGCCCGTCCAAAGAGCCGGGTGCTGGCTTCCACGGCAAGATATGCGGAAGGGGAGACCGCGGCCAGAGTTTCAGCCGCCCCCATCCATGATAACTGGCCCTGATAGCCGTCAACCGGCTGAAGGCCCAGTTTGAGATACGGGGTTTGGGCCAGTTGTTTTAGCGCCTGCTTGATATTTTCTTTGTTATGTGCCGGATCTTTTCGATCAAGCTGGCCGTTTGCCGCCAGGCCGGCCATTTTTTCGTTGATATCGACGAACAGGGTGAACTCTTTTTCCGAAAAGTCGTAATTCATCTGGGTCTCCTCGATCTATTGGAATTCCGATGGGTTACTAGATGATTTTGGAAATAATCATTTTCTGAATATCAGAGGTGCCGCCGCCGATAGGCGCCAGGCGGCTGTCCCTAAAAATACGCTCCATGTTGTATTCATGGCAGAAACCGTAGCCGCCGAATACAACCATTGCATCATTGGCCGGCCCGATGGACCAGTCGCCCACGAAGAGCTTGGCCACAGCGGCTTCCAAGTGGTTTAATGGGCGCCCCTGATCTTTGCACCAGGCGATTTTGTAGGCCAGGCTCTGGGAGGCTTCGGCAAAGATACGGATGTTGGCCAGTTTATGCTTAACCGCCTGGAATTTCCCGATGGGCCGGCCGAATTGTTCCCGCTTTCTGGCATAATCCGCACAGGAATTGAGCATATATTTGGCTGCACCGACAAACGGGGCGAGCAGCGCACTCCGATCCCATTCCACGGTCTGAAGCGACATATTAAAGCCTTCGCCCTCCTTGCCGAGAAGGTTCTCCTCCGGGATTTCACAGTTATTGAAGAACAGCTCCGAGGTCTGGGAGGTCCGAACCCCCATTTTGATCAGCGGGGCGCCGGCGGCAAACCCTTTGGTTCCCTTTTCCACGATAAAAGCCGATATGCCGGCATGTTTCTGGGAGGGGTCGGTTTTGGCATAAACAACGGCGACGTCGGCAATCGGGCCATTGGTGATAAATATTTTGCTGCCGTTTAAGACGTATTTATCCCCCTTTTTTTCCGCCGTTGTTTTCATGGAGGCGACATCAGAGCCCGCGTCCGGCTCGGTGAGTCCCATACAGCCGATCCATTCGCCGCTGATCAGTTTGGGGAGGTATCTCTGCCGCTGTTCCTCGGTGGCGTGGCGCAAGATTGTGTCCGCACACAAAAATGAATGGGCCCCGTAAGCCAGCGTCAGCCCACCGTCGACACCGGCTTCCCCCAGCGCTTCTCCGGCCATGACCGTAGTTACCACATCCGCTCCGCTTCCGCCGTATGTTTCCGGGAAATGGAGGCCAAGTATGCCGAAATCGCCGAGTTTACGGAAAGATTCGAAGTCAAACGCCTCGTTTAGGTCATATTCCTGGACCCTTGGAACGATTTCTTTTTTGGCGAATCGGATGATCTCCTTCTTAAACATCAGCTGTTCTTTGGTAAAGGCAAAATCCATCAGCGTCTCCTGTTAATTATTAGTAGATCCGTCGATTGGGCCGATAATTTTTTAAAAAATAATTCATAAACAAAATCTAATTCAATTTTTAAAACTGAGTTCAATAAGATGTCAAGCATTTTTTTTGGGAAAAATTATACGTTGCATTCAGATAAAATTTATAATAATATTTTTAAAGTGAACGTAATTCAGTTTTAAAATATAATTTTAATAATACCGTTAACTTTTACGAGGCCATCAATTTTGACCCATGTATAAAAAGGAGGGGGCATGACTGAGGCATATACCATTCGGGGTCTGGAGGACATCAGGGAGATTGAAAAAATACCCTATTTTGAAAGAATCCCGGAAAAAAGCACCATCGAGATCCTGGAAAGGGGGGCGGCCAAGCATCCGGACAAAACCGCGATCAGTTTTTTGCTAAATGGCGATGCCTATGACCAGCCCATGGAAATCTCTTATCGGACCCTGTTCGGCCGGATTCGCCAGGCGGCCAATATGTTCAGCGATTTGGGCGTTGGACCGACGGATGTCGTGACCTATGTACTGCCCAATATCCCGCAGACCCATTATGTGCTTTGGGGGGCGGAAGCGGCCGGTATCGCCAATCCCATCAACCCCCTGCTGGAGGCGGAAACCATCCGGGATATCTGCAAAGCGGCCGAAACGAAGGTTCTCGTAACCATGGGCGATGTGTCCGGTGTGGAAATGTGGCCCAAAATTGACGCCATCCGAAAACAGATCCCCACCCTGAAATATGTCATCCAGATTATGGGGGCCTCGGATGCGGCGGAAAACATCATTAATTTTGATGAGGCCGTTGAGAATTACGCGACTGATCGGTTCACTTTTGACAGAACCATCGATCCGGAGGATATCGCCTCCCTCTACCATACGGGCGGCACCACCGGAACGCCGAAGCTCGCCCGCCGCTCCCATTACAACGAGGTCGCCATGTCTTGGGACCTAATGGCGATGGGCGGTTTGACGGAAGATGCCACCCTGTTATGCGGTCTGCCGCTTTTCCACTGTAATGGGACGCTCGTCACCGGGCTTGCCCCATTTTCATACGGCGGGCATGTGGTGATGCTATCGCCCATGGGATACCGTGACCAGAGTATCATGAAAAATTTTTACAAAATCGTTGAAAAGTACCGGGCGGAGACTTTTTCCTGCGTCCCCACCATTCTGTCCGTACTTTTGGACATCCCCACCGAGGGCGTGGATATATCGTCTTTGAAGTATGTTATTTGCGGGGCCGCTCCCTTGAGCGTCGAACTGTTCAAGCGTTTCGAGGCGCATACGGGGATTAAAATTCTGGAGGGCTACGGGCTTACCGAGGGCGCCGTGGCCTCGGCCATCAACCCCAAAGACGGCGAACGAAAGATCGGCAGCATCGGCATTCGAATGCCCTATCAGGAGTTGAAGATTGCCATTCTTGACGATGACGGCAACTATGTGCGGGATGCGGCAACCGATGAAATAGGCGTTGTGGCGATAAAGGGGCCCACCATCTTCAAAGGCTATGTCGAAGCGGCCCATAACCAGGGCATATGGCTGCCGGGCGGCTATTTCAATACCGGAGACCTGGGCCGCATGGACGCGGACGGCTATGTTTTCCTGACCGGCCGCAAGAAGGAATTGATCATTCGGGGCGGCCATAATATTGATCCGGCCATGATCGAAGAGCCGATCTATAGAATGCCGGATGTCAAAATGGTGGCGGCGGTCAGCCGGCCGGATCCCCATTCGGGAGAGGTGCCCGTGGCCTATGTGGAAGTGGCTGAAGGCGGGGATATTGATGAAGAAAAAATTATGAACTGGGCCAGGGAAAATGTGGGGGAGCGGGCGGCGGTGCCCAAGGAGGTGGTGATTACCCCGGAGATCCCCCTGACGCCGGTGGGCAAAGTATTCAAACCGGCGCTCCGGTGGGATGCCACCCGGCGGGCCTATGAACAGGAGCTTAAGTCCCTGGAGGATATGGTGGCGGGTTTTGAGGTCGCCGTTGGCGAGGACAGGGTACACGGAACAAAGGTCAATATCCGGGTCAAACCGGCTGCCGGCAACGCGCTCACCGCCATTAAGGACAGGATCGCCGAGATCCTTGCCCGTTATACCCTGTATTACGAGGTCGAAGAAATGGGTGATTAGCAGGGCTGTTTAAAAAATAAAAAAGAATCTAAACTGAGCGATTTTCAAGTTTGCTGTAGATACGAGGAAGAAGAATCCGCCGCCTGACCGGTCCTCCTGGCAGGCGGTCTTTTTTTTCGCTTGTCAGGAGGACCGCCTGATCCTATATTGGCTGTCAAATCATTAAAAACAGGTCAGCCTATGACATTTTACGAACTAACGAAGAACCTCATCATCAGCTATAAGACATTTTTCCGGCTGTTCTGGCGGACGTTTTTTAGGAGCCGGAACACCCAGGCCCGGTTGACGCCCCGGCGGTTTTTCATGATGGCCGGATTTTTCCCGCTGCTGTTTCTGGTTCAGAGCATCCACTGGATCGGCTTTATCCTGGATGAGGTCCTGTTTCGGGGCTATAAAGCCGTGACGGTGCGCTCGCCCGTCTTTATCGTGGGTGTGCCGCGCAGCGGAACCACATTTCTCC
The DNA here is from genome assembly GCA_018334555.1 of Desulfobacterales bacterium. Lineage (GTDB taxonomy): Bacteria > Desulfobacterota > Desulfobacteria > Desulfobacterales > Desulfosalsimonadaceae > M55B175. Next base: position 30,095 of record JAGXLR010000010.1, read on the forward strand.
ACCGCGTACTGGCCAATGACAGCGAGCGTTTTACCACCCCGGCATTGTGGGAGCTGATTCTGGCCCCATCGGTCTCTGAGCGCAAATTCTGGCTCGGACTGGGCCGGATCGATCGATTCATCGGGGCCCCGTTCGCGCGCTCTATCCGATGGCTGGAACGGCGGATTTTCGGCAGTCTTGACAGCATCCATCAGATTTCGCTGTCTGATCCCGAGGAGGACTACTTTGCCCTGGTACCGATATACGCCTGTTTTATCCTGATTCTGCCGTTTCCGTTTCCGGATGAGCTGGGGCCTCTGGCTTTTTTCGACGATCAGATGCCGGCCTCGGATCAAGAACGCATCATGGTATTTTATAAATCCTGTCTTAAGCGGCATCTCTACGTCCGGGGAACCGATAAAACCCTCTTTTCAAAGAACGTCTCTTTTTCGCCCATGATTAATGCCCTGCGCAAGACCTTTCCGGACAGTCGGATTATCGGCACGGTGCGCAGCCCTTTAAACGCCATCCCTTCCCATATCAGTTCCATGATGGCGGGGGCGGCAATTTTTGACAATGATACCAGGGGCCATGAGTTCCGGGATCAAATGATTGCCGTACAGCGCTATGCCTATACCCATATAATGGAAACCCTGCCGCATCTGCCGGCCGATCGACAGATGATCGTCCGGATGGAAGATCTGCAGACAAGACTGGGGCCCGTGGTCCAATCAATTTATGAGAGACTGGGGTATGCAATGGCCCCCGTATTTAAAACCTATATCCAGGAACAGGACCGGCGCGAGAAGGGCTATAAAAGCGGGCACACGTATGATCTCTCCGCCTATGGGCTGACAGAAGCCAAAATTTATCAACAATTTTTTGATGTATTTGAAAAATTTGGCTATGATCCGCCGGTAAACGACGGACAATCTGCATACCGGCCGGAAATCGGCGCGGCCGGAAAAAGCATTTAGGGTGGGCCCTTTTGCAATCCCTCTTGGTAACAGACAAATGCGAAGCGGATATGGCGGCGATAGACGAAAAGCGGCTGAAGGTCCTTTTTTTATCGGATGCCATAGTCAGCCGCAACGGCGTGGGCGCCTATTACGCGGACCTGGTTGACCATTTGACCGACTCTATAGGGCACGCGGAACTTTTGAGTCCGGGCGTCTACCCCGAGGATTTTGCGCATGACTGGACATTTCCGTTGCCCGGGGACGCGACCCAGCGACTGTATCTGCCCAAGGTGGGCCGGATCTGGCAGCGGATAAAAGTGATGGATCCGGATGTCGTCGTTATCCCCACGCCCGGCCCCTATGGGCTGACGGGATTCGCCATAGCCAGATATCTGGGAATACCCTTGTGCTCCGGTTACCATACGCAATATGATAAACTGACGGATATCTACTGGACTTCTGTATTCAGCGGGTTCAGCCGGTTTTCGATGAAACTTCTGAACCGGCTGCTTTTCAAGTCCAGTGCCGTTGTTATCGGAAACAGCCGGGAGATGATTGAGGCGGCCAGGGCGGATGGGGCGCAAAATGTGGAAGTGATCGGCACCCCCATTGCCAGATCGTTCCTGGCACCGCCCTATGCCCCCCTATCCTCGAAGCTGTCATCGGTTTGTTATGCCGGCCGGCTGGCGTCCGAAAAGAACCTTGCGGCTGTCTTTGAAGCCGCCGAAAGGCTCTCCCATATCCGATTCACCATAGCCGGTGACGGGCCGCTAAGAGATGAAGCGGCGTTCAAGGCGGAAACCACCCCAAATATCGAATATGTCGGTTGGGTATCCAGAGAGGGGGTCAAGACCGTTATCGATCGTTCGCAGATGCTGCTTTTGCCTTCGCATGTGGAGGCTTTCGGTACCATCGCGCTTGAAGCCATGGCGCGGCGACGACTGGTACTGGTCTCCGGGAGCTGCGGTATTTTAAACTGGCCGAACCTGGCCTCCGGGGTTTATGCCATTGAGGACGATGAATCACTGGCAGATGCGATCAGCCGGGTTTCGAAAAAAAGCTTTTCGGAACGTCTCGAAAAGGCGGAAACGGGGCGTCAAGCGGCCGCTTCTTTTAATCATCAAACCTTGCGCCAGTGGCTCGACCTGTTTGTCGCCATCGCATCAGCCGCTCGGCAATAGTTTGGGTCAGGGATGAAAAAATACCGGCCTCGCCATAGGGCTTCGGCCATTGTCTCCATACATGATGTCATGCCGGAAACGCTGCCGCGTGTAATGGAAATCCTCGGGTTTCTCGAAAAAGCGGCGGTCTTTCCGGTGACCCTGCTGGTGGTTCCGGGACGGTCCTGGCCGGCAAGGGATATCAAGGCGTTGAAATCGCTTCAGGATTCAGGTTACGAACTGGCCGGCCACGGCTGGCAGCACCGGGCCGGAAGCGTTGCCTCCAAATGGCACCGGCTTCACGGGCTGCTCATTTCCAGAAATGAAGCCGAACATCTGTCTCTTTCAGCGCGGCGGATTGTTGATATTATTACCGGTTGTTATGACTGGTTTGCGGCGGTGGGGCTGGATGCGCCGACGCTTTACGTCCCCCCGGCATGGGCGCTGGGCAGGGTGCCCAAGAGGGTTTTAAAAATTTTGCCGTTTCGCCTGTATGAAACGCAAACGGGCGTGTTTGATGCATTCTCAGGCGTTTCCTATCGGATGCCGGTTGCCGGCTATATGGCGGATACCGCATTGCGCGCCAAGGCTTTAAAAATAATCAATCTTATCAATCGATTGTTAATTTTTGCCCCCCTGCGCATCGCCATTCATCCGGATGACCTGTACCTCGCCCTGTCACGGGATCTGCGCGAGCATCTGCGTCGCCGTCAAACGTATTTGGGCTACGGGGATCTCGCCGGTAATTGAGAAGGGCTATGCTATTTATTATTCAATATGGTATGATAAATAAAAGTGACGGTCTCGTAAAAAGCGGTTTATACCGCAGCCGCGGTATTTTTGCAGAAAGGAACTCTAAAAAACATCCGCATTGTCATTTCGAGCGGCAGCGAGAAATCTTGAACAATCAAGATCCCTCGTCACTTTCGTTCCTCGGAATGACAGCAGCGAAAGCATCTAAAATAATATTAAATATTGTCGAGTTCCTTAGAAGTCGGTCTTAGATGGCAAAGAAAAAAGTTCAAGCCCCAGTTAAGATCCGGGGGCGCGCAAAATCCCGAGGAATGCAGCGTACATAGGAGTACGTGAAATTCCGGGGGACGGAAGCGCAACGCAGATATTGGACTTTTTACGAAGCCATCAAAAGTGAGCGCTAAAATATGTATATGGCAAAAAAACGCATCAGCGGGGCGACCCACTACTATCTTCGGCAAAGCTTTGATGAGGGGGGACGTCTGAAGAGCCGGGATCTTTTTTATCTGGGTCTCGATCCCCGCGACTACTTGGTCTATCCGGACGACGGCCCCGCCTTTTATTTCCATGAAGATATCTATGACGGGCTTTCCGAAATCGGCGTGCCCCCTGAGAATGAAGAACTGGAGCGGGTCTTTTTCCCTTTCCTGGATCCGGAGACCCAGCGGGTGATCGAGGGCTTTTCGCATCAGGGCAAGACCCGAAAGGATTGGGAGGCGCTTCGGGAAAAGGTGGACCGTGCGGAAAGAACCCGCTTTCATATGTTTGACAAGCGGCGAATGCACTATTTGCGGTTCGTTGAAATGGATCAATCCCGGATCGGAAAAGCGCCTAAAAAAATCTACCGGGATCTGCTGGACAAATCCCGGGATGAAATCGAACAGTATTTCATGGAAAAAGAAAATATTCTAAAGCCCAGGGAGAAAAAAACCTATCCCTATGTGATCTTTAATGTCGCCGGTCATTTTAAAAGTATCATATCGCGCAAGTTCCCCCAGGTCCTGGACCAGGAAGCGGTGGACGGCTGTTTTCTCGAAGAAGTCTGCCGACTGAATGCGGATGAAGATTTCTGGGCGGACATCGGCCTCCAGGATTGGCTGAACGATTATCTGGTCCGATATGTATGCTGGTTTTTCGACAGTGAGTTTGGTGAGAGCCGGTATATGGAGGATATGATATGGGAATGGATGGCGCGTCGACAGCGATATCGGCCGCCGGCTCCCCAGAAACGGATGAACGATGAAGAGGCGGTTTCCATTATGGGCTTGGCCAATCAATCGGTGGCCGCAATGACGGTCAAACAGCTCACCCGGCAATATTGGCATATGGCCCAAACCTATCATCCGGATAAAGGCGGCGATCATGAGGACTTTATCAAGTTGAACCGGGCTTTCGAGCAGCTTCTGCGGCGTTTAAAATCCGGCTCCGGCTCTCGGGGCAGATACCGGTGATAGCCCGCCGGCAGAGGCCCATCTGTTTTAACAGCCTCTTGGGCGGCCTCTTATCCGGGGCGTTTATGCGTGTAAAAACGGCTGATTTGACGGGGGGGGCGGTTCAGTGACGTATTATTGGAATTCGGTTGGCGATATGAATTTGCGGAAAAAGATCGGGAAAAGGCTATGGAAATCTTAAGAAAAGCGTATAGCGAAGGCAAAAGGAGGCTCTCGGAGTATGACGCCAAGCGGGTCCTATCCGCCTATGGGATTCGTGTAAGCCGGGAAGCATTGACGGCAACCGAAAGCGAAATGCTTGATGCAGCGGCGGACATCGGCTATCCGGTGGTATTGAAGGGATGCCGCGAGGATCTGGTGCACAAGTCCGAAGCGGGGGTTGTCCGTACGGATATCCGAAACGAAGCCGAGGCAAAAGCCTCATATACGGAAATTCGCGATGCCATGGCCCCAAAAGGCGGCGTCAGCGTGTTGGTACAGGAAATGCTCGGAGGCAAACGCGAACTGGTCGCCGGAATGACGCGGGACCCCCAATTCGGCCCCGCAGTCATGTTCGGCCTCGGCGGAATCTTTACCGAGATATTAAACGATGTCGTCTTCCGGATTGCGCCGATCGAGCCCCAAGATGCCTTTGAGATGATGGACGAGATTCGGGGGCGCCGCATTCTGGACGGGATACGCGGAATGCCGCCGGCGGATCGGGAGCAGCTGAAAGCCATTTTGATCGCTATCGGACGGATGGGGCTTGATTTCCCAATGATCAAAGAGGTCGATATCAATCCGTTGATTATTTGCGACGGTCAACCGGTGGCTGTTGATGCGATGATCGGCCTCGATAAAATCTATTTCTGATGAATACACGCCTGAAATTGATTTTATGGTTGCTTGGTAACGCCCGAATATCTCTTCCATCGCATCGGAAATCTCACCGAGTGTCGCGCGGTGCCGGGCTGCTT
>JAGXLR010000255.1 GCA_018334555.1 Desulfobacterales bacterium
AATATTTAATATTATCTTAGAAGCTTCCGCTGCTGTCATTCCGAGAAACGAAAGTGACGAGGAATCTTGATTGTTAAAGATTTCTCGCTACCGCTCGAAATGACAATGCGGACGCTTTTCAGAGTTATTTTCTGCAAAAATGGTGCGCCAGCGCAATAAATCGCTTTTTACGACGCCATCGAATACAAGAGACTGGTGGCAATTGACCATTGAATATCATCAATGACTGAAAGGAGACGGAAATCATGTCAAATTTGATCCCCCCACATGGCGGCAAAGGCCTGACCATTTGTCTGCTCGAGGGAGCAGAACTGGAGGAAGAAAAGAAAAAAGCCCAAAACCTGAAACAGATTCCGATCACGCCGAGTGAACGCGGCGACCTGATCATGATCGGCACCGGCGGTTTCAGCCCGCTGACCGGTTTCATGAAGAAGGCGGACTGGAAGAGCGTCTGCGACAATTATCTTTTGGCGGACGGCACTTTCTGGCCCATTCCGGTTACCCTGTCAGCCTCAAAGGAAGATGCAGACAGCGTCAATGAAGGCGACGAGGTTGCCCTCTATGATCCCGAAGGCGACGAAATCATGGCCACCATGAAGGTGGAGGAAAAGTACGAGATGACCGAAGAGAACAAACGGTATCAGTGCGAGAAAACCTTCATGGGAGAGGGAACACCCACTGCCGAGGAATTCTGGAAAATTGCAGAGGATGAGCATCCCGGCGTTCAAAAGGTCATGAACCAGAAACAGTTCAACCTGGCCGGACCGGTCAAGGTCTTAAGCGAGTCCGACTTTCCAACGACTTACAAGGATATCTATCTGCGTCCCGCCGAATCGCGCAAAATTTTTGAGGACAAGGGCTGGTCAAGAATTCCGGCCATGCAGCTCAGAAACCCCATGCATCGCTCCCATGAATACCTGGCCAAGATCGCCATTGAGGTGAGCGACGGCGTGTTTATCCACTCACTCGTCGGCAACCTTAAACCCGGTGATATTCCGGCGGACGTCCGGGTCAAATGCATCGATGTGCTGGTCGAAAATTATTTTGTCAAGGACCGGGTCGTTCAGGGCGGCTATCCCTTGGATATGCGGTATGCCGGTCCCCGGGAGGCTTTGCTGCATGCCACCTTCCGACAAAACTACGGCTGCAGCCATATGATTATCGGCCGTGACCATGCCGGCGTCGGCGATTTTTACGGCATGTTTGAGGCGCAGACCATTTTCGACAAAATCCCGTATCCGGAAGAACCTGGCAAGGCCCTGCTCTGCAAGCCCCTGAAGATTGACTGGACCTTCTACTGCCACAAATGCGACGGCATGGCTTCGCTCAAGACCTGCCCGCACAGCAAAGAGGATCGGGTCATCCTGTCCGGTACCATGCTGCGCAAGAGCCTTTCCGAGGGCACTCCCATTCCCGACCATTTTGGACGAAAAGAGGTTCTGGATATCCTGCGGGAATACTATGAAGGCCTGACGGAGAAAGTGGAAGTCAAACTGCACGGCGCTGCAACAGGTGACGAGAAAAAGAAGTAGCTTTGCCGCGTGGATTAGATCATGAAGGGCCTAATCCCGATCTATTGCCAAAAGGATAGAATAGAAAGGGATAGGCCCTTTTTTATAGCGGGACGTTAAACCGCTGATTAAAATTCTCGATTACCGGCACGAAAGTCTCAGGCAGCCGGGCATAAACCTTATTGACGAGATCTTCGGACATTTTTTTGTAATAGGCTTGGGCAATGCCGCCGGTAATGCAGGCCAGGGTATCACTGTCGCCGCCCAGAGAAACAGCCTTCCGAATGGCGTCCTCCACATCATCGGATTCAAGGAATGCGATCAGGGCCTCGGGAACAGAGCCGCGACAGGTCACATCAAAACTGTAGCCGGGTCGGATCTCATCGAGCCGCCGTTCCAGATTATATCCGAACCGATTTGAAATTTCGTTCCTAATATCCGCCTTTTCGCTCCCTTCGCGGGCCAAAAATACGGCCAACGCCACGGCCTGCGCACCCGCAACGCCCTCGGGATGATTGTGGGTTATTGAGGCGCTTTTCTCGGCTTCGGCGAGCACCTCTTCAACCGTATCAAATGCAAACCCCACGGGACTGACCCGCATGGCGGATCCATTGCCAAAGCTATTATATGGTTCGCTGCCGGGTGAAAACAGCCAGTTGAAAAAAAGCATCCCGAATCCAGCGTCCGGATACGTTTGCCCATAGGTTTTCAATGCGCTCTGATAGTCATTGTTTTTGACAATAGCATCCGCAATCGCAACAGTCAGTACCGTATCATCGGTAAATCGGGACTTGCTTTGAAACAAGGGGAAATCGGTCGTCTTGATTGGCCGGGCCTCATATACCGACCCGATAATATCGCCCGCTATTGCTCCCAGCATAGTTCTATTACCCCAATAGTGATTTTTTCCTCGCAGCAGTTTAAGCTACTTGGAATTATATTTCCAGCGTATTTTCGGAAAGCATTTTTGACAATCTCGTAAAAAGTCGATTTTAGGATGGCAAAGTAAAAAGTTCAAGCCCCAGTTAAGATCCGGGGGCGCGCAAAATCCCGAGGAATGCAGCGTACTTAGCTGTACGTGAAATTCCGAGGGACGGAAGCGCCACACAGATATTGGACTTCCAAGGAACTCGACAATATTTAATATTATCTTAGAAGCTTCCGCTGCTGTCATTCCGAGAAACGAAAGTGACGAGGAATCTTGATTGTTAAAGATTTCTCGCTACCGCTCGAAATGACAATGC
>JAGXLR010000256.1 GCA_018334555.1 Desulfobacterales bacterium
GGGGGAGATTTTTTCTCCCACCATTCTCCCAGATCAACCAGCTTGACCAGCCCGTGTTCATGATAGGTAAACCGGCCCTCATGAATAATGACCCCGGCATCACATGCGCCTTTGGAAACCGCCGGCATAATCCCGTCAAAGACCATGGGACGGATTCTTGGGGGGGTCGGCAGAAACAGGGACAACAAGAGATGGGCGGTAGTCCAGAGGCCCGGCACGGCGACGCATCCTTTCTCCAGATGGGAAATATCCGTCCCGGCACGGGCGACAATAAGCGGACCGCATCCCCGGCCAATGGCCCCGCCGGCCCGCAACAGGCCATAGCATTCGGTTAAATGGCCGGCAGCCGCAAAAGAGAGCTTGGTGATGTCATATCGGCCCGTTCTGGCGGACTGGTTGAGCTCTTCGACATCCGCCAGATGAATGGCGAAATTCAGTCCCCGCCTGTTGATCCGCCGGTTGGCCAGGGCATGAAAGATATAGGTATCGTTCGGACAGGTCGAATAGGCCAGAGTTAACGCTTGTTCCATTATTTAAACCTAAATTGAGCGTTTCAATTTTGATGGCTTCGTAAAAAGTCCAATATCTGTGTTGCGCTTCCGTCCCTCGGATTTTCACGTACAGCTAAGTACGCTGCATTCCTCGGGATTTTGCGCGCCCCCGGATCTTAACTGGGGCTTGAACTTTTTTCTTTGCCATCCTAAAATCGACTTTTTACGAGGTTGTCAATTTTTTGTAGGTTAAAGTAAAACTTTCAAATTAAATTTTTCTTATTTGATATAATTGAACAAATTGATTGAACAAGATTGTTGCTTGCGCCTTCTGTATCCCATTTCCGCCTATCGCGCTCCCCCACCATGTTGGATACCGAACGGATTTCAAGAAAGGGGATGCCGTAGACATGGGCAACCTGAGCGGCGGCGGCTCCCTCCATCTGCTCCATACATGGATGGAAACGGTTGTAAAGGCGATCGGCCGTGTCATCAGTGGCGGTGATCGTTGAAACCGTAACAAAGGGCCCTTTGAACACCCGAGATGACCCGTCTTTAAACGCCTCCCGGACAATTGCAAAGGCCTTTTTCACCAACCGGTCATCTAATAATTGCCTGTTTTTATAACTGTTTCCCTCGATAGAGAACAATTCAAAGGGCAGCTCATCCACCCCCCGTGACCCATCTATCGGCTCTGTTCCGAGATGCGCATCGATTTCTTCCGTAGCGATAGCCATATCTCCGGGCTCTAGACCCGATCCCGAAAACGCGCCCCCCCATCCGGTCTGAATGATAAATTCGGGAGGGGCCTGCCAAATAACAGCGGTCAAACTCTGAGCCGCATTGACGAGGCCCGGACCGGTGATTAAAAGGCCTACCGCTACGCCATCCAAAAGGCCGAAAAAATATTCTTTTCCGGCGACCGTGGATTTTACCTCCGGCCTGATCCGCCGGATCAGGCCTTTGACTTCCGCTTGCACTGCGGCAAGGATTAAAACAGAGGGGGTCGGTATTTTCGCCCGTATTTTCTGAGCGCCGCCAATGCCTTGAACCAGAGTGTCAACAAGGCCGTCAATCCATTGATCCGCCCCTTTTAATTCCATACCGTAGAGCCCTAAACCGCCGTCCAGATGCCTCATCATATTCGCCTGCAGGAACCTGTCCATCACTGCATCCAGTATAAAAGCGGATTTCCGCATATCGATATCCTTCCTCAATTCCCCGTTTGCCCTGGCATCTTCAAGGAGGCGGGTAAGGTAGGCCAGGCTGTAGTGGCGAAGTGAGGCCAGGATCTCATCACGAAAAGGCGCCCGGGATTCGAAAAAAACCCGCAGGTAGAGCCGATATATGAGCGGATGCGCATTGATGAAGCGGACCCCGGCGTTAAGCGTTTTTTTCAAACGCGTGGCAAAATCATCCTCTTTGCTCTGATCCCTTACCTCTTTTAGATAGGCCTTTACCATGTCAACGGAGCGCTGAAAGACAAACCAGAACAGGCCCCGCTTATCGCCGAAATACTGAAAAATTGAGCCCTTGGCGATATTCAGGCGCTTGACCATGGTGTTGATGCTGGCGCCCGCATAGCCTTGCGAGCCAAACTCCTCGATGGCCACGCGGGCAATCCGCTCCTGCTTATCCTTGTCAAGGTTTTGAAATGTATTTCTCTGTTTTTTCATAACGGCGTCATAGAAAATATATTCTTGAACCTAAACCGAGCGTTTCAATTTAGGTTGAACAATAACGGCTATATTGTTAATTATCCAGTAAAACCTAATAGGATAGGGAATCATTTTTGACAATCTCGTAAAAAAATCGATTTTGGGATGGCAAAGAAAAAAGTTCAAGCCCCAGTTAAGATCCGGGGGCGCGCAAATTCCCGTGGAATGCAGCGCCACACAGATATTGGACTTCCAAGGAACTCGACAATATTTAATACCTAAATTGAGCGATTTTCAAGTTTGCCGCAGATACAAGGAAAATGATGTCGAGCGATAGGCGCCTATGCGAGACATCATTTGACGCAGTAGATGCGGTGAAATTGGAAATCCCGGAGGGTTTCAAATTTTTTGATTTAAAAAATGATCCAATATCCTAAAAATAAAATAAAAATTAAATCTTCAAAAAATTGAAACGCTCAATTTAGGTAATATTATCTTAGAAGCTTCCGCTGCTGTCATTGCGAGAAACGAAAGTGACGAGGAATCTTGATTGTTAAAGATTTCTCGCTACC
>JAGXLR010000257.1 GCA_018334555.1 Desulfobacterales bacterium
GGGGGACCAATATAGAGGTCAATAAAATCCACAACCCGCCCAAATCGAAGCCGGTCAATCAGGTTGCCGATGGCGCCGCCGACAATCAGCGAAAAACCCGTCAACAGCCATTTGTGTCGGATCGATGTGGACCTGTAAAGGTAAAGAATTAGGGCAACAGCGATTATAGAGAAAAGAATAAAAAAAAGCCCCCGTACATTCGAGTTGGGCGCAGCGAAGAGGCCGAACGCGCCTCCCGGGTTTTGCACGTGAATCAGGTTGAAAAGTCCCGGAACAATCCGGATTGTCTCATATGCGGCGATGGCGTGCAGCACCCACCACTTGGTGAGCTGATCGGCGGCAATAACAGCGCCGGCGATCAGCGGCAGACGCGTATATTTATTGACGGAGGCGTTCAAACGGGGCCTTTCTTATCCGACGATATGTGCGAGTGCATTGCGGCAGCGGCTGCATATTTCCGGTTGTTCACGATCTTCGCCGACAGAAGTGTCATGTACCCAGCATCGCTGGCATTTCTCTCCCGGCGCCGGCCTTACGCGAATCGAGAGACCCGGCAGGTCGGTGGCCGCGTAATCGGAGGCGGCGTTTTCGGCGGATTCCAGCCGCACCTCGGATACGATGAATATGGCGCGCAGATCATCGAAACGGGCGTTTAACAACTCGAAGAGATCCTTTTCGGCGCATAGACCCACAGAGGCATCCAGTGAATGGCCGATAGTTTTTTCGGCCCGGGCCTTCTCAAGCGCCTTGGTCACCTCGCTTCGGACCTGAAGGATCCTCTCCCATACAGCCGCAAGTCCATTATCCTGGAATTCGGCAACCGGCGCCGGAAAATCCGTCATATGGACCCTCTCCGCCCTTTTTTCTGCGGAGGGAATAAACTGCCAGATTTCATCGGCGGTAAACGGCACTATCGGCGCCATGATCTTTGTCAGCGCATCGATCATGATATAGATCACGCTCTGGGCGCTGCGCCGGTCCAGGGAATCCGGGGGCGAGGTGTAAAGGCGGTCTTTCAGGATATCCAGATAGAATGCGGACAAATCAATGGTGCAGTAATTATAAAGCGTGTGATAGACCACGTGGTATTCGAATTCGATATATGCCCTCTCACACTTCTCGATCAGCGACTGCAGACCGTGAAGCATGAACCGGTCAAGTTCAGGCATGGAGGCATAGGCCACCCGATGGGCGGCCGGGTCATAATCATAAAGGTTGCCCAGGATGAAGCGGGCGGTATTGCGGATTCGGCGGTAGGCATCGCTCAACTGTTTCAGAATGCTCTCGGAGATCCGTATATCATCCTTGTAGTCCGATGCGGCGACCCAAAGCCTCAAAATTTCCGCGCCGTATTTATCAATTACCGTTTTCGGGGCGATGACATTGCCGAGGGATTTGGACATTTTTTTCCCCTCGCCGTCCACCACAAACCCGTGGGTCAAAACCATCCGGTAGGGGGCCTTGTCCTTGAACCCCACCGCCGTTAAAAGCGAACTGTGGAACCAGCCCCGGTGCTGGTCGCTTCCCTCCAGGTACAGATCCGCCGGCCAGCGAAGGTTCTGCCGGTCCTCGAGAACGGCGGCATGGCTGATACCGGAATCAAACCAGACATCGAGGATATCGGTTTCCTTCTCAAAGTCGGTGCCGCCGCAAGCCTCGCACTTCGTATTATCGGGCAGAAAAAACGCCGCCGCCTTTTCAAACCAGATATCTGCGCCGTGTTCGGAGAACAAGTCAAAAATCCGCCCAATAGCCGCTTGGTCGATATGCAGGCGGCCGCATTGCCGGCAGTAAAATACGGTTATCGGAACCCCCCATGAGCGCTGGCGGGATACGCACCAGTCCGGCCGATTGGCTATCATGCCGTATATCCGGTCCCGTCCCCAGCCCGGAATCCACTTGACGGTGTCAATGGCCTGCAAGGCTTTCTCTCTCAGTCCGGTCTTATCCATGGAGATAAACCATTGGGGGGTTGCCCGGAAGATCACCGGCTTTTTACAACGCCAGCAGTGGGGATAGGAATGGCTGAGATGGCCTGAATGGACAAGGGTCCCGTTTGATTTCAGGGCTTCAATAATCTCCGGATCCGCCTTAAAGACGAATTGGCCGGAAAACTGCGCCACCTCCTCAGTAAAACGGCCATTGTCGTCAACCGGCGAAAAGGCGGGCAAATCGTAGCCCCCCCCGATATCAAAGTCTTCCCGCCCGTGGCCGGGTGCGGTATGGACGCAGCCGGTGCCGGCCTCAAGGGTGACATGGGTGCCGAGAATAACCAGGGAATCCCGGTCATACAGGGGGTGCCGGCATTTAAGCCGTTCCATCATCCGTGGATCCACATCGGCGAGAATTTTATAATCCGTGATACCGAATTCCTTCATGCAATCCTTCACAAGATCCCGGGCCAGGATCCAGACTTCATGATCCCTGGTTTCCACAGCCGCATAGGTGAAATCCGGATGCAGGGCAACGGCCAGGTTGGCGGGGAGCGTCCACGGCGTGGTCGTCCAGATGACGAGATAGACGGATTTGCCTGAAACTTCGGGCTGCTGTTGGCTGATATCGTCTTTTAGCGCGAATTTAACATAAATCGACGGCGAGGTCTCCTCCGCATACTCAATTTCCGCCTCTGCCAGCGCGGTTTTACAGCTGCAGCACCAGTAGATCGGCTTCTTGCTTTTAAACAGGCTGCCGTCTAAC
>JAGXLR010000258.1 GCA_018334555.1 Desulfobacterales bacterium
GGGGGGGAAGGCGTCAATAGGCATTTTTTTGGCCTCCGGCAGGACAATCAGAAGGTCCGCGGCTTCCAGCTTTATCGCCTTCTTAGCCGCTCTGCCCCCGGCTTTGCGCAGGGATTCGGCCTCAATCGCCGCTGTTTTGCCGACCCCCAAAAAAAGCACGCGCCTGGCTTTCACCCCGTCCGGCTGATAGAGCAGAAGCTCATCGCCCTTTTCGCCCTTGAATTCGTTGTATGTCTTTGCCTTTTCAACAAGGCCTTTGATTGCGCTATCCCCATGAACGGATGCCTCCTCGGCAACCGGAATCATCAGCAGCTCGGTCAAAAGTGACGCTATGTCCCCGGTTTTGATTTGAAGCAAAAAGAACCTCCTTCTATTTATATTCCCCGCTCTTCTCGAACGGCATCATAGGCCTCCTGTATTTGCCTGAACTTATCATTGGCGAACTTGACGAATTCATCCGGCAACCCTTTAGATGCGATGGTATCCGGGTGGTAGTCCCTGACCAGTTTACGGTACTGTTTTTTGATCGCTTCGTCCGAGTCGCTGCTGTTGCAGCCCAGGGTGGCGTAATATTTTTCCGTATCTTTGACATACTGGAACTTGATTTTCTGATAATCCGACTCATTGATGCGGAAAATCCGGACAGCGGAAAGGATCAGCCGTTCCTCGGCATCCTGCAAAACGCCGTCCGCGACCGATACCCGCAGAAAGATGTCGACCATAAATTCAAGCAGCTGGGGCTGAGCGGAAAAATGCTGGTAAAACTGAGCAGCATAATCCTCGAAAGACTGGGGAGTATCAAGCGCCGTCTGAAAAATCTGCTCCGCCGCCTGCCGACTCTGGGCGTTCAAATTGAGCTCCCGCGCCATAAACTGACGAACGGCGTTCATTTCCGCCTCTGATACCCGGCCGTCGGCTTTTGACAGCTTGGCGAGCATTGAAAAGGCGGCAACGAAGAATGCCATCTGTTGGCGCTCTCCAGAGGAGCTGCCGCCATGATCCGTTATCATACGGGGTTTTTCCTCATTGCCATCGAACATATGACCGAATACGGCGCCAGCTACGGCCCCCAGGGGACCACCCAGCGCAAATCCGACGGTTCCGCCGATGGCTTTACCCAACCAACTCATCGTATATCCTATCCTTTCAGTTTTTTCCTTAACACATTTAAGGCCAAAACGGCAAATATCTGTTTATTGGCCGTCCGCTCTTTGAAGGGAGAGTGAAAACGCTCAGCCGAGGCGCCATCCGGTCCGGCGATACCGATACATACGGTTCCGACCGGCTTTTCATCCGATCCCCCCGTGGGCCCCGCAATGCCGCTGGTGGATACCCCGTAAGTGGCGCCGGATAAACGCCTTACGCCTTCGGCCATGCGCTTTGCCGTTTCTTCATGGACGGCCCCGTGCCTTTCGATAGCCTCGCCCGCTACATTGAGCAGATCGATTTTTGCCGTATTGGCATAGGTCACCGTGGATAACAGAAAATAGTCCGAGCTGCCGGAAACGTTGGTCAACATATCCGCCACCAGGCCGCCGGTACAGCTTTCAGCCGCAGCCACCGAAGCCCCGGCGGCCCGAAGCAACACACCGACCTCGGATTCGATCGACCGGCCCTCGGTTGAAAACATATACGCGCCCAGCTTTTCCCGGGCCCATAGCGTCGCCTCGTCCAGCGACCGCGCCAGTTTTTCGGGCTCCCCACCCGTGGCGATCAGTTTCACGTAAATCACCGGAAATCGCGCCAGCATTCCGCATTTAACGTTGGAAAAAGCCGCGGATATATCCGAGAGGCGATCATTGACCCGTGCTTCAGGCAGGCCGAAAACGGAAAGCGTACGGATCCGCCGGAATTCGTCCGGCGCCTGAAGATTGGCCTGGATATCCGGGATGATCTGTTCGGAGAGCATGGCAGTCATTTCCTGGGGAATGCCGGGCATAAAATAACACCGGCATTTGCCGATGGTTAATGAAAAACCGGGCGCCGTGCCTCTGGCATTGAGTATTGGGGTGGCCCCGCACGGCATCATGGCCTGCTTATAATCCGACTCCGAGGCCTGGCGCTGATATTTTTTAAAAAATGCTTCGATATAGTTGGTCGCCGTCTGGTCCCTCTCCAGCCGAACCCCCGCTGCCGCAGCCGCGGCCTCGGCTGAGAGGTCATCCCTTGTAGGCCCGAGGCCGCCCGTCACCACGGCGATATCCGAGCGTCCGCCGATTTCCCTGAGAATTCCGGCCAAGGCATCCAGATCATCACCGACACAGCTGTGCCTTGTCACCTCGATATCCAGCTCCATCAGTTTTTCCGCAATATGGGCGGAATTGCTGTCTATGATGGCGCCGGAACAGATTTCATCGCCTGTGGATAAAATTTCGGCAATCATTTTTTTTTATGTCCTTTGATTCGACCAAAATATACTATATGGCATGGCAAAACCGCACTGACAATCATTTTCTGGATTCCCACGTGCCCCGGGCGACGGCTTTGACATCCGCCCCTATATTTTTGAATATAATATGATATCAAGAAGTTTAGCCATCTTGACACATTTATGAATTCCTGTCATGATGGCTTCGTAAAAAGCGATTTATTGCGCTGGCGCCCCATTTTTGCAGAAAGTAACTCTGAAAAGCGTCCGCATTGTCATTTCGAGCGGTAGCGAGAAATCTTTAACAATCAAGATTCCTCGTCA
>JAGXLR010000259.1 GCA_018334555.1 Desulfobacterales bacterium
GCATTGTCATTTCGAGCGGTAGCGAGAAATCTTTAACAATCAAGATTCCTCGTCACTTTCGTTTCTCGGAATGACAGCAGCGGAAGCTTCTAAGATAATATTAAATATTGTCGAGTTCCTTGGAAGTGTTCCCCCCGGGCCGGCTGCCCGGGACCGAGCTTAGAAGTAACTTCTTTTATGAGTTTAATGGGTGAAGTGTATAACATTATGATTTTTAACCTAATACCTAAAACCCATAACCCAATACCTAACGAAGTTACTTAGAAGTCCAATATCTGTGTTACGCTGCATTCCTCGGAATTTCACGTACAGCTAAGTACGCTGCATTCCTCGAGATTTGCGACGCCTTGATCTTGAACTTTTTTCTTTGCCATCCCAAAATCGACTTTTTACGAGATTGTCTGAATTGAGCGTTCCAAATTTTTGAATGTTCAATTCAGGTAATATATATTGACTCAAAATTTATATTTAAATATATATATCAGATTATCCTTATTCAAAGGCTTGCCGATCCGGCACCGATTTTAATACACCAAATATCTTGCAACTTTTCAAATATTAATGAAAGTGACAAAATTTTTCAATCCGAAATAATCTTAACGGATGCGCCGACATCGATTTATGATCCAGCTAATTCGAGGCTTTAAAGACATACTGCCCAATGAAATCGAACTGTGGAAGCATATTGAGCAGACGGCCATTACGCTTTTTGAAAGTTTCGGCTTCAGGCAGATCCGGGTGCCGATTCTTGAAAAGGCGGCGCTCTTCCAACGCAGTATCGGCGAGCATACCGATATCGTGGAAAAGGAGATGTATACGTTTCCGACGGAAAAGGGCGAGCTTATCACCCTCCGGCCCGAAGCCACGGCATCTATAGTGCGCGCCTACCTCCAGCAACGGATGTATGCGAAGGACCCGATACAGAAGCTCTATACGCTTGGCCCGATGTTTCGTAAGGAACGGCCACAAAAGGGGAGGTATCGGCAATTCTATCAGATCAATGCAGAGGTCTTCGGCATTGAATCGCCGTATATCGATGCACAGATGATATTTATGCTGACCCGTTTTTTCCGTCAACTATCTATTACGGGTTTGGAGGTCCATTTGAATTCCTTGGGGTGTCCCCTCTGCCGGCCGGCATTTAAAAAGGCGTTGTCTGGGATGCTGATGGAAAAAGGCGATGCGCTGTGCAGTGAGTGTATCCGGCGAAGGGATACCAATCCGTTGCGCGTGCTGGATTGCAAGAGGCCCGGCTGTCAATCGGTGGTGGAAAATGCACCGGCGATAACGGATTATCTGTGCGACGATTGCGCCCGCCATTTTGACAGGGTAAAGGCCTGCCTTGAACGGATGGGAATCCCCTATGTGGTATCGCCCAGGTTGGTCCGGGGGCTGGATTATTATACCCGAACGGCCTTTGAGATCCAGACCCGGGAACTCGGGGCCCAGAATGCGGTGGCCGGCGGCGGTCGATATGATACCCTTGTAGAGGCCCTGGGCGGGCCGAGTCAGCCGGCTGTCGGTTTCGCCGTTGGGCTTGATCGATTGGTGGACTTGGCATTGACCAAGACCCGGGCCTCGGAGCTGACACCGGATATTTTTATTGCGGCTATGGGGGAGGCGGCGCAGGAAAAGGCGTTTGAGTGGTCGTGCGAACTCGGACGCGAAGGCATTAAAACCGAAATCGATTTTTCGGATCGGAGTCTAAAAGCCCTGATGAAGCGGGCCAATCGCTTGGGCGCCGGTTATGTGCTCATGGTCGGGGACCAGGAATTGGACCGGGGCACCGCCGTTTTACGGAATATGCGGACCCGGGAGCAGACGGAGATTGCGCTCAGCGGGGTTTTAGGCGGCGTCAAATCGCAGTTGAGGGCGGCATCCGACGGTCGGCCGCATGGTGATTCGCAGCTATAGAATTATCTATTAACCAGCGATGGGTTAAATTTTTAAGGCGAACAGCGAACAGCTAATCCCCAATACCTGATACCTGAAAATAAAAAGGAGAAATTTCGTGACAGATCCACTCGGTGATTTGCGACGGACCCATAACTGCAATGAGCTGGGTTCTGAAGATATCGGCAGGGAAGTCGTCCTGATGGGATGGGTCCAGAGAAGAAGGGATCACGGCGGCGTTATATTTATTGATTTGCGGGATCGTGAAGGCCTCAGCCAGGTCGTTTTTAATCCGGAGCGTGATCCGGCTGTCCATCGGAAGGCCCATGATATACGCAGCGAATACGTGCTGGGTATCCGGGGAACGGTGGAGGCCCGGCCGGAGGGGATGACCAATCCGGATCTTAAAACCGGCGCCATTGAAGTGATCGTCCATGAGCTCAAAATTTTAAATAAGGCCCAGACCCCGCCCTTTATGATCGAGGATAATATTGACGCTTCCGAAAGCATCCGCCTGCAGCATCGGCATATTGACCTGCGCCGTCCAAAGCTCCAGCGAAACATTATGATTCGGCATCGAGCGGCTGCTGCCGCCCGAAATTTTTTGAACGGGAAAGGCTTTCTGGATATAGAAACCCCGGTGCTGACTCGGAGCACGCCTGAAGGGGCCCGGGATTTCCTGGTGCCGAGCCGCCTGCATCAAGGAAGCTTTTACGCCCTGCCCCAGTCGCCCCAGCTGTTCAAGCAGCTGCTCATGATTTCGGGCTTTGTCCGGTATTATCAGATTGTCCGCT
>JAGXLR010000129.1 GCA_018334555.1 Desulfobacterales bacterium
GACTTCCAAGGAACTCGACAATATTTAATATTATCTTAGAAGCTTCCGCTGCTGTCATTCCGAGAAACGAAAGTGACGAGGAATCTTGACTGTTAAAGATTTCTCGCTACCGCTCGAAATGACAATGCGGACGCTTTTCAGAGTTACTTTCTGCAAAAATGGTGCGCCAGCGCAATAAATCGCTTTTTACGAAGCCATCAACCATTGAATCTATATAAAGGGCAAGATCATGTCAAAGCGATTCCGACCCAGCAATCGCGGAGAGGCCAAGCTTATCTCAAAGATCGAGTCTTCAAAGGAGTATGAACGCCGCAGGGCCATTAACCTTGTTGGCGACCGGATGGAGACTTTAAGCAACGTCATTTCAATGAAGCTCGTGGAAAACGATCTGGTGGAAACCAGCAACAAGAATTCCCTGCAGGAACAACTCGGCTATTGTCTGGAAAAGCTGATTCATTCAGAGGATTTCGACATCGACTATCAGATCGCCCCGGTCCGCCATATCGTTTCCAATCCGCATGTGGTCAGCCTTTATGTCACGGCATTCGTCATTGAACAGCTGATCAAGCATAAGGATATTATTGACATTTACGGATCCGATGAGGAAATCTATACCTGCATCAACCGGCAGGTGACAAAATATCTCGCGTAGAGAATGCCCCCCCTTGTCTTTCCATCTCTTGTCAATGAGACATCCGGCGACCCCGGACTATTTGTCCCATTCGCCTATGACCGATTGGCCTACCTTTTTGATCTTGGCAATATCAGTGCGCTTTCCTCCCGAAACCTATTGAAGGTCAGCCATGTATTTGTCAGCCACACCCACATGGATCATTTTATCGGGTTCGATACGCTGCTGCGGATTATCCTGGGACGCGATAAAACCCTCTATCTCTTCGGTCCTGAGGGGTTCCTGGCCAATGTCGAAGGAAAGCTTGCGGGATACTCCTGGAACCTGGTCAATAATTACAGCAACCCGCTGATTCTGGAGGTTGCCGAGCTTACCGGCGTCTATCTGACCCGGCGCCGCCTTTCCTGCCAGCATCAGTTCCAGCCGATTTCAGAGGATGTCCGCCGGGTAACCGACGCACCGGCAGTTTTATGCGAAGATGCCATGCATAGCGTTACAGCCGCCATTCTGGACCACGGACTGCCTTGCCTCGGCTTTGCGCTTGAAGAGAATTTCCGTATCAATATTCGAAAAGATATGCTGAATCGGCTGGATCTGGCGACCGGCCCCTGGCTGCATGAACTCAAGCAGGCCATATACAACCGGGAAAATCCGGATTCGGTTATTTCGGCGCCAACGGCGGGGCGGAAAACCGGCGAAAAAACTTTTCGCCTGGCAGACCTTGCCGACCAGTTGGCGATTATCAGCAAAGGCCAGAAAATCAGTTATATCGCGGATGTCGCCTATAACCGGGGGAACATAGAAAAAATCCGGAGGCTCGCAAAAGATTCGGATCACCTGTTTATCGAATCCCCATTTCTGGAATCCGACCGTTCCCACGCCAGGCGGAAAAAACATTTAACCGCCCGTCAGGCCGGTGAAATTGCAGGCCTTGTGGGCGCCCGGCGATTCACCCTGTTTCATTTCTCCCCGCGTTACGACATGCCCGCATCTGCCTTTTATGCGGAGGCCAATAAGGCTTATGAAGCGGCTATTAAAACCTAAACTGAGCGTTTCAAATTTTTAAACTTTTTGTTTTTTTTATTATTTTAAAAGACTTCAATCAATTCTAGCTTTAAAAATTTGAAACCCTCCGGGATTTCCAATTTTGCCGCATCTACTTTGTCAGCGGATGTCTCGCATAGCCCGCTATAGCTCAACATCCGCTTCCTTGTATCTACAGCAAACTTGAAAATCGCTCAGTTTAGGTAAAAGGGAAGCGTGGGTTCGCTAGGCTGCCATCAGGTTTTTTCCAACGCATCAATGGCACTCTGATGCATGATCAGTAGCGCCAGCTTGTGCATGGCACGGCGTTTTTCTTCTGCCGTGCGACCGGGGTAATTGCGGAAGGTGAGCACGACGCCGGCAAGGGAGGCAAAAAACGCCTGGGTGTTTAATCTCATATTTTCGCCGCCTTCCATCTGTTTGATGACATTTTCAAACATTTTTAGAAAGTAGCGCTGGACGCCGTTGAATTTTTTCAGCGCCTGGGGATTGAGTTCCCCACGGATCATGAAATGGCACATCATTTGAAATGTGGCCTCATTATCGATCAGATAGTCCACAACAGCAATAGCCAGATCCTCGACGCTGTTGCCGCTGTCAATTCGCTCCTGCAGCCGCTGTTCGATGTTATTGATATCCTGAAGCAGAGCCTCCACAAACAGATCATCACGGCTTGGAAAATATCGATAAATGGATGCCGCAGACACGCCGGCCTTTACCGCAATATCGCGCATGCCAATATCATGAAATGACTTCTCCTCGAAAAGCTCCATGGCCGCTTTAATGATCAGCTGCTTCCTTACCTCCCTTTCATCTTCTCGTAATTGTTTAAAAGTCGATTTATCCGATGGCATTGCTCCCCTCTCCTCAGGAAGAAATTTGAAGGATCAATAGTCCGAAAATAGTAAAAATTATTTAAAACTTAATTATTTACCATGCCTTTTTCAAGTTGTTAACTATTTATCACAGTTTCGTTTAATAAACAATGTTTTTTAACATCACAAAGCCTAACGCCCGCTTAAAAGCCGCACAAATGACTCATCTCACCACTTGACCGGGATTCGGACCGCCTGCCCGGATTTGTTCTGAAAAAGCAGGTAGCCGTGTTTTTTGCCGAAAAGATAGATATCATGGGTGAGTTGGACGTCCATTTGACAATACGCTACGATATCATCAATTCGGCCTTCTTTCCACCATTTAAGCGCCTGCAGGCCGTCCGCACTTTTTTGGGCGCCCAGGCTCACCCTGGCCAGATGATCAAGCGACAACCGATACCCCAGTCGCTGATAAACCGTTTCCAGCATATCGAGGGTGTTCAATTCATTTCCGTCAAAATCGGAATACCCGCTTATCACCCGGTAGTCAAACCGTTTGATGTTAAACCCGATGACCAGCTCCATTTGTTTTAAATGGTCAATTAACCTTGATACATCCGATTCATAATAGTTGTGGTATCGGCCGGTTTTTGAATCATAAAGGACGGCACAGCTGATCCCCATTTTATGGGACATGTGCCATCCGCCGACCTCTTTGGCGGATCGCTGGGTCTCAAGATCCATGACGCCATAGTAAATATTTTTTTCCGTCTCTTTCGGCGTCTCATCCGCCGTTTGCTGATGAGCCGGTAATTCGGGGGCGACATGGAAACAGGCGTCGGTTTCCGGATGGATAATTTTTTCCAGCACGCGCAGAGCGGCCTGCTTGTCAATCGGTCGGTTACCGGAGCCGCATTTTGGGGAATGGACGCATGACGGGCATCCCGCCTCACAGTCACAGGTATTGATGACCTGATAGGTATGCTCGATCAAATCTTCCGCCCGGCCGTAGGCCTGCCGGCTCAGACCGATCCCGCCGGGAATGCCGTCGTAGATAAATACGGCGGCGCATCCCACCTGTGGATGGAACGGTATGGAGATGCCGCCCAGGTCGTTTCTGTCTGTTAATATAAGCAGCGGGCATATCCCGATGGCGGCGTGTTCAATGGCATGAATGCCGCCCATGAAGTGCCTCTGTTCGCCTTCGATGGCCGTCTGGATGGGCGGCGGCACGAGAAACCAGATGCCGTCGGTTTCAAAAATCTGCGGCGGCAGATCCAGAGAGATGACATTCATCCGCTTTTTGGAATGCAGATGCCATTTTTCATAACCCGTCACCTGATCGGTGACTTTGAGGCGGCCGTAGCATATCCGGGTGCCGTATATTTCTTTTTTCGAATAGACTTCAAGGATTTCTGTCTGTTTGTCCGCCCTTACCCGCGTATAATAGGTCGGTCTGGCCGGAGCAACGGAGACCGTCAGCGTAGCCGGGTCGAGCTTTTCTACACGATAGGAGCGGCCCATATGAAGGTAGATGGCGCCCGGATGGGTCTCACGGAAGGCGCGGAAGCCGTCGATGTCCCCCAGGTTGTCGCCGGTTGATGTATCTATGATGCTGTATCGTTCGCCGGCGCCCCGCAATTCGACATACCGGTGGGGCGACTTCAAAGCCGAAAAATAGCGCTCCCCTTCCGCGCTTTTTAGGAGCTGCCCGCCGGATTCAAGTTTTTCAACGGCCCGGCGAACAGAGGCGGCCCTGAGCCAGTCCTCGTTTACGCCCAGCGGCAGTTCGGTGGCGGCGCAAAGCAGGTGTTTTTTAACAATATCCGGATTATAGGGGTTAATCACGGCCGACTCGGGGCCCTTTCCGAAAAAGGCGGACGGATGCCGCATGATATATTGATCAAGGGCGTCTTCACCGGCAATCAGGACGACGGCGGAATCTCCACCGCTGCGGCCTACCCGCCCGCCTCGCTGCCAGGTTGACATGATGGAGCCGGGATAACCGACCAGTAGACAAAGATCCAGATCGCCGATATCAATGCCCAATTCAAGGGCGCTGGTTGAAATAACGGCCAACAGCTCTCCGGATACCAACTTTTCTTCGATATTCCGACGCTGTTCCGGAAGGAACCCGGCCCGGTAAGCGCTGATTTTTCCGGCAAACTGGCCGCTCTGGCTCCCGGCCCAGACGGAGATCAACTCCGCCATTTTCCGGGACTGGGTATATACGATGGTCCGAAGCCCCCGATGAAGAGCGGCTTTAAGCAGCATAATCGCGGCGCTGGCCGGACTGTCGTCCGGGTTCAGAAATACCAGATGGCGTCCCCCCTGGGCGGCCCCGCTTTCGGATTCAGTGGTAATCGGCAGGTCGACAAGCGACTCGCAGAGCTCAGCGGGGTTGGCAATGGTTGCCGAGCTGAATGCAAACGTCGGATGGCTGCCGTAGGCCTCGCATACCCGGCGAAACCGTTTAAATATCTGGGCCATGTGAGAGCCCATCACCCCCCGATAGGTATGCACTTCATCGACAACCACCGTTTCCAGGTTGGAGAAAAACGGCGCCCACTTATCGTGATACGGCAAAAGTGCCAGATGCAGCATCTCCGGGTTGGTCAGGATAACATTCGGAGGGTTTCCCCGGATTTTTCGGCGATGCCAGTCGCTGGTATCCCCGTCGTAGATGGCGGCGGTCGGCCGGACGCCTGAAACCGTTGCCGCCATCGCTTCAAATGTCCGAAGCTGATCCTGGGCCAGTGCCTTTAAAGGAAAAAGATACAAGGCCCGCGAATCCGGATTGGCCAATATACGCTCCATTACCGGCAGATTGTAGATCAGGGTCTTGCCGCTGGCGGTCGGGGTGGAAACCACCACATGGCGGCGGTTGCGGATATTGGCGATGGCATTGTGCTGATGCATATAAAGGGCATTGATGCCCAGCGAGGCGAGGATATCTTTTACAGCCGGGGTGTAGGCATTGGGGTCGGATACAAAATCAGGCGGTTTATGATCCCGTTTTTCGTGATAGACCACCTGGTGGCGCATCCGTTTGGATGAGAGCAGCGCCTTGATATATTCATCTATATTCGCGTCGGGCAGCATGGCAAACGATTGATGGCTTCTACGAGGTCGTCAACGATTCGAGGAGATCATATCCTTCAGGATAGAAACGACGTTTCCTCCCCGCTGACGGGCAACCCTGTGGGCCTCTGAAACGATATCCGCAGCATGCTGCCTTAGCACATGTTTTTCCGGCAATGGCAGCTGCTGCTGTTTATAGCGCCATTCGAGAAGCTTGAGCGCAATGTTTTCTTCCTGTTTCCTGATAAATCCCATCACCCAATACCCAACAATATCAAGGACTGCCGCAGATGGCCAAAATAAGCTCTTCCAGAACGAACTCAGGCTTGCGGCCGGTCGTCTTTAGCTGAACATCCGCCCCATGCAGCCTTTCCAATATCGCCGTCAAGTCGCTTTCTGAAAAATTCTCGGCTTTAAGAAACTGCTGATAAACCGGATAGGGGTTATTCGGCTGCCGGGCAATTATCTGTTCGGTTGATGGTTTTTGTCTCTCCCCCCCGGTCCCAGGTCCATTTTTTCCGGACCAGGCGCCGAGCTTTTCAACCAGATCCCTATCATAGGCCTGAATCATCGGCATCACAATATTTTTAAACTGATCATAGGACATGCGCCCCTGCCATCGATGGCCGTAGTCGCTCGCAACAAAACCTTTGACCAGCAGGAGTCGGCGCATCTGGTTGGTAATGGCCATCAGAATCTGGAGGTAATGGTATCCCGAATTCAGCAGTTCGGATAACAGGCGCAGGGCGTAGACCGCGTTTTTGTCGGAAACGGCGCCGGTCAGTTCATAAATCGGCTCCTCCCGGCTTTTTGTCAGAACCGCCCGGATATCGTCAAGCTCAATTGTCCCCCGGTTTCCGGTATAATTGATGAGCTTCTCGAGGCCGCGCGAGAAGGCGTGGAGATCAAAACCGATAAGATCATACATCGCCTCGAATGCCTTAGGCGCCATTTTTTTGCCGGAAGCCGCCAGAGTTTCCTTGGCCTGTGCGTAAATCAACTGTTGCCGGGTCTCCCGGTCTTTCTTCCGCCCCCCCTTGGCAACCGAACAGTCGATGACGGTCCCGTTTTTTTTGATTTCTTTATAAAGACTGGTACGCCTATCCAACGCTTCCGCCGTCAGGATTAAATGATGATTATTAGGGAAACCGCGTTTAATCGCATTTTCCAGTAAAGAGGCCTCGTCGGCAACGCTGGGAACCTGAAGCTCCTGTTTTTTACAGTAGCCGATGACTCTATCTAACCAGTCCAGCCCATCGTAGGCATCGGCGTCGATCCTGAACTTTTCCGCAAATACCTGTGGATCCATGTCCTCAAGCGTCAAATGGGATTGGCCCAACAGGCGAAGGAGCAGGTCGGATGCCTTTTCCATGTCGCTTTCGTCATAGGCCTTTTTGATCTTTTTAATCGGTTCCCCCCGATTGGCGGTGCCACTGAAAACCATGGCGTTTCGCAAAACCACGACCTGCTTGGCGGCAAAAAATGAATAGGTGTTTAACTGTTCCAAAAGATCGGCCACCTGTAGGCGGTCGATATGCTCGGCCGATTCAACGCATCGGGACGCCTGCCCGGCCTCGGCTATCAAGGCATCAATCAGCTCCTGGCAGGCTTTGCCGCAAAGATAGGACTCCCCGAAAATGAGATAGACCGTGGAAAACCCGGATTTTGAACATTCCGAAAGGTGTTTGGAAAGCGTTTGATGACTGATCTCAGCCATTTTGAACCGATTCTCTAGCCCTTTTTGAAAGGATGATCAGCATGGCAAGGGCCACGATGACGGAACCGATGCCGATGATCTGCGTAATGGAAAACATCCCCAAAACCGTTGGGCCCCGATAATCGCCGCGAAAGACCTCGATCACCGAGCGGGCAACCCCGTAAAACAATATATAGAGCCAGAACACCTGGCCGTCATAGCGTTTAACGCGCCGGACTAAAAAAAGTGCAAAAAATATCAGAAAATTGCTGAGGGAATGGTATAGCTCGGTCGGATGCAGGGGCACGTTTAACGGGGCCAGGGACTCGGGGTGCGTAAAGGTGATGGCCCAAGGCATATCGCAGGCTTTTCCATAGCAGCAGCCGGCACAAAAACAACCGATCCGGCCTATGGAATGACCCAACGGCAAAACAAGCCCTGCAATATCGGCAACTTTTCCAAGCGGCAGACGATAAACCCAAAGATAGACAATGGCTACAACGGCGGCTCCGATAAAGCCCCCGTAAAATACTAATCCGCCCTTCCAAAGCATAAAAATTTCCAGCGGTCGGGAGGCGAAATACGAAAAATGCGTGGCCACATAGAACAGACGGGAGCCGACAATGGCGGCCACGACAATATAAAAACAAAGATCGAGGATTTTTTCATCATCCATGTTAATGCGACGGGCTTCGTAGCGAGCCAAAAAAATCCCGGTCAGCACCCCGATGGCCACACATACCCCGTAGGTATGGATGGCGAAGTCGCCTATCTGAAATACGATTGGAAACATAATACCTTCCGCTCTGCCGGTGTTATTCGTCCGGATATTTTTTGGTTATCAGGTATATGGCAAAAATGATCATCCCGACCGTAATGGCACTGTCTGCGATATTAAAGGCGGGCCAGTGCAGATTCCCAATATAGAGGTCAATAAAATCCACAACCCGCCCAAATCGAAGCCGGTCAATCAGGTTGCCGATGGCGCCGCCGACAATCAGCGAAAAACCCGTCAACAGCCATTTGTGTCGGATCGATGTGGAC
>JAGXLR010000260.1 GCA_018334555.1 Desulfobacterales bacterium
CGGCGGGAGGCGGAAATGATAATCGGCTTGGGCGGGGTTTGGCTCGGCATGGCGCTTATTTTTTCTTGTCGTGGTCCCAGAGGGCCACGACCTTGGCGTCTTTGTCGGTTTTCCGTTCATCCTTTGTTGGCGTTTCTTTCGTCTCTTCCTGTTGGGGCTCAGGTTCCGCCTCGGGCGGCGCTTCGACTTTTTCCAGCCGCATTCGGTTGCCGCCCATGGTAAATTCCTCTCCGTTGATATAGACATCCCGGAGGATCCAGGTTACCGTTTGCAGCGGGACTTGGAGGAGCAGGAGTTTTACATGGTACCAGTCTTTTTTGACATCCGGCGCGATGGCCTCGATGCGGGCAAAGCCTGCCGGCTGATCTTCAAAATAGATTAAAACGATATCATTTTCCTGTGCCATAGGTTAATATGTATGAGCATTCAAAGACCGTGTCAAGCTTGATGGCTTCGTAAAAAGTCCAATATCTGCGTTGCGCTTCCATCCCTCGGAATTTCACGTACAGCTAAGTACGCTGCATTCCTCGGGATTTGCGACGCCTTGATCTTGAACTTTTTACTTTGCCATCCCAAAATCGACTTTTTACGAGACTGTCAAGCTTGATAGTCTTGTAAAAAGCGAATTCTAGCGAGGTGGCGCATGAATGATTACCGTGAAAAAAGCTGGTGGCTGGAAACCCTGCCGGAAACCGTTACCCCCAACCCGCCCTTGGACAGCGAAGAAAAAGCCGATGTCACCATCATCGGCGGGGGCTATACCGGCCTTTCCACAGGCTATCATCTCAAGCAGCTGCAGCCGGATATGGATGTCCGGCTGATTGAATCCGATATCTGCGGATATGGCGCATCAGGCAGAAACGGCGGGTTCTCAATGACCCTGTTCGGCCTGACCAAGGGGATCACAAAGTTCCGTTTTGACGATGAAAAGGCCAAAGCCGCCCATCTATACATGGAAAATGCGGTGGATTATTTGCACGACGTGATTACTGAAAACAATATCGACTGCGACTATGAACGAACGGGCTACCTGTTGGTGGGTACCAGCCCCGGTCAGGTTAAGCGCGTGGCGCATGATTTCGAAATCATGGAGCGCTGGGGGCTTGGCGGTGTGGAGCGCTGGGACCGGGACCGCCTGGCCCGGGAGTTCAATACCGATTTTTATCAGCTGGGCTGGTTCGAGCCCCGGTGCGGAATTTTAAACCCCGCCAAGCTGGCTCGCGGCTTGAAAGATATGGCGGAGAAGCAGGGGGTGCTCATCTATGAAAATTCTCCGGTGAAACGCTTTGCCCGGAAAGGCGCATCCGGATTTGTGGTTAAAACAGAGACGGGGAAAATCCACAGCGACTATCTCGTTCTCGCCACCAATGCCTATTCCGTCCTGTTTCCGGAGCTTAAAAAACTTCAGTATCCGGCCTTTACGCATATCGTCCTGTCCGAACCCCTAACCCCGGAGCAGTATGACGATATCGGCTGGAAAAACAGGGCCGGCATCGAAGATGCCCGGGACCTGATCCATTACTATCGACTTACCAAGGACAACCGTATCGCGATGGGCGGCGGGGACGTGTCCATCGGTTATCGCACCGATCTGGACAAGGATCTCAATGAGAAGACCTTCTCTCACCTGAAGCGGCACGTAACCGAGGTTTTCCCCCAGCTCAAAGGCATTCGGTTCACCCACCAGTGGGGCGGGCCGGTCTCGGTCACCATGGACATGGCCCCGGTTATCGGGTATTTGGGCAAAGACAGAAAGGCCGTTTTCTCCATGGGCTGTATCGGGCACGGGGTTTCCATGACCACCATGAACGGCCGCACCATCGCCGAACTGATCACCGGCCGGCAGACCGAGCGGACGGAGATGTTTTTCGTCGGCCGTAAGGCTTTTTCCTGGCCGCCGGATCTGGTCAGCCTGGGCGTTGCCCGGGCGGTGCGCGGATTCATGCGAATGGAAGACCGGCTTTATTATACATGAAACCCTGTAACTTTCGCCCGGAGAGTTGTTCTTTTTCGAATTTTTTGCACGACGGGTTTTTGTTTTTATATTTAGTTCGTGTCGGTTCAATGCCATTAACCTCAGACACCCGAGGGATCGATCATGTTGGAAAATCTGGATCCCGTCCTGTTGGCGCGGATTCAATTCGCCTTTACCGTTTCATTCCATATTATTTTCCCCTCATTTACTATCGGCCTGGCCAGCTGGCTGGCGGTGCTTGAGTGGCGATGGTTAAGAACCGGTAACCCGGTCTATGCCGATGTCTATCAGATGTGGGTCAAGATTTTTGCCGTCACCTTCGGTATGGGAGTCGTCTCCGGCGTGGTGCTCTCCTTCCAGTTCGGCACCAACTGGTCGATTTTATCGGATGCCGGTGGAAATATTTTAGGCCCGCTTCTGGGCTACGAGGTGATTACCGCGTTTTTCCTGGAGGCATCGTTTTTAGGGGTTATGCTGGCCGGATGGAATCGGGTCGGCCGCCGGCTGCATTTCGCCGCTACCGTACTGGTGGCTGCGGGCACTTTGATATCCGCGTTCTGGATCCTTTCGGCCAACTCGTGGATGCACACGCCCGATGGCTTCCGGGTGGGCGGGAACGGGCTGATCTATCCGACGAACTGGCTGGCAATCATTTTCAACCCTTCCTTTCCCTATCGCTTCGTACATATGGCCGTT
>JAGXLR010000130.1 GCA_018334555.1 Desulfobacterales bacterium
CTGTGTTGCGCTGCATCCCTCGGAATTTCACGTACAGCTAAGTACGCTGCATTCCTCGGGATTTTGCGCGCCCTCTAATCTTAAATGGGGCTTGAACTTTTTTCTTTGCCATCCCAAAATCGACTTCCAAGGAACTCGACAATATTTAATATTATCTTAGAAGCTTCCGCTGCTGTCATTGCGAGAAACGAAAGTGACGAGGAATTTTGATTGTTAAAGATTTCTCGCTACCGCTCGAAATGACAATGCGGACGCTTTTCAGAGTTATTTTCTGCAAAAATGGTGCGCCAGCGCAATAAATCGCTTTTTACGAGATTGTCAAAATTGATGGCTTCGCAAAAAAAGCGGCCGATGTGACAAACCGCGTCCAATGGAAGGCTGAAGCCTTCCGCTATATTAATTGTACAAATTTAGGTTCGATAAACCGGTTAGGAATTGGCGGATGTGCTTTGCTTATCCGCCCTGTAAGTCTTTTTTGCGTGCAAGCCTGAACACTGAAACCCTGACCTTATACCTTAAACCGTTAAGTTACTTAGAAGTAACCCCCCGGGCCGCGGCCCGGGACCGAGCTTAAAAGTAACTTTTGCTGTATGCTTGAAGGCACTGAGACGATTCATCCAATTTTGTCATTTCGAGCGGCAGCGAGAAATCTTGAACAAACAAGATTCCTCGTCACTTTCGCTCCTCAAAATGACAGAGAGCTAAGCTTCTGGAATATTAATATATATTTTCAAGTTACTTAGAAGCGGTTTCCTGCGAGAGCCTCAAAAGTTGACAAAAATCCGGCCTTATTATAAAAGCCCGGTATCATGCCTGAAAAAAAATTCAGAGAAATACTCACCAACGAGAAAAACCTGATCCGGATTCTGGACAACCTGAAGGAGGGCATTATCGCCCATGATTTGAACCGCCGGATTTTCTTTTTCAACCGGGAGGCGGAACGGATCACCGGATACAGCCGTGAGGAGGTGCTTCACCGGGACTGCCATGAGGCCTTTGGCGGCCCGTTCTGCGGGGAGCGCTGCCTTTTTCAGGCGGACAACCATATCATTCCTGATGAAATCGACTACCCGATAAACATTTTAAGAAAAGATGGGGAAATCCGCAACGCCGAGATGCATGTCACCGCCATGAAGGATGAAAGCGGCGAAGTCTTCGGCGTTCTCGCCTTTATCAAGGACGTGACCGATATCAACGAGTTAAAATTAAAGACCGGTCAATTGAGCGGCTATGCCAACCTCATCGGCCGTGACAGCCAGATGGTTCAGATCTATAAACAGATCCAGGAGCTTTCCGGATACGATTACCCCGTCCATATCTACGGGGAGACGGGAACGGGAAAGGAACTGGTGGCGGAGGCCATACACAACCAGAGCCGGCGGGCGGGTGCGCCCTTTGTGCCGATTAACTGCGGCGCGCTGCCGGAGGGGTTGATCGAAAGCGAACTGTTCGGCCATGTCAAAGGGGCGTTTTCCGGGGCAATACGGGACAAAAAGGGCCGGTTTGAAATCGCCGACGGGGGCTCCCTCTTTTTGGACGAGGTGGCCGAGCTGCCGAAGGATCTCCAGGTTAAACTGCTGCGTTTTCTGCAGACCGGTAAATTCGAAAGGGTGGGTGGCGAAAAGACGGTATCGGTGGACGTCCGGATAATCAGTGCGACCAATTCGGATCTGAAAAAAGCGGTCGGGGGAAAAAATTTCCGTGAAGACCTTTATTACCGCTTAAATGTCATCCCCATGGCTATACCGCCCTTAAGAGAGCGCAAAACGGACATTCCGCTTCTGGTGGATTATTTCTTAAAAGAATTTCGAGAGGCCTCGAACAAGGGGGCATTAAAAATTTCCGACGAAGCGCTTTCCATGATGATGGATTATGAATGGCCGGGAAATATCAGGCAGCTTCAGAATGTGCTCCAGTATGCCATCGTTAAAAGCAGCCACGGGGTGATCCGTCCGAAGGATCTGCCCATGGAGCTGGCAGGCCTTCGTGGGGCGAAGAGCCAACGCGGACCGGTGAAGAAGCTCGACATAGAAACCGTTCAGGACGTCCTTGATAAAACCGCCGGCAACAAGGCGATGGCGGCCCGGCGGCTCGGTGTGGGCCGGGCCACGCTATATCGGTTTATCAAGGAATACCCGGACGCCGTGCCAAAGACCATCGATGGCCAGTAATACGCATATCATCCCATAACCGGAAGCATCCGGCTAAGCCCAAACTCTTCATAATCGCGTGCCGCCCCATCGCAGGCGGCTACTTTAACCCTGTTTTGCACGGCAATGCGCAGTTTTTTTCCGTATGCCGGATCGATAGGATCCGCCGCGTTTTACCCTTAACCGGTCATATTTTTTGAAACAGATATGTCCCATCGATGAATTTGAAACATACACCTAAATTGAGCGTTCCAAATTTGACAATCTCGTAAAAAGTCGATTTTAGGATGGCAAAGTAAAAAGTTCAAGATCAAGGCGCGCAAAATCCCGAGGAATGCAGCGTACTTAGCTGTACGTGAAATTCCGAGGAATGCAGCGCAACACAGATATTGGACTTTTTACGAAGCCATCAAATTTTAAATTAAAAAATGTTTCAACTCCTTAAAAAGAATATTAAAATTTACCTGTTTAAAATTTGACAATCTCGTAAAAAGTCGATTTTGGGATGGCAAAGAAAAAAGTTCAAGATCAAGGCGCGCAAATTCCGAGGAATGCAGCGTACTTAGCTGTACGTGAAATTCCGAGGAAT
Organism: Desulfobacterales bacterium; assembly: GCA_018334555.1. Classification (GTDB taxonomy): domain Bacteria; phylum Desulfobacterota; class Desulfobacteria; order Desulfobacterales; family Desulfosalsimonadaceae; genus M55B175. Next base: position 2,740 of record JAGXLR010000130.1, read on the forward strand.
GCAGCGCAACACAGATATTGGACTTTTTACGAAGCCATCAAAATTTGGAACGCTCAATTTAGGATACAGTTTAAACCGTTCACAGTTAGCAGTTCAAGGTTTAAGGCCCACATTTTAAAGTTCGCCTTTTTTGGCATAGAATTTGATAGTAGAAAAGTAAAAACCAAAAATCAAAAACCAAAAGGAATCCTTGTTTGAAGAATTGCAACAAGAATATAGAAAAAACCATCAGGCTCACAGAAAGGATGCTGGCGCTTGCCGAAAAGGGAGATATTGAGCGCGAGGATACCGGTTGCGGCGTTCTCTATGGCGTTCTTCGGGATGCGGCCTATCATATCAAAAAGATCGCATCGGCAGAGAAATCCGCCCATATCCAGAAAGGCATTTGGTTATAGGAACCGGGTCCCAAGGGTATAAATTTATATTGGAAAAAATAATCTTTATCATTATGTTTATACGAAAATGGCAGCCCTTTTTGAATTTCGATGAAACCGGTGAAAGGGGTAGGTAGAAGGGAAATCCTATATAACTTCAGTTTATGTGACGAGTTAATGGAGGTTTAGATGGCTTTTGATTTTAATGCAAAAGATGTTTTTAAAATGGCAAGAGAAATTGAACGCAATGGGGTAAAACTTTACTCTACGGCTGCGGAAAAGGTGGAAAACGCCGATCATCGGGATCTGCTTCTGGATCTGGCAAAAATGGAGGAGCAGCATGAGGAGACGTTCAAGGAGATGGAATCCGACCTGACTAAAAAGGAGCAAACGGAGACCGTCTTCGATCCGGATAATGAGGCGCTGCTCTATCTGAAGGCGCTGGCCGATACCCGGATATTCGCTGAAAAAGAGATCGATATGTCATCCATGGAAGCGATCCTAAAGGCCGCGTTGGGTGCGGAGAAGGATTCCATTGTGTTTTACCTGGGCATGAAGGAGCTTGTTCCGGAGAAATACGGTAAAAACCGGCTGGATGCGATAATTAAGGAAGAGATGAGCCATGTCCGGTTGCTTAGCAAAGAGCTGGCAGCCCTGAAATAAAATGCCTGTGATGATATAAGCCAAAGGAGGAAATCATGACTCAGCACTTGGAAATCTATAAATGTGAACTTTGCGGCAATATTGTCGAGATGCTTCATGCTTCTGACGGCACGCTGGTCTGTTGCGACCAGCCGATGACGCTTATGTCGGAAAATACGGTAGATGCGGCCAAAGAGAAGCATGTGCCGGTAATCGAAAAAACCGACCGGGGCTTTAAGATTAAAGTGGGTGATGTGCCCCATCCCATGGAGGAGAAGCATTATATCGAATGGATCGAACTGATTGCGGACGGCAAAAGCTATATGCAATTCCTGAACCCCGGGGATGCGCCGGAGGCCACCTTCGATATATCGGCTGATAAAGTAACCGCTCGGGAATACTGCAATATTCACGGTCACTGGAAAAACAGCCAGTAAAGGGGAGTCAGACGATGGCAAGCTGGAAATGTTCAAACTGCGGGTATACATTTGAGGCGGAGGCGCCGCCCAAGCAATGCCCGTCATGCAAAGAAAAGTGTGAATTTGTCGATATCTCCTGTTATACGCCTGACTGCGCGGATAAAGGGGTAGATGAGCGGATAAAATCCAGGCACTAAGGCACTGAGACGATTCATCCGATTTTGTCATTTCGAGCGGCAGCGAGAAATCTTAAACAAACAAGATTCCTCGTCGCTTTTGCTCCTCGGCATGGCAGAGAGTTAAGCTTCTGGAATATTAATATATATTTTCACTTAGAAGGAGGATGAGATGGATAGATATGTATGCCAGGTCTGCGGGTATGTGTATGATCCGGAAGAGGGCGATCCGGATAATGGCGTTGATCCCGGCACGAGCTTTGAGAGCCTCCCGGATGACTGGACATGTCCGGTATGCGGGGCATCAAAGGACGAATTCGAAAAAGAATAATTTAGCGCAAGGGCCGGTTTCAATTATTAGGCATTGGGGTATGGGGTATTAGGTGTTAGAAGGCCTGCAAAACCCAATACCATGCTTTAAATTGGGGCCGGCCTTTCTTATATGGAGGGCATGAATGAAACCGGTGGAAATCAGTAAAGGGATTTATAATGTCGGCGTTATCGATTGGAATATCCGCGACTTCCATGGGTATTCGACAGAGCGTGGCAGCACCTATAATGCCTATCTGATTATTGATGAAAAAGTCGTGCTCATCGATACGGTAAAAAAAGAATTCGCCGATCAACTGCTTGCCAATATCGCTGAAATCGTCGACCCCGGAAAAATCGACCTGGTGATCAGCAACCACACGGAAATGGACCATTCCGGCGGTCTGAGGCGGGTACTGCATTATATCGGCGGGAGCAAACCGGTTTACTGCTCCAAGATGGGGCACAAAAATCTGGTTCAACATTTTGGACAAGATTTAAACTATCAGCCGGTGGAGAATGGACAGGCGCTTGATATCGGCAGCCGGACGCTGTCATTTCTGGAGACCCGGATGCTGCACTGGCCGGACAGCATGTTTACATACAGCCAAACCGATAGGATCCTTTTCTCGAGCGACGCCTTCGGCCAGCATTATGCGGGCCATGAAATGTTTGATGATGTGGTGGGCGATGCGATCATGCCGCATGCCAAAAAGTATTTTGCCAATATTCTCCTGCTGTACGCGCCCAAGGTGCTGAAGCTGGTGGAGCAGATAACGGAAATGGGGCTTGAAATCAAGGTTATTTGTCCGGACCACGGCATCATATGGCGCAAGGACCCGGGCAAGATCATCAACGCCTATGTCGAGTGGAGCCGGCAGGAGGGGGCAAACAAGGCCGTAGTCGTCTATGACACGATGTGGAAGAGCACCCAACTGATGGCCGAAGCCATTGCGGACGGACTCGCCGAGACCGGTATCGCGGCTAAGCCCATTCACATCCGGAGCTCCGATCGAAGCGAGATTATGACCGAGGTTTTAGATGCCAAAGCCGTTGTTGTCGGCTCACCGACCCTGAATAACGGCCTGTTTCCGACAGTGAGCGATGTTTTGACCTATATGAAGGGGCTCCGGCCGAAAAACAAGATCGGCGCCGCATTCGGATCCTACGGGTGGAGCGGCGAAGCCGTCAAGCTTATCAATGCTGAGTTGGAGGCCATGAAGTTTGACATGATCGATGGCGGCCTAAAGGTTCAGTATGTGCCGGCGAAGGAAGATCTGTCCGCCTGCCGGGACTATGGCCGGAGAATCGCCCAGGCGATTATCGGCAAGTGAAAATGAAACATCCGGTCGTGGAGCTAAGCGACTGCATCCGGTGCGGGGTCTGTGAAGAGGTGTGCCCGGAGGTGTTCTCTTTAACGGATGCCGGCTATGTGCAGGTGAAAGATCTTGCCGTGTATCCGGAGGAATCGGTTGAACAGGCCATCAAGAACTGCCCGGCGGACTGTATCTACTGGACGCAGTGAGGTGGAAGGGAAAAAGCTCTTGTCATTGAGAAGCGTGGAAGCGGTGAGGCGCCTTGGGCGAAGAATTTGCCGCTTGGACGCGCAATGGGAAGGGCGGAAAGTTTTTATTTAAATGACGGAAAAAGCGGAATTAGCCGAACTGACCGGCCGACAGCTTAAAAAGAGGATCCGGCATTTGATGGCCTCGGATGCTGATACGGGCGAAGTCCTGGCGGCCCTGGATGGGCTTGCCCCCAGGGTGGCCGTCAATCCCCTGTTCGCCTGTTTCTATGACATGGCGCCGCGGATCAAATGGCGGGCGATAGCGGCCATGGGATATGTCGTCTCCAGGCTTGCCGAACACGAGATGGAGTCCGCGCGGGTCGTTATGCGGCGGCTCATGTGGAATTTAAATGACGAGTCCGGCGGTATCGGCTGGGGATCTCCCGAGGCCATGGGGGAGATCATGGCGCAGAATCCTAAAATGGCCGAAGAATACGGCAGTATCCTGACCTCTTATATCCAGCAGGGCAAAAATTTTCTCGAGCATGAAGCCTTACAGCGGGGCTCCATATGGGGAGTCGGTCGGCTGGCCCAAAGCCATCCGGGGCTTGTGGCGGATGCGGCCGATGATCTGCGGCTTTTTTTAGGCTCATCGGATCCGTACCACCGGGGATATGCGGCGTGGGCATTGGGAAACATAAAGGACCGCCGGGCCGTCACCGAACTCGAGCGCTTGGCAGCGGATCCGGCAGAGATAGACATCTTTCGCCAGCAGGCGCTTCAAACCACTGAGGTCGGCCTGCTCGCAAAAGAGGCACTGGCGGCCATAGCGGGTGAGGAATCGTCATGCTAGTGCTTGGCCTTCAGGGAAGCCCGCGAAAAAATGGCAATACCAACTATCTTTTGAACCTTGTCCTCGAGGCAGCGGCGGAGCTTGGCGCCGAGACAAAGCCGGTTCAAGTCCCCCGGAAAAATATCAAACCCTGTATCGGATGTACGAACTGCGAGCGAAAGGGGTTGTGCGCGATCGATGATGACGACATGACGGCCGAAATGTATCCCCTGCTTCGCCGGGCCGATCTCGTCATCCTTGCCACTCCGATTTATTTCTACAATGCCACCGCCCAGATGAAGATGTTGATTGACCGCTCCCAGACCCTTTGGGCCCGCAAATATAAGCTGGGCCTAGTGGATCCGGGCCGGCCTTCACGAAAAGGCATGATGCTTTCCGTCGGCGCAACCAAAGGGAAAAATCTGTTCGAGGGCATGGCGCTTACGGCAAAGTATTTTTTTGATGCGGTTGGGGCATCATTTGAAAGCCGCTTAACCTACTGGCGCATTGAGGCCCCCGGAGATATAAAAAAGCATGCTGCTGTCGCCGATGATGTCAAAATGGCAATCCACGGATTGGCCCCGATTTTCAGCCGAAAAAAAATTTTGTTCGTTTGTCGGGAAAATGCCTGTAGAAGTCAAATGGCCGCGGCGTTCGCCCGATACATGGCCGGTGATGATCTGGATGTGGATTGCGCCGGCAGCCGGCCGGCCGGGGAAGTAAACCCCTTAATGCAGGAAGTGATGGCGGAGCTCGGCTATGACATGGCGTTTTGCCTCCCTCGAAGTATCGAGGCCGCGGTTGGGGCGTCAAGGCCGCATATGATTGTTACCATGGGCTGCGCTGAAGAATGCCCGTATATTCCGGCGGCGGAAATGCTTGATTGGGAGTTGGAGGATCCCGGCCGGGAGTCTATGGATGTTATGCGCCGGGTCCGTGATGAGATCCAGGCCCGGGTGGAAGCCTTGATCAGCCGGATCGGCAGTAAATAAAAACGGTTAAACTTTTTTTAACTCAAGAGTGACAATCTCGTAAAAAGTCTATTTTAGATGGCAAAGTAAAAAGTTCAAGCCCCAGTTAAGATCCGGGGGCGCGCAAAATCCCGAAGAATGCAGAGTACTTAGCTGTACGTGAAATTCCGAGGGACGGAAGCGCAATACAGATATTGGACTTCCAAGGAACTCGACAATATTTAATATTATCTTAGAAGCTTCCGCTGCTGTCATTGCGAGAAACGAAAGTGACGAGGAATCTTGATTGTTAAAGATTTCTCGCTACCGCTCGAAATGACAATGC
>JAGXLR010000261.1 GCA_018334555.1 Desulfobacterales bacterium
GGGAGCGAATTTAACATAAATCGACGGCGAGGTCTCCTCCGCATACTCAATTTCCGCCTCTGCCAGCGCGGTTTTACAGCTGCAGCACCAGTAGATCGGCTTCTTGCTTTTAAACAGGCTGCCGTCTAACGCAAACTCGGCGCATTTTTTGGCGATGGTGGCCTCATAGCGGTAATTCATGGTCAGATACGGATCATCCCATTGGCCCATAACACCGAGCCGCTTGAACTCATCTTTTTGGATGTCGATATACTTGTTTGCGAATTCCCGGCAGGCCTTACGTATGTCGGCCCGCGACATATCCTTTTTTTTCGGCCCCAGTTTTTTATCCACGCTGTGTTCGATCGGAAGGCCGTGACAGTCCCAGCCCGGGACAAATACGGCATCGTAGCCGCTCATTTGGTAGGAGCGGACCACGATATCTTTCAATATCTTATTCAAAGCAGTGCCGATATGGATATTGCCGTTGGCATAAGGGGGGCCGTCATGCAAAATAAAAGGATCCCGACCGGATGACATCGCCCGTATTTTCTCATAAAGGCCCTCCTCCTCCCATTGTTTTAACTGCACCGGCTCCTTGTTGGCCAGGCTGGCTTTCATCGGGAACTTGGTTTGCGGCAGATTCAGGGTATCCTTGTAACTCATGAAAATGGCTCCTCTCTTACTGAACCGTCACGGCGATCGTGGGGCGGCGTTCGACTGCCTGATATAGATGGAATCTAAAATTTATTAAAATAAGCCAGAAAAAATAAATGTGTCAAGCAAATTAGCATGTCTTGACATCCGGCGGCGGACCCGGTTAAAGAATCTAATTAAACATATGTCCATCCCAAATGCAAAGGAAAACCCATGAAAGCGCTCATTCAACGCGTCAAGGAGAGCTCGGTCTCGGTGGAAGGCAGCGTAATAAGCCGCATCGGTCCGGGACTCCTTGTTCTTCTGGGGGTGGCGCAGGCCGACGAGGCATCGGATGCGGCATTTCTGGCGGAAAAAACCGCCAATCTCCGTATCTTTGAGGATTCAAACCACAAAATGAATCGATCATTGAAGGATACCGGTCATGCCATGCTCGTGGTGTCCCAGTTTACGCTGCTGGGCGACTGTCGCAAGGGCCGGCGCCCCTCTTTTGTCAATGCCGCCGGGCCGGAGAAGGCTGAAAATCTGTATGAATATTTTGTCCAAAAGGCCAAAGAGATGGGCATAGAGGTAGAAACAGGGCGTTTCCGGGCCATGATGGAGGTCTCGCTGATCAACGACGGGCCGGTCACCCTGATATTGGAAAGCCCTTCAACCCAAAATGGATGATCCCCAAAAAAGGCATCGACTGTTCGATCACCTGGCTGCGGCGAAAGTCCTCTGTCTGTTTTCGCTGATTCTAGGTCTTTTTTTGCCTGTGCCGGCGGATTTACCGGCACAGGACATGCCCCGGGCAATCGAATCCCTGCTCGGGGCAAACGATGCGATGCTGGTTGCCGGTGAGCATGGAGAAGTCTGCTTCGCTAAGAATATAGATAAAAAACTCATCCCCGCCTCGACCCTGAAAGTCTTGACCGCCATGGCCGCCATTCATTATCTGGGGCCGGACTACCGGTTTCCCACGGAGTTTTATGCAGACAAAAAAAATGATTTGTTCATAAAAGGCTATGGCGATCCTCTGCTGATTTCGGAAACCGTGGCAAACATCGCCCAGGTTTTAAAGCATCGGCTGGACAGGGTCCGTGATATCGTTTTGGATGATTCCTATTTCAGACATCCCATTGAGATTCCGGGCATTGCCGCCGACACCCGTCAACCCTATAATGCGCCCAACGGGGCGCTATGCGTGAATTTCAATACGGTTAATTTCGAGACGAAGGACGGCCGTATCGTAAGCGCCGAACCGCAGACCCCGATGCTGCCGATCGCTTTAAAACGCATCCGGGAAAAAAAAGACGCGGCCGCCGGCAGAATCCTTCTGTCAGGAAATATCGGGGATACCCGCTTGTATGCCGGCCAGTTGTTCCGTTATTTCCTGGACAGGGCGGGGCTTGAAGCCGCGGGAGGCATCCGCGCGGGTCGCGTCCAGCCCCGAAAAGTCCGGCTCATTTACCGTCATGCATCCGATTATCCGCTCTCTACGGTGATTGAGAAGCTCTTCAAATATTCGAACAACTATATGGCCAACCAGATCCTGTTGGCCGCCGGCGCCCGGGTATATGACCCGCCGGCAACCCTTGAAAAAGGGACCCGTTTACTCACGCACTACTGCAGAACCGAGCTCTCCATCAACGACATTCAGGTTGCGGAAGGATCCGGCATTTCGCGGAATAACCGGGTATCAGCCAAAATGTTGGCAAAAATACTGGATGCGTTTGCGCCCTATTATACCCTCATGCCAAAGACCGGAAGGCTCTATTTCAAGACGGGGACATTGAACGGCGTCCATACCCGGGTGGGATACATAGAAGGAGAAAATCGGGAGCTTTATCGGTTTGTCATCTTGTTGAATACAAAAGGCAAGCGCACCCAGCCCCTTATCTCAGAAATCAACAAATGCATTCCATAATTGATGGCTTCGTAAAAAGTCCAATATCTGTGTTGCGCTGCATCCCTCGGAATTTCACGTACAGCTAAGTACGCTGCATTCCTCGGGATTTTGCGCGCCTTGATCTTGAACTTTTTACTTTGCC
>JAGXLR010000131.1 GCA_018334555.1 Desulfobacterales bacterium
GCATTGTCATTTCGAGCGGTAGCGAGAAATCTTTAACAATCAAGATTCCTCGTCACTTTCGTTTCTCGCAATGACAGCAGCGGAAGCTTCTAAGATAATATTAAATATTGTCGAGTTCCTTGGAAGTGTTCCCCCGGGCCGAGGCCCGGGACTGAGCTTAAAAGTAACTTTTGCTGTATGTTTGAAGGCACTGAGACGATTCATCCAATTTTGTCATTTCGAGCGGTAGCGAGAAATCTTTAACAATCAAGATTCCTCGTCACTTTCGTTTCTCGGAATGACAGCAGCGGAAGCTTCTAAGATAATATTAAATATTGTCGAGTTCCTTGGAAGTCGTTTTTAGGATGGCAAAGTAAAAAGTTCAAGCCCCAGTTAAGATCAGGGGGCGCGCAAAATCCCGAGGAATGCAGCGTACTTAGCTGTACGTGAAATTCCGAGGGACGGAAGCGCAACACAGATATTGGACTTTTTACGAAGCCATCAAAACTGAGTTTAGGCAGAAGTTTCTGGGGCCCTGATCCATCATCGGCGTTAATGTCGGCACTTCTTGATTTTAAACGTATTTTCTCCTATAGCAGTGTCATCAGGGCTGTAAGCGGCGCTGAACGGAAAAGGATGGGCGGGCCCCAAACTCAAAATCAGCATTTACGGTTTAACCCGGTGAGATGACGTATGACGGATCCCGGCACGGCCTGCAGCGGCGTGATCCTCGCAGGCGGCTTAAGTAAACGGTTTTCCGGTAAAAACAAGGCATTTTTGGAAATCGGCGGTCAAAGGATTATTGATCGCCTCTTTGACCTCTTCAGATCCGTTTTTGAAGAGGTCCTCATTGTAACCAATGATCCGGCGGCCTATATGGAATTTGATGCGACGATTGCCGCAGATATTTTTTCAGAAAGAAGCTCTCTTACCGGTATCCATGCCGCCCTGTTTTATGCCCGTACCCCGTTTGTTTTTGTCACCGCCTGTGATACCCCCTTTGTCAAGGCGGATCTGATCCATACCATGCTGGATCGCGTAGAAGCCAATACCGGCGTCGTCATTCCCGAAACCGAAGCCGGTATGGAGCCTTTGTTTGCCGTCTATTCAAAAGCCTGCCTTTCTATGATGGAACGCCATATAGAGGCGGAAAAGTTTAAAATTCAGCGGATTTTCAAATTCTTCAGGATAAAAAAAGTCTCCGGGGATATGCTCCAACAGGCAGACCCGGAGCTTACGTCCTTTTTCAACATTAATACGCCGGAGGACCTGAGCCGTGCCGAATCATGGGGCGATCGGGTCAAAAGGCGCGGCAAATAGAGGGGTATTAAACGATGGCGTTAAACGAGATGATCAACGAGATCAAACGGCATCCGGATGCCGACCGGATAGGCATGATTTTATCCCATACCGGTATCGTCCGGGGCTCATCCCGGGATGGCCGGTCGGTTTCCGGCCTGAGCGTGTCCGTAGACCACCGGCAGCTGGAGCAGATTATCGAACGGGAAAAGCGGTCCCCCGGAATCATCGATATCCGGGTGGAAACCGTTGAGAATAGGCCGCTGGCCGTCGGCGATGAGATTATGCGTCTGGTCGTCGCAGGAGACACCCGTGCGAATGTGATACCGGCGCTTGAGCGCACGCTTAACGCCGTCAAGGAGACGGTGACGCATAAGACGGAACAATTTATTTGATCGGGTTTATGCATCTATTAAGGCGTTTAAGTTAATGGCAGGGAGTCAAATAGGGTAACTCTTGCACCTTGCATCCTGTGCCTTGTACACTAGAGCTTAAACCTTAAACCTTTGAATAAACCTTTCGGGAGTGGAAATGGATACATTTACGCATATGGATAACCATGGACGGGTTCGAATGGTTGATGTGGGCGAGAAACCCGCCAGTCAGCGCACGGCTGTGGCAGAAGGCCGGGTATATATGCAGCCGGAAACGTTCGAACGGATCATGAGTCAGGCCATTCACAAGGGCAACGTCATAGAAACCGCCCGGCTGGCGGGGATTATGGCCGGTAAGAGGACGCCGGCGCTGATTCCCCTTTGCCATCCGCTTCAGATTCAGCACATCGGCGTGGATTTTATGCCTGAGGATACGAGCCATTCGATACGGATACGGGCTACGGTCCGGGTTTTTGCACAGACAGGCGTTGAAATGGAGGCAATGACCGCCGTATCTGTTGCAGCCCTTACCATTTATGATATGTGTAAATCGGTCGATCGGGAGATGATGATATCCGAGATCTGCCTGATGGAGAAGTCCGGGGGCAAAAGCGGGACCTACATCCGGCCGGCGGAATAGGGAGCTTCCAAGGAAGTCCATAATATTTATTGTCATTTTGGTGCCTTCCGCAGCTGTCATTCCGAGGAACGAAAGTGACGAGGAATCTTGTTTATAAAAGATTTCTCGCTGCCGCTCGAAATGACAATACGGACGCTTTTTGGCGTTATTTTCTACAAAAATGCCGCTGCGGCGGAACAGGAGTTTTTTTACGAAGCCATAAAGGTGAAAGCCATTGATGCAGGTACAAGTAGGGATTGAGGTGGTCCTTTACGTGCTTTCCGGGTTTGTTGCCGGCGGAATGGCCGGATGGCTAACCACCCGCTCTGTTTTTTCCCGCCGGCTTGAATCGGTCCGGAAGGAGCTTTCCGCCCAGCATGATAAGTTCATGTCCGTTTCAAATTCACTTGCCGCGGCGAATACCCGCCTGGAAGAGATCGACGGTTTGAAAGATACCCTTTCCAGGCGCGAGGATGAACTCCGAAGTCTTCAGCAGCAGATCGCCGAGCATCAGAAGCAAAACGCCGAGCTTGAGACCACACTTGAAAAGGAACGGGCCGCGGCTGAAGAAAAAAACCGCATGATCGAAGAGGTCAAGGCCCGAATGACCGACTCGTTCCAGGCGATGGCGGCCCGGGCGCTTTCTGAGAACAACCAGTCGTTTATGGATTTGGCCGGAACCACCCTTTCCGGTTACCTGGAATCCGCAAAGCAGGAGCTAAAAAACCGTGAGAAGGCAGTCAATGAGGTGGTCCAGCCGATTGCGGATGCGCTTGAAAGATACGGCCGGGAAGTTCGTTCTATGGAACGGGAGCGGGAGAAAGCCTATGGGGAGCTCTCCCAGCAGGTGGGCTCGCTAGCCCAGACCCAGACCGAACTCCAGCGGGAGACGGGAAAACTCGTCAATGCCCTTCGCATGCCGCATGTCCGCGGTAGGTGGGGGGAAATTACCCTGCGGCGGGTGGTCGAAATATCCGGCATGCAGAACCGGTGTGATTTTTTTGAGCAGGTGTCCACACAAACTGAGGACGGGGTGGCTCGGCCGGATATGGTTATTCAGCTACCCGGGGAGCGCCGGATCATTGTGGATTCAAAAGTTTCGATCACAGCCTATCTGGACGCCCTTGAACTTGACTCCCGGGATGAGAGTGAGGATATGCTGAGTCGGCACGCCCGCCACGTACAGACCCATGTCCAGAAGCTGGCGCAGAAAAGCTATTGGTCTCAGTTTAAACCCTCGCCCGAGTTTGTGGTCCTTTTTATGCCGGGTGAAAATTTTTTCAGCGCCGCGCTGGCCAAGATGCCGGAATTGATAGAAGAAGCGGCAAATAAGGGCGTTATCCTGGCGACACCGACGACGCTGATTTCATTGTTAAAAGCCGTGGCCTATGGCTGGAAACAGCAAACCGCCGCGGAAAATGCGCGGGCGGTAAGCGAGCTTGGCAATGAGCTCTACAATCGTTTCCGCTCGATGATCGGCCATATGAACAAGCTGGGAAAGGATCTGGACCGGTCCGTCACTACATTTAACCAGACCATCGGGTCCATGGATAAACGGGTAATGCCTGCGGCCCGAAGGCTGCAGGAGATGGGCATGACTTTAAACAACGGAAAACCGCTCTCGGATCTATCCCCTGTAGAGGAAAAACCCGGGCATATACTTAATGAGGAAAATAATGAGTAGTCGGTCGGTCAAATACGGGGTTCGCCTGCTTTGCCTTTTTTTTGGGGCCGTCTCCGTCCTTATCGCTCTATCGGCATATGCGCAGGATGGCCCCCATGGAACGGCCGAGAAAATTGCCATTGAGCGTCTGCCTGCTGGCGTCTGCCCCGCGTTTGAGGATGATATGGACTTGAAACGCCTGGCCGCCGGGCTCGAGTCGAGCATCAGCTATTATAAGAAGCTGCCGGAAGACCGGCAATTCGAATTCGGTGGGGATCGATTCCGTGCCGGTCGGTTGAAAGACGGGTTGGCGCGGTTCCTATCGTTTATCAGGGGCCAGCCGTCGCAGGATGCCTTAAAAAAATGGATCTCCCGTCATTTCTGTGTCTACAGGGTGGGCGGCGGCATGGCGTCAGACGATATCCTATATACCGGATACTATATGCCGATTCTAAACGGCAGTAGAGAAAAAACAGCCGTTTATCGCTATCCTATTTATAATCGGCCGGGGGATCTCGTTGCCATTACCCTCGAGGATTTCTGCGATTCCTGTTCCCGGGACCGGGTCGTCGGCCGTCGCTCGGGCAAAGAAGTGGTACCCTATTATTCACGGCAAACCATTAAAAGCCGGGGGGGACTCGAGGATACGGCGGCCCCCATCGTCTGGGTGGATGATCCGGTGGATCTTTTCTTTCTTCATGTTCAGGGCTCCGGCATCGTACGTCTGCCAAGCGGCAGGCTAATCAATGTGCACTATGCGGCATCAAACGGGCGCCCCTACAGAAGCATCGGAAAGTACCTGATCGACAGGGGGAAAATCGCCCGCAAGGATTTGACCATGCAGTCCATCCGTCGCTACCTGAAAAGCCATCCGGCCCTGCAGGATGACATCTTTGCCTATAATCCGCGCTATGTTTTCTTCGAGGAGGCGCCCGGGGGGCCGAAGGGGTGCCTCGGGGTTGAGTTAACCCCGGGGCGATCCGTCGCCATGGATCAAGGGCGCTATCCCTCCGGCGCGCTGGCGTTTATCCGGACCGAGAAGCCGTTGCTGGATAAGTCGGGGCGCGTAAAAGCGTGGGAGCGGTTTTCGCGGTTCGTTTTAAATCAGGACACGGGTGATGCCATCAAAGGCTTGGAACGGGTGGATATTTTCTGGGGCGGGGGCCGGTATGCAGAGGCCGCCGCCGGTCGAATGAAGCATCCCGGAGGGCTTTATATCCTCATGCCTAAGCCGGGTCCATCCAAAAAAGGCTAATTCGTTCAGGCACGAATTCGCCCACAAGATACTGGAGCTTCGTCCAATGCGGTTAAACAACCAGGTGAGAAATGCGTACGGCAAATGTGATCAGCCGGCAAATACGATAAAGCGGATTCATAGCGGCTTGCGCGCCCTGAAACTCAAGGCGCAATATTCGGGTGTAAAGGCGGCGGAGCGGATTTATTGGGGAAGGGTCTGGATTGACGATCTGCAGATCATTTGTGAGGGCAAGGGGATTACGCCCGAGCTGGCGGAAGCCAGCGCATGCGCCGAATTAATGGAGCGGATGAGTGCAGGCCTCTTCTATCCTGTCTTTGAAGAGCAGGTCCGCTATCATCTCCCCGTTTTATATAATTCGGAGACGCGAAAATTTTTAGACTTCGCCTGGATGGACGGCTATGAACGGGCCCATCAGGATGAACTGGACAATCCTTTGCCCATCGAGGATCTTCTCCGCCATCAATCCCAGCTTGGCGCCGATGATCTGGAGGAAATAAAAGACAGCCGTATGGCCCGGAACTGGGTGGACGGCTACTCCCTTATGAATGAGAAAACGGTCAAGGTCCCGATCAATTTAATCCATTTTATCCATGGGTCCAACGGGATGGCGGCCGGAAACACCATCGAAGAGGCGATCATCCAGGCCTCATGCGAGATATTTGAACGCTGGGCGCAGATCAACACCATCAAGCCGGAGAAAATCCATCCCACGATTGACGGGCAAAGCATCGGCAATCAGTTCGTCCGGGAGATGATCGAATTCTATAATACGCACGGGGTGCGGGTACTGATCAAAGATCTCTCGTTTGACGGGTTTTTGCCGGTCATCGGCGTGCTTTATATAAATGATAACCTGGATCCGAATCTTCTTGAGCATCAAATACTCATCCCGGGGGCCGCGTTTAATACCCTGGAGGCGCTTACCCGATGCTTTACCGAGGGCATCCAGGGCAGAGAAACCCTGTACAAGCCCAGGCCCCGGTTCAACAAACAGGTCCAGCCGGACTCACAGGTTTCAAATTATTATATGCTCATGCGCTGCGGCCTGTCCCCCAAGGCCATCTCTTTTGTCCAAAAAGGCGAACAGAAAGATTTTAAAAACGAAGAGGCCCCGGATCTGCTGTCAGAAATAGAGCAGATAAAAAATGTATGCGAGAAGTTTTCCACTGACTGCATTATTCTGGACCATACCCATCCGGTACTGCAATTTCCCGTCGTCCGCGTCGTTATGCCCGGGGTTTCAGATTTTCTATCCTTTTTGCCCCCCGAGATACTGACCGCAAAGCAGACCAAGCCATCCAGGCCTGAAGGCGGGCAGGTCTTCGACAGAATCATGCGGAGTTTTTTTATATAGCCGCCTTCGGTTTTAGATTGGTCATCATTAACCCGCCCCCGGCAACGGCCAGAACGGCGCTGATGGCGAAAAGGTTCTGGGCGCCGATGATATCAAAGAAATAGCCGTTGATAAAAAATCCCGACATAATCCCCAGCCCAAAGGTTACGGCATTGTTGACCGCCTGGCCGAGCGTCTTGGCCTCTTTCGGGGTGAGTTTGTCAATGTAGAGGATGCTGGCCACATGAAAGGCCCCGTAGGTGAAGGCGTGCAAGATCTGGGTCAACAGGATCAGGACCGCTGAGGTGGCAAAAAACAGAATGAACCAGCGCAGACCGGCGGCCGCAAAAGAAAGGATCAGGACGGACTCGTAGGAAAACCGTTTGAAAATCCGCTCTGAATTGATCATTACGAATATCTCGGAGATGGAGGCAAGCGCCCAGGTGATGCCGATAAATGAGCTTTTAAATCCGAGGTCCTCCAGATGGATGGAAAAAAATCCGTAATAGGTGCCGTGACTTAACAGCATCAGAAAAGCGGCGAGCAGGAAGATAACCACCTGCCTGGAGACAAGCGCCCGGGCACCGGTGGAAAAAGGCGATTTTCTGGGCGGTGAGGAAGCCGGTATCCGGGTGGCAATCGAGAAAAGCATCAGTTTTCCAACCAGGATAAGGATGAGGATAATATGGGTGGAAAACGCGTCAATGGCCCGCCCCACGATAATGACCGTCAGAATGAAACTGATGGAGCCCCACGCGCGGAGCCGGCCATAGCTTTTCTTCTCATCCCCCAGCAGGTCCATGGAAAAAGATTCTAAAAAAGAGATCAGCGGGGCATGGAAAATGCCGTAAAAGGCGGTAATGACGAACATGGCATAAAAATCGGTGGTCAGCAGGTAAAACGCCCAGATACCCGTACTGATCAGCGTGCAGGCGATGTAGATGGGCCGGCGGATCAGAAACCGGTCGGCCAACGCCCCCCACACAAGAGGGAATACCGCAATGGCAAGTGTTCGGAGGGAGGATAGGACCCCTATCTGAAAACCGGTGAAATCCAGATGGTAACAGTATAGGTTGAAATACGGCAGATAGATACCGAGGATGCCGAAATATAGAAAATATTGGGGGGCCAGTATGACTTTAACCGATCGCATACCCCTCCGGGCATATTCTGCCGTGGCCTACGAATCCTTTCATCGCTACAAAACGGCCTGTTTTTTTTCGCATCAGCTCTCCTCCCCGGCAGGCAGTGTATCCTCAAGCGTTTCCTGGCCCAGCATGATGGCCAGCCAATGGGTCTCCTCGTTGCTGGCCAGCGCGATTTTCAAGATCATGGTTAGCGGAACGGAAAGCAGCATCCCCACCGGCCCTAAAACCCAACCCCAGAAGACCAGGGAGAGGAAGACCACAAGCGTCGAAAGACCCAGGCGGCCGCCCATTAACCGGGGTTCAATCAGGTTGCCGATAGCCGTATTGATCACGATGTAGCCCGCAGCCGTCAAAAGGGTATGCAGCAGATCGAGTTGGATAAGCGCGAGCAGCACCGCCGGCACAGCCGCAATGATGGAGCCGATATTGGGGACATAGTTCAACAGAAACGCCACCAGGCCCCATAAGATGGCGTAATCGACCCCTAGCAGGGACAGCCATAACCACACCAGGATGCCGGTCAAGAGGCTCAGCAGCGTTTTTAACGCCAG
>JAGXLR010000132.1 GCA_018334555.1 Desulfobacterales bacterium
AGGAAGAAGAGAAGCCTGAAAAAAAGGAACTACAAAAAGGCGCTGGCATATTTTGAAAAAGCAGAGGCCAATCGTAAAGGGGTGCTGTGTCAAAGATTCAAAGCCGCATATGGCCATCCGGACCGCTACGGTTATGGGCTAACTGAAGGGGATCTTCAGAAATATGCCGAATTCCAGGCGATTCTTGAAAAGCCCGTGGATCTAAAGGTCAGGGATAATATCGGGCTGGCCCTTGCCCATGAAGGCTTAAAAAATTACGACAAGTCCCGGTATCACTTCAAACAGGCCATAGCCCGCATCGAAGCCCAGTGGGCGGAACTGCCCCTTTCGGCAAGAAAAACGTTCCTTGCAGGTGGGGTGGGCGCGGGTTTTACCCGTTTAGATGCCTATGAAGGCATGGTGCGGCTTATTGTCAGGCAGCAGCCCGAAGATGCCGCTAAACAGGCGCTAGGTTATGCCGAGCAGGTCAAGTCACGGACGCTGCTTGAACTGCTGGCTGAAAAGGGCGGGGAAGGGCTGGCCGAATCGGATCAAGGGGTCTATAGGCAGGATCAAGCGTATCAGCAACGCATTAAATCGCTTAAAGAACAGATTCAGGCCATCCGCAAATACGGGCCGGAGGCCGGTATCAGGCGCATCAATGACCTGGAAAATGAGTTGGCGCAGACCCTTCAAAAATACGAGCGATTCATTACGGAGGTTAAGCTTCAGAACCGCGAACTCGCTTCTTTATTGACCGTTGAAACCGCATCGGTTGAAGAAATTCAGGACCGCTTAAATCCCGATACCACAATCCTGGAATACCTCGTTGCAAGGGATCAGACCTATGCTTGGGTGATCACCAGCGACGATGTTCGGATGCATGCCTTTTTTCCTGGCAGAAAAGTGGTACGGCAGCTGGTGAATGACATGCTTTTGCCCAATATCTCAAATCATCCCCGGCGCCCAGCCCCGAAAATCATCCTGCCGGTCGGGGCGGAGGCTATAGAGCCGGCTTCGGCATCCCAGCGGGAGAAAAATCGTGAGAATTTCCTGGACATATCCCAAAAACTGTATACCCTTCTTTTTACACCGGTATGCAGGGATATTCATACCCGGCGGCTGGTGATTATACCCCATGGCGTCTTGCACAAGCTGCCCTTTGCCGCGTTAGCCAATGGTAACCAATACTTGATTGACAAATACGCGTTGTCTGTTTTGCCGTCCGCTTCGGTCTTGGCGTATCTTTCAAAAAAACGAAATGAAAATAAAGGCCGGCTGGTCGGATTTGCCAACCCGACGACGCCCTATGTCCCATTGGCCCATGCAGAAACCGAAGTCAAACATATCGCCGGTCTGTTTGCTCGAAAGGAAACCTATTTTCAGGCCAATGCCACAGAGGCACGGGCCAAATCCCGCTCAGCTGCGCCGGATGTTCTTCATTTTGCCTGTCATGGCGAATTTAACGATCATCAGCCCATGCAGTCCGCCCTGATTTTAGCCCCGGATGTCTTAAATGACGGCAACCTCCAGGTGCACGAGCTGTTCGGTTTAAACCTGAAAAACGCCAACCTGGTGGTGCTTAGCGCCTGCAATACGGGATTGTCCAAAATATCCGGCGGCGATGATCTCATAGGATTAGCCAGGGGGTTTATCTATGCCGGCACGCCTTCACTAATGGCGACCCTTTGGAGCGTCGAGGACCGATCCACCGCCCACTTGATGGCGGCGTTTTATAAAAACTGGCACCAAAAGCATATCCAAAAATCAGAAGCGCTCCGCCAGGCCCAGCTTGATCTTAAATCAAAGCCCGAATACCGGCACCCCTTCTACTGGGCCCCTTTTGTTATGATCGGGGACTGGAGATAATGGCTACTGCCCGGACCCCCTATATCCCTCTTTCTTCTACCCATAGGGCCCTTAAAACAGCCCAAACGCCGGCTTATTTTATTTCATTGCCGCCGATGAATAGCTAGCGCGTGCATCTTTAGCCACTCCACAGCCATGTAAACCACCGGCACGTAGCCAAGGGTAAGGCACGTGGAGACGATTAGTCCCGAAATTGCGACCACCGCAAGCGGGGAGAGGCGTTCAAGCCCCACGGCAAGCTCCAGGGCAATGGGAAGCATCCCGGCAATGGTGCTCATTGCCGTCATAAGAATAGGCCTTGTGCGACGGATGATGGCTTTTTTGACCGCCTCGCCCAAGTTTGTCCCCCTTCCGCGTTCGGCTTCAATAAGATCTATCAGGAGTATGGAGTTGTTGACCACTATTCCTGATAGAAGCACCATCCCCATGGCAGCGGGCATACAGAAATGGCGCCCTGTTAGAAGCATTCCCCATGGCACGCCTATAAATGCAAGCGGTATGGCAGACATGATGATAAATGGCTGGGCAAAGGAGCGAAAAGTGACAGTAAGCGAAAAATAGAGCAGAAGGAGGGCAATCGCGAGTGAACGCCCCAGTCTGCCGAAGCTTTTTTTCATTTGCGCGATTTCGCCTTCCTGCGAGATGCTGTAGCCCGAAGGCAGTTCCAGTTCCGCAACAGCCTTGTTGACCTGCGCCTGAATATGGGTGATGGCCGTGGTAGAACGGTAGCCGAGGACATCTACGGTCGGCTGAAGGTTTTCCCTGGTGATTTTCGTCTGCTGCCAGGTTTTCGTTATGGATGCGACCTCCTTTAGCGGCACGGGGCCTTTTGGGGCGGGGATCTGAAGCGTCTCAAGTCTGTCAAGGCGTTTCATCCTTTCCTGATCGAAACGCAGTCGTATGGTGTAGCCATCCTGCCCGCGGACCCGGAACCTGGAAGCGGCAATGCCGCTTGTCGCCGCCTCAAGGGTGCGGGATACGTCGGATACCGTTATGCCGTGGTGGTATAGGCGGCTTTCATCGAGGCGGATCAGGACCTCCCGCTTATTCCAGTCCCAGGTTCGCGAAATAGAGGTCAGCCCGCGCACCCTATGGAGCCGCTCTTTCACTTGCTCGGCCAGCCGGTCCAGAATCCGGGGATCGGGTCCTGATATCATAACATCGACAGGCGCTGCGATACCTGAAAGCGGGGTAGCGCCGTAGTCATATACGTCAACGGATTTAAGCGCCGGTATATCAGAGAATTTTTCCCGTAGGGAAGCCTCGATATCCCATATGGAAACCGGTCGTTCAAAGCGGTTTTTAAAATGTGCCGTAATCATCCCCTCCTGCGCCGTACGCTCCGCTCCGAAACTGATGACGCTTGCCTCCGATCCCACCGCGGTTGACATCCTGATAAAGCCGGGCGTGCTCCTGATTTTTTCCTCCATCCGGTTCGTTACGGCCTCGGTTTTCCCGAGCTTCGTGTTGGGCCATGTTTCAAAGCTTATCTTGACGATGCCGGTGTCCATGGGGGGCATAAGGTCTCTTCCGGCAAGGGGCATCTGCCTGAGGCTTACTATCAAAACGACAATGATAATCGGAAAAATCAGGAGGCCCCATTTTGAAGCCCCCGCCCGGAATGCGCCGGTAAAAAGCTTCTGCAAAGGAAAAAGCCAGGTATCCCTGATTGCCTCCACCCAAGCTTCCACCCGATTGATGCGCCTTGACTTGATCAGCCACCGGGCAAGCAGGGGAATAATGGTTATGGAGACGATATAGGAGGAGAGGAGGGCAATGGATAGAACGACGGTCAGCGGCCGCAGGATTTTCTGTGAGTACCCGCCCACGAACATTATGGGGATCAGAACCGAAATCGTGGTGACCGTTCCGGCAAAGTCTGCAAGAAAGATTTCATTGGTGCCCTCCGCCGCTGCCTGAAAGGGACTCTTTTCTCCATCCCGGCCATGGCGGTCGATGTTCTCAATGACAACAATGGCATCATCTACCAAGAGTCCGACGGCCAAAATAATGGCGGTCAGGGTGACGATGTTTAGCTCGTAGTTTAAAAGCCTCATGCCGGCAAAAGTGAGCAGGAACGTAAAGGGGATGGAAACGGCGGCCAGCAGGGTCATTCGCATGCGGGCGAGCATCAAAAATATCACGGCCACGGTCAGGATCACGGCATCACGGAGGGATGTGACAAGGTTCGACACCGAGGTTTCGATGATCTCCCCCTGAGTGTCTGAAACGCTGAATCGAAGGTCGGGAAAGGCGGCCCGGATATGCGGCAGGGCCGCTTCCAGCGCAGTAAGCGTCTCTGTTACATGGCCGCCCTCGGCCCGCAGAATATTCAATCCAATGGCGGGGCGGCCGTTTCCGTGGTAGAATGAGCGGCGCTCCTCACGCGTTGTCTTAACCTCTGCTATATCTCCCAGATAGACGGGATTGCCGTTTCTCTGATCTATGACAATGCCTTCAAGCTTGTGTCTCAGATCCCGTTCGCCTTCTATCTTGACCAAGAGCTCATCTTTTTCCCTGTACATCCAGCCGGTGGGGATGTTCTGATTCTGGGCGGATATTGCGGAGGCGACCCGGGCTGCGGAGAGGTTTAGCTCCGCCAGGCGGTCTGCATCAACCTTGAGCCGGATTTCCGGATGGTATCCACCGAATACCTCGACGTCCGAAATACCGGATACCCTGAGAAAAGCCTCCTTTATTTCATTATCGCAGAGCTGGCGCACTTTGGCCAGGGAAAGCCCCGAGTCCTGGGCCGGGGATACGGCGAGAGTCTTCACCGGCTGGGTGGCATCGCTTACCCTGAACAGCCGGGGCGGCTGCATGGCTGGGGGGAGCTCGGGCATAATTCTGTTTAGGGCGGCGTCAACGTCGGTAACAGCCGCATTCATGCCTTTTTCATAGGAAAATTCGACCTTTACAGCCGCGGTTTCATCCCGGACAGTGGCACGTACCGTGCGGGTCTGGTTGATGCTTGCAAGCTCGCGCTCTACCTGCCGGGTGATTTCGTCTGACATATCCTCGGCGGAGGCGCCCGGCCAGACCAGAAGCACCGCCACCTGGGGGTAGTTGGCATCCGGGAAAAGGTTTAAAGGCAGCCCCCTGAAGCTTACAAAACCGAAGGCCACTCCCAGCAGCAGGATAGCCGTAATTCCGTGGGGGCGCTTCAGGTAGCGGCCGGCCCAATTCATGAATCCTCCGATACGGGGGGAGGCGAAGATGACACCGGGTTTACCGGCGCGCCGTCTGAAAGCTGCAGCAGCATGGCCTCCTTTCCCGAAACCAGGAGGTCCTTTTCGGCAATATCGCCTTGAACGACTGCCCTGCCGGCGGATTTGCCAAGAAGCCTAACCGGCACGGCCCTGACCGTCATTTTGTCTTCGTCTATGACAAATACCCGGCATTTATCCTCCTGCTCCAGCAGGCAGTCGAGGGCAATGATAAGGCCTTTTGCCCGGTTTAGGATGAGATCGACGCCAATGGCCGATCCGGTCGGAAGGCCAAAGGGCTTTTCCTCGCTTCGGATCTCCACCACTGCGAGGGCGCCGGGGCTTAGGGCCGGATGCACCCGGTCTATGGCCGCCCGCTTTTTCTGGCCCTGAAAACTGAGCCGCGCCGAACTGCCGGGGTTAAGCCGCTCGGCGGTTGCCTGTGGGACTCTTGTCAGTATCTTATAACCGGTATCCGGATTTTCCAGTCGCAGCACGGGCACCCCCGGCGAAACCAGATCGCCCGGGTCCTTCATGCGGTCTGTAATGATGCCGTCAAAAGGGGCGTTGAGTCTTGTATAGGCATATATTTTTTTCTTGGCTGCGAGTTCCTCTCTGAGCCGCTTAACCCGGGCTCGATCAAGCACGTACTGGCGTCTTGCCTGGTCCAGCTCCTCCTCAGGGGCATGACCCTTCTCAACAAGGACCTGTCGCCTATCAAGAATTTTTTCTGACATGGCAAGCGCCTCTTCTGCGCCTTTAAGTTCTGCGGCGACCGCCTTTTTCTCGCGTTTTGGAATCTGAGGATCCACAAGCGCTACGGTCTCGCCCTTCCGCACCGTATCGCCCACATCCCCGGCTACGGAATAAAGGTGCCCCGTCGCCCGGGCGGAAAGATTGGCAAAGACCAAAGGCTCTATGGTGCCAATATAGTGTTCCGTAACCGGGAGCCTTCCCTGCACGGGCGAGGCCGTATGTACGGCTGTAGGCCGGCTCGCAGGCTTGGCTTTCTGGGAGAGCTCTGCTTTTTTATGCATTACCAGGACGGCGGCGCCTATGGCCAAGACCAGCACCAGGCCGATAGGCAGTAAGATTTTTCCCAGACGCTTTATTGCACCTTCTGTCATCTGTGAGGCAATCCTTTCATGCCGGTACGGTCAGTACCGGAATATCCACGCAGCGAAGCACCCGTTCGGCCACGCTGCCGAAATCAAAGTGGTTTTCCCTGCCCCGGTTTGCCATAACCACTAGGTCCGGATCTTCCTTGTGGATGAGGTCCAGAATTTTCTGAGCCGGATTGCCAATGTCAATATGGCGGATGTAGAGAGGGCAAGCGTTTAGGTACTTTTCGCAAAGTTCGTCCAAGCGTTTCTCGGCGGTTTCCCGTTCCCACTGGTGCATGCGTTCAAAGTCTTCCTGCGGGCTGGTGTCCCCGTAGGCGGCGCCGAACGCTACGTATTCTTTCAAAACATAGAGAATATGTATTTCTGCCTGGTACTTCTGGGCCAGCGAGGTTACATAGGGCAGCGCGCGGGCTGCGTTTTCCGATAAATCCGTTGGCCAGATGATCTTTTCAATTTTCATGACGCACCTCTTCCTTTTGTTGTTAAATTACGTGCCAACCAACCGAGAGTCTTTGACTTGAATCAATGCAGACGCGCTATTCTTTGATGGCATGTTGTATTCATATAACCCGTGGATGGTCAACTTTTTTTGACGTAGGTCAAGGCAGGCGGAATATTTGTATGAGAAAAGGGTTGATATCTTCAAGTTTATTAAAACCTAAATTGAAACGCTCAATTTAGGTAAAACAAAAATGACCGCATACAGAGGCATAATTTTATGACGATTCCAGGTAATTTTTTGACAACGGCCATGGCAGTGATGCCGCATACAGACGCCGAACGGGCCATTGAAGTGGCGCTCTCCATGGATATCCCGTACTGGCCCCAGCTGCCCCGGCTTTCCTATTATGAGGACATGTATGTACAGGCAGCCGAGCATTTTCCGGGTATCGTCCTGGATGCAGAGAATAGAAAACTCTGGTTTTCAACGGATAAATTCATGAACGAGCTGGAGTCTGCGATGGCGGGATTTGACGACCCGGCGCGCTTTGATGTGAGCCGTGAGTATTCAGCGGTCTATCACCGTTTCCTTGATATGCCGCTTTTTGACCGGCCGGCTATCCGTGGTCAGCTTGAAGGGCCGATAAGCTTTGGTTTTAACATCAATGATGAAAACGACCGGCCGATTCTGTTCAACGAGACCGTGCGGCCTTTTTTGCTGGAATTTATGGCACGCCGCGTCAATGTCCAGCTCGAGCGCCTGAAACAAAAAAACGCAAATGCCTTCATGTTTGTTGATGAACCGGGGCTTCAGTTTGTGTTCTCAGCCCTGTCCGGATACGGCGATATCCAGGCTAAGGAAGACATGGAGGCCTTTTTTTCGATGATCGATCGTCCCCGCGGGGTTCACCTATGCGGCAACCCGGACTGGGATTTCCTGTTGAATTTAGACATTGATATCCTGTCCATGGATGTCCATACCAACCGGGACGTTTTTGCCGCATACGGTCAATCAATAAAGCGTTTCCTGGAAAGGGGCGGCGTACTGACCTGGGGCATTGTGCCGACAAATATCGAGCCCTTTGAAAAAGAATCCCTGCAAACCCTGAGGGGTCAGCTTGAAGATGTGTGGGAGGGCCTTTTTTCAAAAGGAATAGACAGGGATCTGCTGATCTCGAAAAGTCAAATCTCTCCGGCTACCTGCTGTCTTGTCAACCCGGATTTTGAAAAAACAGTTGAAAAGGGTTTCCAGGTGGTCAAGCGGCTTTCTGAAGCCCTCAGGATCGACTATGGACTGGTGATGGCGGATGAAGTCCAGATGGGGCGGCCATGAAGCGGTTGCCTTCTAAGTAACTTGAAAATATATATTAATATTCCAGAAGCTTAGCTTTCTGTCATTCCGAGGAGCGAAAGCGACGAGGAATCTTGTTTGTTAAAGATTTCTCGCTGCCGCTCGAAATGGCAAACTTGAAAATCTCGTAAAAAGTCTATTTTAGATGGCAAAGAAAAAAGTTCAAGATCAAGGCGACGCAAATTTCGAGGAATGCAGCGTACATAGGAGTACGTGAAATTCCGAGAAATGCAGCGCAACGCAGATATT
>JAGXLR010000133.1 GCA_018334555.1 Desulfobacterales bacterium
GAAGCGATTTATACCGAACGCAAGAAATATATAGTTAGGTGTCAGGAAAAAAGCTAAGCCTATCCTGACACCTTTACACTGTACCTTGTAGCTTGTGCCTTGTACCTTTTTAATTATGCCAATTGAAAAACAAAATGAAAATGCTTTATTATACCTGAAAAAAGTAATACATCATTGCCACGATTCAAAAGGCGACGGCGGATGGCCTATGAAAAAAATATTAATCGCTGCAGGCGTCCTGTTTCTGCTGGCCGGCGCGATCATGGCCTATGGGGCATTTGACCTTTATCAATACATGAACGCTCCGATCCAGGCAAAGAACCCATCAGGCGCTTTTATCACGATATCGCCCGGAGATAATTTCGAGCGGATCATGGAAAAACTCCGGGCGGTCGACCTGATTGAGCATCCGTTCAAATTTGAGCTGACTGCCCGCTGGAAAGGATTCGGACGCAAAATTCAGGCGGGCGAATACCGATTGTCAAACGAGATGACGCCGCTCGAGATGCTTCAGGCGCTGGCCAGCGGCCGGGTGGTGCTCCACAGCGTGACGATCCCCGAAGGGTTTAATATCCGGCAAGTTGCCAAACGGATTGACGCATCGGGGCTCGCCGGGTTCGAACGATTCCTGTCCGCGGCAACCGACCCGAAGTTTGCAGCGCGTCTGAACATCCCTGCGGATACGGTGGAAGGCTATCTTTTTCCGGACACCTATTCGTTTGCCCGGAGCGCAGGGGCTGAAAAAATCATCAAGACGATGATAGACGAATTGCGGCGGCATTTCACGCATCAATGGAAAAAGCGCGCGCAGGAGCTCGGATTTTCCGTACACGAGATCATCACCCTCGCCTCCATTATCGAAAAGGAAACCGGCGTAGCCGATGAACGCGTACTCATCGCCTCGGTTTTTCACAACCGGCTCGCAAAAAACATGCGCCTTGAAAGCGATCCCACGGTAATATACGGCATCAAAGACTTTGACGGCAATCTGACCCGATCAGACCTCAAAAAACAGACGCCATATAACACATATAGAATCCATGGCCTGCCGCCGGGCCCCATCGCCAATCCCGGGCTGGCGTCCATCCGGGCCGCCCTCTACCCGGCCCGAACCGAGTATCTTTACTTTGTTGCCAAGCCGGACCGGACCCATCATTTTTCTAAAACGCTCAGCGCCCATAACCAAGCGGTCAATAAATACCAGCTATCCTCTGGCAGCCCGTGAATAAACATCCGCAGACAAATCCTCCGGCGATTTATCCCCGTCTTTTAGCAAATGGTAGCCCAAACCGGCGATCATGGCGGCATTATCGCCGCACAGGTCAATGGAGGGGGTAAAAAGGGTAAGGCCCGCGTCTTTGGCGGCTTTTGCAAGCTCCTCCCGCAGTTTGCGGTTTGCGGCCACCCCGCCGACAAGGGCAATATCCCGGCAACCGGTTTTTTCAGCCGCGCGCATCAGCTTATAAACCAACACCTCAATGACCGCTGCCTGGAACTCAGCCGCAATGTCCGGTATCAGTTCGTGGTAATTTTCCGGGTGGGTTTGGATGAACCGGTTGACCGCTGTTTTAAGGCCGCTGAAGCTAAAGGCAAACGCGGCTTTATCCATATAGGCGCGGGGAAACTGAATTTTGCCCGGCCTCCCCCTTTCCGCCAGCTCGGAGATTACATTGCCGCCCGGATAGCCGAGCCCCAGCATTTTGGCGACTTTGTCAAACGCCTCGCCCGCGGCGTCATCCAGGGTTTCTCCCAGACGCGTCATCTCGCAATGGTTTTTTACATGATAGATGCTGGTATGCCCGCCTGAGACCAGAAGCGCCGCATAGGGAAGGCCAGGGACCTCATCGCCGAAAAAGACCGAATAGATATGCGCCTCCAGATGGTCGACGCCTGTCCACGGAATCGCCCGGGCATAGGCAAACGCCTTGGCAAAATTAAACCCCACAAGCAGCGCCCCCACAAGCCCCGGCCCCCGGGTTGCGGCCACGGCATCCATCTGATCCGTTCTTAGGCCGGCTTTCTCAAGGGCCTCTTCGACAACCGCGACGATCGCCTCGATATGTTTCCGGGAGGCCAGCTCCGGGACCACCCCGCCATAAGGGTGGTGCACCGCCACCTGTGAGGCCACAACCGAGGAGAGAATCCGCGAGCCGTCTTCAACGACCGCGGCGGCCGTTTCATCACAGGAGGTTTCGATGCCCAATATCTTCATCACCAAATGCCTTACTCTTAATCTTACTCTAAATCTTACTCTAAAAAAAAACCGAACCGTATAACACCCGGACTGCAAAAACTTTCACAGGCCCGCCAATAAAAAAGCCGGCTAAAAGCAATTCGTGCTTGAATTGCTCCTATTCCGGCTTGACCATCTTCCTAAAATGAAGCGGAACGCGCGTTACCGGCGCTTTTTAGGCTCACCCGACGGGCGCGTCGTCGGGATCGCTCATGTGCGGCACATATTTGAGCGTTCGTTGCCGGCTGCGATCCATTTAAGCAGTCGGCCGCAAGCGGTTTTTATCCATGTTGCCAGAGGCTTAAGCGGGTTCATGATGACTGATCCACTTGATTCGGTCCTTTGTACCCCGCTGCTGCACCACCCGGCCGATGATATAGGCCCTCTCATTCATGCCCTCCGCCCTTTCCACCACATCCTGGGCCGCATCTTCGGGAACAATGGCGATCAAACCGATACCGTTGTTAAAGGTCCGCCACATCTCCGTGTCCTCTATATTGCCGGCTTTCTTGAGATAGGTGAATATGGGCGGCACATCCCATGATCCCTGAAACATCTCTACGCCACAGGAACTCGGAAGGATCCTCAATACGTTCTCTACGATCCCCCCGCCGGTGATATGGGCAAGCCCGTGGACCGGCAGATCCTTGATCAGCCTTCGGATGACATCGGTATAGATTCTGGTCGGTGTAAGCAGGGCTTCGCCCAATGTCATGCCCAGCGCGTCAATATGATCCGTAATCCGATGCTTCAGAATGTCGAAGCAGATCTTTCGCACAAGGGAATACCCATTACTGTGCAGCCCGGAAGAGGCGATGCCGACCAGCTTATGTTCGACCCGGATTTCCGAGCCGTCCACGATTTTATCGTTATCCACGATGCCCACTGCAAACCCGGCCAGGTCATACTCATCCTTGTGGTAGAACCCCGGCATTTCCGCTGTTTCACCGGCAATCAGTGAGCACTGGGCCTGGCGGCAGCCCTCGGCGATGCCTTCGACGATCTGTTCGGCCACATCCGAGCGCAGTTCGCCCATTGACAGGTAGTCAAGAAAAAAAAGCGGCCTTGCGCCCTGCACGGCCACATCATTGACACACATGGCGACCAGATCAATGCCTATGGTGTCGTGTCTTCCCATCATAAAGGCGATCTTTAGCTTTGTCCCCACACCGTCGGTGGAACTGACGAGCACCGGCTTTTCGATACCCTCAGTATGCAGCGAATAGAGGCCGCCAAAGCCGCCGATTTCCCCCATCACTCCGGACCTGGGGGTTTTGGCGGCGATTTTTTTGATCGCATTGACGAAGTCACCGGCCTTGTCGATATCCACGCCAGCGTCCGCATATGTTAAAGATTTATCTGAATCACTCATTTGATCCTGCAGTCTCTTTGTCTATAATTGCCGGAAAATTAGGAATTGATACCGTAAACGGTTGTAAATGTCAAAACAATTTTTTTGACATTGCCTTGCCATTGGTGTAATTAAACACAGCATCAGTCACTATTTTTCATCCGGGCAAGGGATGACACAAGAGGTCGAACATGAAAAAATTCGCCAGACTAGACCGGCTGCCGCCTTATGTCTTTGCAGCCGTAAATGAGGCCAAAATGGAGGCCCGTCATGCCGGGGAGGATATTATCGACCTGGGGATGGGCAACCCTGACCAGGGGACCCCGCAGCATATAGTGGACAAACTGATTGAAGCGGCGCAGAAGCCCCATAATCATAGATACTCGGCGTCCATGGGGATCAGAAAACTGCGTATGGCCATTGCCGATTGGTATAAACGCCGCTTTGACGTCGATATTGACCCGGAGACCGAAACCATTGCGACCATCGGGGCAAAGGAAGGCATTTCCCACCTGATGCTGGTGACCATCGGACCCGGGGATGTCGTGTTCTCCCCCAACCCGACATACCCGATCCATCCCTATTCGGCAATCATTTCCGGCGCGGATGTCCGGGGCATACCGGTGGGGCCGGAGTGCGATTTTTTTGAAAATTTGATCAATGCCACCAAACAGACGTGGCCCAAGCCCAAGGTGCTGATTATCAGCTATCCGCACAACCCGACCACTGAAACCGTGGATCTCGATTTCTTTCAGAAAATCGTCGACTATGCCAAGGCACATGACATTCTGGTCATCCATGATCTGGCCTATGCGGATCTCACTTTTGACGGGTATAAGCCCCCGAGCTTCCTACAGGCAAAAGGGGCAAAGGATGTGGGCGTGGAATTCTTTTCCCTGTCAAAAAGCTATAATATGCCGGGCTGGCGGGTCGGCTTCTGTGTCGGCAACGCCGAGACGGTCCATGCCCTGCGGCGAATTAAAAGCTACCTGGATTACGGTATTTTCCAGCCGATCCAGATAGCCTCCATTATTGCATTAAACGGGCCACAGGAATGCGTATCCGAAATCGTTGAAACCTATCGATCCCGAAGGGATGCCCTAATCCGCGGCTTGGAGCGCATCGGATGGGATATCCCCGCCCCAAAGGCCACCATGTTCGTTTGGGGCAAAATTCCGGAAGAATACCGGGCGCTGGGGTCCCTTGAATTTTCGAAGCTCCTGATACGGGAGGCCAAAGTGGCGGTTTCGCCGGGTATCGGCTTTGGTGAATACGGGGATGACTATGTGCGGTTTTCCCTGATTGAAAACAACATGCGGATCAACCAGGCTGTCCGCGGCATAAAAAAGATACTTTGATAATGGCACGTGAAATCGGCATCGGAATTCTTGGACTGGGAACGGTCGGCACCGGCATTGCCAGGCTGCTGACCGAAAACCAATCGTTGATCGCCAAGCGGCTGGGCGCCACCCTGACAATCAAGCGGGCGGCTGATCTTGACATTGACAGGGACCGGGGGGTCCGTTTTGATGACGGCGTCCTCACAAACGAGGCGATACGTGTCGTTAACGATCCGGACGTCGATATCGTTTTGGAGATGATCGGTGGAAAAGGGGCGGCACTGGAGCTTATTAATGGGGCCATTGAAAACGGCAAGCATGTGGTCACCGCCAACAAGGCCCTTCTGGCAGAAAAAGGGGTTGAAATCTTCCAGAAGGCAACCGCCGCCGATGTGAATATCGCATTTGAACCCAGCGTCGGCGGCTGCATGCCGATTGTCAAAACCCTGCGCGAGAGTCTGGCCGGCAACCGGATTCAGTCCATTTGCGGCATCTTAAACGGCACATGCAACTATATCCTTTCAAAAATTACCGAGGAACGCCAGACGTTTGCCGATGCCCTGGCCGAAGCGCAGGCCCACGGCTTTGCGGAGGCCGATCCGGGCCTTGATGTCGACGGCATCGATACCGCCCATAAGCTGGCCATCATCTCCGCGCTGGCGTACGGAATGGCGTTTAACTTTTCAGACATCTATATGGAGGGCATATCCGGCATTACACCGATGGATATCGAGTTCGCCGAACAGTGCGGTTATCGGATCAAGCTGCTTGCCATCACCAAGTATGATGAATATGAGGATGCGGTAGAAGTGCGCGTCCACCCGACGATGATCCCGGATGCCAATCCGTTGTCCAAGGTAGACGGCACGTTAAACGCCGTCACCATCTCGGGGGATGCCGTCGGTGATATGATGCTTTACGGCCACGGTGCCGGCATGATGCCGACGGCAAGCGCAGTGCTCAGCGATATAGTGGATATTGCCAGAAGCATGTTGACCGGCGGCGGTATCCGCGTCCCCATGCTCTCCTTTCAAATGGCAAATATCCGAAAGTTTGCGGTCCGGCCGATCGACGAGATATCGACCCATTACTATTTCAGGTTCTCGGCCCTGGACAGCCCCGGCGTATTATCAAAAATTTCAGGGATCCTGGGCGACCACGGGATCAGCATCAAATCGGTCCACCAGATCGAACGGGACCTGGACGGCGCGGTGCCGATCTTCATGCTGACCCATGCCGCCCTGGAGGCCCAAGTCAAATCCGCCCTTGCCAAAATTTCGGCCCTCGATGTCATCACCGATGCCCCCGTCCTGATCAGAATCGAAGAGAATAAGAAATGACATTGTTAAACCATAGCGGCAAAATCTGACCGGAAAATAAAACCTGCGAGGACATATGCATATTCTCTGTTCGGATCTTGAGGGGGTATTTGTACCCGAAATATGGATCAACGTAGCCCATAAAACCGGTATCGAAGCGTTAAAACTCACCACCCGGGATATTTCCGACTATGACGTGCTCATGAAAAAACGCCTCTCCATTATGGCGGAGCACAACTTGAAACTCCCGGATATCCAGGCCGTCATCCGGGAAATGGAGCCCCTTGAGGGGGCATATGGGTTTCTGGAATGGATTCGCGAACGGTATCAAATAATCATCGTATCAGATACATTTGTCGAGTTTGCCGGCCCATTGATGCAAAAATTAAACCGGCCGACCCTTTTCTGCAACTCCCTTACCGTATCCGAAGACGGCACGATCACGGGTTATGACCTTCGGCAGAACGACGGGAAGCGCAAAACCACAATGGCGTTGAAAAGCCTTAATTTCAGGGTCGTTGCCTTCGGAGACTCCTACAACGATATCAGTATGCTAAGAAAGGCGGATGCGGCCTTTCTGTTCCGCCCACCGGCGAATGTGGTGGAAGAGTTTCCCGAGATCCCATGGACTGAAACCTATGACGGATTAAAAACCCTTATCAAGGAAGCCACGACCGGATGAAACAGCTCCCCGATTTTTCAAAAATCTCCCTTTTGGTTATCGGCGACCTGATGGTGGATGAGTATCTGTGGGGCGAGGTTGACCGAATATCCCCGGAAGCCCCGGTACCGGTCGTCAATATCCAAAAAGAAAGCTACGTACTGGGCGGGGCCGGCAATGTGGTCAACAACCTGGTTGAACTCGGAGCCGGGGCCTCGGTCATCGGTATTACCGGCTCGGGACAATGGGGGCGCCTCCTCATTAAGCATCTTAACCGGCTGGAAGTCGATGCCTCGGGCGTAATCCAGGACGAACATCGGCCGACGATCCGGAAGACCCGGATCATCGGCGCCAATCAGCAGATGCTGCGTATTGACAAGGAGGCCGTCGCACCGCTTCACCAAAAATTCTTAAGGCCCATATACAGCCAATTGGAAAAAAAAGTGCCTGAAGCAGACGCGGTTATCGTCTCTGATTATGGCAAAGGCATGATTACCGACGACCTCATGGAGACGATCACGGCGATCTCCCACCGGCATCAAAAGCCTGTCATTGCCGACCCCAAGGGCATGGTGTTTACAAAATATACCGGCGTCACCCTGCTCACCCCAAATAAAAAAGAGGCCGGGCTGGCCGCCGGCATAGAGATCAAGGATGAGCAAACATTGATAAAGGCGGGCAAGCGAGTGATTGACGAGGCTGGGCCTGAAGCCCTGTTAATTACCTGCGGTAAGGAGGGGATGGTATTGCTTCGACCGGATAAGCCCCCCTACTGGATCAAAGCCCGGGCAAAACAGGTTTTTGACGTATCCGGAGCCGGAGACACGGTGGTTGCATTGATGGGGCTTGGCATTGCATCCGGCCTGACGCTGAACGAGAGCGCCGTACTCGCCAATACCGCCGCCGGAATCGTTGTCGGCAAAATCGGGGCCGCCACGGTTTCCCTTGAAGAGCTGGAAGAGAGCCTGAAGGATACCCAACATGCGTCCTATTGAAAAAAAAGCCGACGGGATTCTTTTAAACATCTACGTTCAACCGAAATCTGCAAAAACTGAGGTTTCGGGCATTCATAACAACGCTTTGAAGATACGAATCACGGCCCCGCCGGCAGACAATAGGGCCAATCAGATGTGCCTTAAGTTCCTGGCCAAGCAGTTAAACCTTCCGAAGTCAAGCCTTGAGCTTATTTCCGGCAAAACCGGCCGCAGCAAACAGATTTTCATCCCCTATACGAACCGGGAACCAAAAGATAAGCAAGAAAAACAATTGATTGAAAAAATATCCCGCCTGACTGAATAAAGATTCTTGACATG
>JAGXLR010000134.1 GCA_018334555.1 Desulfobacterales bacterium
AATTGCATCGTCTGAATCTGAATTTTTTCCGATCTCAAGAAAATCGGAGAAGTACATGGCGTTTTCCGTGTCATCGAGTCGAATGTTCGGATCGAATGCGATGATTTTTTTGAGTGCGTCCGACTTGGGGAAAAGGGTTTTGGCCTTGTCGTACTGTTCCTGGCTACCCACGAAAATGAGGCGGGCCTGGCAGTCATTGACGATATATTCGGCCTGGCCGGCCGTATTGGTGGCATAGATGAAAACCGGGACGGCCCGGATGCCAAGCGCGGCAATATCTGTGATGGTGCATTCCGGCTTGTTCTGGGAAAAGATGGCAACCATTTGCTGATCTTCAATGCCCATCTCCAACATGGCCTTTGCCGCCTGGTTGATTTTTTCCCCGAGTTCGCTCCATGATATGGACTCCCATTGACCTGCCTTTTTGGCCCGCATGACGGTTTTGTCGCCGTATCTCTTGATCTGTTCCCGGATTAACAGATAATAATTGGGTTTGTCGGATGTTTCGAGTCCGCCATAATCTGTTGCCATTTGATTCCTCCTTTTTTCGTTACGCGGCCGTTATAGCCCCCCAAAGCGATTCAAGTCCGGCAGTCGTCAAAGATTATCCCCGTCGAACCTGAAATAGGCCTCTGTCAGTTCAGAAGAGTCCTTCACGGCCGTCCTGGCAAGCCCGCAGCGGCTTCGACAGATAACCGGAAGCCGTCTTCGCCATAGCTTTCTTTGTTCTTCAGAGATAAACTCGACCGGCTCGAGATAGGGGATCATCATATCGCAGACCTGGCTATGCAGCGTTATCAATACCCTTAACGTGGCCAAAAGAGATTTTCGATGGCCCCCCGCCATCCGTTCAGACTGTATTTCGTTTTTCATGGCGCCCTCCGTTTTTTAAGCGGTATTATTATCTGCGCTGGGTTCTCGTGGGTTAAGATTTTTTCAATATCCCCCCTTTTCGTAGCCAGGTTTTTAGCCATTCAATGGCTTGATATGGAACCGGTTTGATTGTCGTTCATACAGTAGACGCCTATAGGGGCGATCTCTCGGCCCTGACCGCCGATAAAAATGATTTTTCTTGAGGATTGGCGGGGCATGGGAAAGTTCTTCAAAAAAACATCCCTGCCGAATGGATGTATTGAATCGATATTATCGGTTTCAATATAGATTTTTCCTTCCTCACCAGCGTTTTCTGCCAGCATGCAGATCAGCTCCATTGCCGAGCTCCCGTCAAAATCTCCGCTCAGTTTCAAGTGGAGGCTGTTTTTTTTACGGTATCGCGTCATCCTGAAGTTGGCTGCCATTTAGGACCCCCTTTTCATAAACGATTGCTGTTAAAGCAGCAGGCCTGAGAAGCCTGTTAGGCCTTGTTGAGGCGCTCTTCTTTAACTAAAATGCAAACCGGGTGCCATAAAATTAAATCCAGCTGAAAACTAACACCTTTTGTTAATCGAATTTTTTTAATTAATTATATGGATGGCGGAAAAAGGATAGGGGACAGGCGCAAAAAGATGGAGGGGGGGGTAACCAAATTGTTTACAGGTTGATAAATTTTTTTGACAATCTATCAAAAAGCCGATTGCGAGAACGCGTACGAGTACGAATCAAACCTTCCTTTCTGCAAAAATGCCGCGTCAGCCGAATAAACTTTTTTTACGAAGCCATCAAGCCTTTGGAAACGAAAGGACGAACTCTGTCCCCTTGCCGGGTACACTTTTGACGGAAATTTTTCCCTTACGGCTTTCAACGATTTTTTTAACAAAGGAAAGCCCCATGCCCCTGCCATAGGGATCTTTTTTTTTGGCCGCCGGGGCTCGGAAACGGCCGTCAAATATTTGGGCCAGCTCTTTGGCCCTGATACCGATGCCGGTATCCACAATTCGAAGAATTACCTTGTCCTCAAGGGCATAAAGGTCGAGAAGCACGCGACCGCCGTTTTCAGTATATTTAATGGCGTTAGACAACAGGTTGTTTAAAACAATGTCCAGGTCCCACTCTGCCGACCGGACGAACAGCTCGGTTTCCGGCAGATGTATCTTGAGGTCAATATTTTTATTTTGGGCAATTTCGGCATACATGGTGGCCGCCTTGCTAAGATATTCGTTCATGGATACCGGCGTCAGTTCTACACGGCCCCTGGATTCCCATTGATACATATCCAGCAGCCCGGTTGAAGTCTCCATTATCGAATCGATGCGATCGCTCATCCGCTCAACCAGTTCCCGCTGCTTATCGGTAAGCGGGCCGACGTATGCCTTTGCCATAACTTCCAGAATTCCCTGTATGGCCATCAGGGGCGCCTTGATTTCATGGGATATGAGCCTGATGAATTCGTTTTTTATTTCATCCTGTTTTTTCTGGAATTCGTAAATCCGGGCATTTTCAATGGACACCGCCGCCTGGCCGGATAGGGCCAGAAGGAATTCATTGTCCTCTTTTGTAAATTCGCGTTTTTCCACTGTGTAAAGCCGTAAAGAGCCGATAAATTTATCTCGGGCCTGAAGCGGCACGGCCAGTATGCTGACGATCCCCTCTTTCATTGCAGCCTCCGGATACTCCAGCGAGGCGTCTTTGGCCGCATCCTCGATATAGTGAAAACACCCCCGCCGGATTTCCGGAATGCTTCTATCCGGATGGACCGGTCCCTTGGACAGGTATTGGTCACTTAAGCCGCAGGCGGATACGAGGTCCAGTTGATTGGCGGCTTCATCCAGAAGGTATATGGCAACGCCCTTGACATTCATCAGTTTGCGGACCTGCCGGCATATGAATCGCAGCCGTGGATGAAACCCCAGGGTCGAAGTGGTGTCTTTGGCCAACTGGTTCAATAACTCCAGGCGCTGGTTCGCATGCTCCAAGTGGTCTCTGAACTCACTAAAACTAACAATTATATGATTTAAGCGGTTCATCAGGCGGCCAACTATCAGTACGCTGATAAACAGTACGGCATCGAAAAAGAACAGGACAAGGAGGACAAAGCCGGGGGCTTCGCGTACCCTCTGGGGAATAAAAGAAGCCGGGTAGACCGGCCAAATGGCATCGATAAACTTGAGCAGGGCGATGGCATTGGTCGTAAGCGCCATGCCGATGATATAATAGAACCGGTTTCGGCTCGGCTGTAAAACACCGATTAGAATCATGTGTAAAAGAAAATAGGGGAGAAAAAAGCTTGCCGCTCCGCCTGTATAATGGAACATCAAAGAAACGGCCGCCCAGTCGAGAGCCAACTGGGTTATGTCCCATTTTTTAATGGCGTCGGAATCCGCCAACGGCTCAGTGCGAAGGATTCTCTGCAGTGCATACTGCAACCCCCCGTTTCCGGCGGCTAGCAGCGCGCAAATTTGATATATGGGTATTTCCGGGATGTTCAGGATAGAAAAAGCATTGATGAGGGGGGTGCC
Source organism: Desulfobacterales bacterium (assembly GCA_018334555.1). Taxonomy (GTDB): domain Bacteria; phylum Desulfobacterota; class Desulfobacteria; order Desulfobacterales; family Desulfosalsimonadaceae; genus M55B175. Next base: position 3,396 of record JAGXLR010000134.1, read on the forward strand.
CCCGCCGACAATGGCCAATAGTATCCAGCGCAGGCGGATGCCCCATTTGCGCTTGGCGGTCACTACTTCCCGGCCGCTTACCCCGGCAGCTGATGGTGGCGGTGATGAATCTGCCCTCATTCCATATGTCAGCCTGTTTGCAGCATTTGTTTGATTTTATCAATCAGGGAGTCAAGTTTTATCGGTTTTTCAATAAACGCTTCCACCGGCAGAAAGTCTTCGTCTTTTTCCGGAGAAAACGTCATATTCATTTTTTGGGGGATCCCGGTCAGCATAAGAATGGGGATTTGCGCATAGGCCTTGTATTCGGATTTCGGGTCCGGGTTTTTGAGCTTCTGGGAGAGTTGGAAGCCCTCGGTGATCGTATCCATCATGACGTCCATGACGATTAGGTCCGGTGCAGCGGCTTTAATTTTTTCCAGGCCTTCCGTGCCGTTTTCGGCCGTTTCCACCTGGAATCCGTTGGCCTCCAGAGCGATTTTAATGCCTTCGACCAGATCCGGGTCGTCGTCAATGACAAGGATTTTAGGATCAGCCATTGTTTTTCTCCTTTAAATAAAGATACAATGAGTTGAGCATGAGATACAAGGATCATATGCGCGTACCAGCATTTCCATGGTCAGCTCGATCTCTTCCCGGGCCCAATCCTTTATCTGGGGAACCAGGCCCTCGAAGTCTTTCTGGATGTTGCCGTGATTTTGGTTTGTCGGGATGACGCAGTTGGCAAATGTGCATACGCCGGCTTCATCATATTCATACTCATGAAACAGAATGCCTCTCGGCACTTCTATAGAAGCCGCAGCCTTACCCGCTTTTGGGGTGACCCGCGCCTGCTCTTCAATGAACCCGTCAAAGAGGATTTTGTCGATCAATCCGATGCTATCCTCAAGATTGTGGGCGATCTCTACGATCTGTGCGATGCTGTTCATGAACGGGTTGCAGGTGATCGGTTTTAGATTAAAAGCGCCAGCCACAGATTTGGCCTTCGGGGAAAGCTGTTCATAGTTATTGTTGAGCCTTGCCAGGGCGCCGACCATATAGGCATCCCGATTGTGTTTTGAAAATTTGGCCGTTGATTGCGGGACCATGTATTCATTGGACACCCGGGTATAATCCTCCACCGGCCATTTGCCTCCGTCTGTTGAGGCGATATCTCCGTCATAAAATGCATATTCATCTGGATGTGACAGGGCGATAAATTCGGTTTCCCGATGAAAATCCGGCAACCTGTCGGCATTCGCGCGGACCAGTTCCACCAGGGCATCCAGATCAGCCAACCCATCCGCCAGTTTTTTTCGAAGGTTTTTTAGCTCCACCGGCGTCGGCCATTTGGCAAATCCGCCGACCACCGGCCGTTGGGGATGGGTGGTCCGGCCGCCGATCAGATCGGACATCTCATTGGACAGTTGATGGATTCGAACCACGACCATCACTTCATTGCGGTGGGATCCGGACAGGGCAATGACGCTCGGCGCGCCCAAAAGATCCGGCAGCACCAGATAGCCCACGTGAAGGATATGGCTTTGGATGTTTTCCGCATGCAGCAAAAGTTTTCTCATATTCCGGGTTTGTTCGGAAACAACAACACCCATGGCTTTTTCGGTCGCCTTTAAAGAGGTGAGCGTATGGCCGATGGAACAGATGCCGCAAATACGCGAGGTAATATGGGCCGTCTCATACCATTTTCGCCCCCTTACCATGGCTTCAAAAAAGCGCGGCGCCTCAACCACATGCCACTGGCAGTTTTGCACCTGGCCGTCCTTTATGGTGATATCAATATTGCCGTGCCCCTCGACCCGGGTAAGATGGTCGATTTTGATGGTTTTGGTCTCGTTCATTTGGCCACCTCCGAGTATCCGTTGTAAAGCCGGAATTTTCTGAAAATATCTGTTAGGTCCAAGCCGTATTTGGCAAGAATTTCACGCTGGGAATCCGTATTCGGCTCATCGACCAGCCCCCTGCATCCCCAGCAGGCGCCGCCTTCTCTGATACAGGCAGCGCCGCAACCGGCCCGGGTAATCGGGCCCAGGCATGGCATCCCCCGCTCAAAGGCGCAAACATTGCCGGCTAGTTTGCATTCAACGCATACCGGGTAATTCGGAATTTCGGGTTTTTTGCCCAAAAGCAGGGATTTTAATACATAAATAAACTCATTGCGGGAAATCGGGCACCCCGGAATTTCATAATCTACCGGGACAACCGCCTTTAACGGTCTGGCCGCATAGGTTTCATAGCTCGTCGCCTTTTCGCCGTACACGGTTTCCCGTACGTAATCGAGTTCAAAGAAGTTCTTCAGGCAGTTAATGCCGCCGATCGCCGCACAGGAGCCCAGGGCGATCAGGGTGGACGTATTTTTCCTTATGGCTTTCAACCGGGATTCATCGGATCGGCGAGTGATTGACCCTTCGACAAACGCAATATCATAGTTATCCGAATGCTCTTTCATAGCCTCCCGGAAGCTGACAATATCGATATGATCAAGAATCCCTAAGAGATCCGCCTCCAGGTTGACGACTTGGAGCTGGCAGCCTTCGCAGCCGGTAAAATCGAAAAACGCCACTCTGGGTTTGCTCATCATAATGCCTCCTTTAAGTCAGTGATGTCCGAATATCGAAACACCGGACCATCCTGGCAGACATAGACATCGTTTATTTGACAGTGGCCGCATTTGCCTAAGCCACATTTCATTCGGCGTTCGAGAGAGACAAAAATCCGGTTATCCGGAATCCCTTTGGCCCGAGCCTCCAGAATGACGAAACGATACATCACGGGCGGGCCCACAACAACGCAATATGTCTCAGCAGGATTTACCTGGAATTTCGGGAAGAGCGTCGTAATGACGCCGACGTTGCCGGTCCAGTTCGGATCCGGGCGATCCACGCTTTCCAGGTATCGAATATCATCGCGATTCGCCCACTGTTCCAGCTCCTTGAGAAACAGTCGTTCGCCGGGATTTCTGGCGCCGAACAGGATAATAATGTCCTTGTAGTCATTTCGGTGATTCAGCACATAATGAATAAATGAGCGCGCGGGCACCAGGCCGATGCCGCCGGCGACAAACAGGATGTTTTTGCCGCGGCACTCTTCGACCGGGAATGAAGTGCCGTATGGGCCGCGGATCCCGACCCGCTGACCGGTTTTAAAATTTTGAACCGCAGAGGTGACATTGCCGACTTTTCGTATGGCCAACTCAAACGTATTTCGCTCTGAAGGGGCAGAAGACACGGATATGGGCGCTTCCCCAATGCCCATAATGGATAGCTCAATAAACTGGCCGGGCCTATGGCCAAGCGGTCTGCCGTTTAACAGGGATAATTCGAAGAGCTTTTCTGTGTTGGTTAACTGCTCGATACGTGAAATCTCCGCCCATTGCGGGACATATGGAGAAGTTTCGGCGATTGCATTAGTCATTTGCCCCCCTCCCTGTATTCTTGCTTAAGTTTTTTAAACACCCGAACCGGGTCCGCAATATCGGCCAGGCATGCGGATGCGCATCGCCCGCAGCCGACACAGGCGAAGTCTTGTAAAGTGTCGAGCTGATACAATCCTTTCCGATAGAATCGATGGCGATACCTTGCTGTTCGGGATTCACGAAAATTTTCCCCGGAGCCGACCTTTGCAAAATCCTTGAGCAGGCAGCCATCCCACTTCCTGTAACGGGTTCCCTGCTTCAGATCCAGGTCCATCTCATCCTGGACGTCAAAGCAGTAGCAGGTCGGACAGACAAAATTGCAGGCCCCGCAGCTCAAACATTTATTCGCGTTTTCCCGCCAAATAGGGCTTTCCTTCGAATGCTCCAGAAGTTTGGGAATCTCGTAGCTGGGAAAATCGAGTCCGTTGATCAGGCTCTTGCTGTAGAGATTCGTGCGCAGGGTGACCCGTTTGCTTTTCTCATCGCCTGTTGCCGGCTGTGTCCGGGCATAGGTGGATATCAACGTCTCGCCACTGGCGCTGCCTATTTCCACGGCATAGGAATCCTCGAGATCCGTGAACATCAGATCAAAGCCTTCATTGACGCTTGCGGCGCCCATATCCGCCCAGAAGGAATGCGGCGATATTCGTTTCGGATCCACACCGATCAGAAAGCTCGCCTCCCTTCGTTTCAAGTAATGGGGATCAGGGGGGTCTTTTGAAAACACCTTGTCCAGTATGGCAATGGCCTTCAGGTCATAGGGATGGATGCCGAAAATTACCTGCGGGGGGCTTTCAAAAACCGGGGAGACCTCCAGTTCCGGTGAAGTGGAAAAATGAAAAAGCGTCTCCCGGGGCGGGAGGAAATATTTTTTCGGGGGATAGCGGGTACAGTCAAAGTCCATACAGAGTTGTTCCGGAGAATCAATGGTGTCGTAGAGATAGGCGCCGTTATTTTTTACCACCCCTTCAACCCGGTAATGCGCGAGCAGATTTTGGACAAATTTTTTTAGCTCTCCTTTGTCCATAATTCGTAAATTCATAACATATCCTCCATATAAGGGGTTAATGGGCCTGAGAGCGTTGGGCGCTTGCCGTTAAAAAGCAATCAAAGGGAGATGCGTTGAACAAAATCGATTTTGCGCCATTTTTTGAAGTCTAAAATTGCAATACTAATGCCAATCAATTATTGACAATCTCGTAAAAAGTCGTTTTTAGGATGGCAAAGTAAAAAGTTCAAGATCAAGGCGCGCAAAATCCCGAGGAATGCAGCGTACTTAGCTGTACGTGAAATTCCGAGGGACGGAAGCGCAACACAGATATTGGACTTCTAAGTAACTTCGTTAGGTATTGGGTTATGGGTTTTAGGTATTAGGTTAAAAATCATAATGTTATACACTTCACCCATTA
>JAGXLR010000011.1 GCA_018334555.1 Desulfobacterales bacterium
GAGAAAGAGGAGTAGACATCATAGATCCGGTCCAGCGCATCCATCTGCTTTAACTGGTTGACCAGGTTGGAAAGCATCCCGCCAGGCGTCTGATGCAGAAGCACATTGATATCGATTATCGAAACCTTCGAATCATCCAACAAATGCTTGTATTTGGGAAGGACCTGCTTCTCCAGGATATCATTGATATTGGCGAGCGCCCGGATATCAAAACCCGTATCCCGGTTGGTTCCGAGAAGGGCCATGACCAAGGGCTCGATCGCCGGATGAGAAGTCCGGAAGGCATAGCTCGACATGCACGTATCGATAATATCGACACCCGCCTCCACCGCCTTCAGATGCGTCATGGACGCCATACCCGAAGTGAAATGGCTGTGCAGGTGAATCGGAACAGACGTCTTCTGCTTCAGGGCCCTGATCAACTCAAAGGCGTCATAGGGGGCCAAAAGTCCGGCCATATCCTTGATGCAAATTGTATCCGCCCCCATATCCGCCAGTTCTTTGGCCTTGGCCAAATAGTAATCCAGGTTGTAGACGTCTCCACCCATCCGGGGCTCCGTAAGCGAATAGCAGATAGCCCCTTGAAAGTGCTTGCCGCTTTTCTTGATGACTTCCACCACGGTCTGAAAATTGCGGAAATCGTTTAACGCATCAAACGTTCGAAAGATATCGATGCCGTTTTCCGCCGCCCGTTCGACAAACGCCCGGGCTACATCATCGGCGTAGTTACGGTAGCCGACGAGATTCTGGGCGCGGAGCAGCATGGAAAACGGAGTCTTCTTGAAATAGCGCTTAAGCGTCCGTATCCGCTCCCATGGATCCTCATTCAAAAACCGGTGCATGGCGTCAAACGTCGCCCCACCCCATGTTTCCACGCCCCAGAAACCGACATCATCCATCATTTCCGCAACCGGGATCATGTCTTCGGTTCGTCCGCGCGTCGCGAACAAGGACTGGTGGCCGTCCCGCAAGGTCAAATCCTGAATTTTAACCGGATTCTTTGCTTCGGAGCGTTCCTTGCGGTAATCCATCGAGGTCATTTTTACTTCAGAATGGTCCGTCATATCGCTTTCTCCTCATTTCCATCATATCGCGGGGGATTAAAAATTACGCCCATATTTACCTATCCTCTCCAATGCGCTGATCGTTGCAAAGCCTTCATCTGCATAAGATTGCGCATCTGCATCTGCTGCTGCCGGCCACTCAGAGCCCATACCGCCATTGCCGGGGCCGGCCCTTCCGCCGCCGGGGACTGAACAGCCACGGCTTCCGCAGGTTCCGACTCCGCGCTCAAAGCTGCTTCCTCCCCGCTCTTGATGTATGCCGCCACCGCCGAGATGGCCGCCGCTTTTTTCGGATCAGGTTTCATCGCATCTCCATTCGCAATATTTTAAACCTAAATTGAATCAATTCCTTTATCTAGTTTCTATCCACTAGTTTCTAGTTTCTAGACCGGTATATTCCCGTGCTTTTTGGGCGGCAGCACCTGGCGCTTGCTGTACATGATCTCGAGGGCTTCGATCAGTCGCGGCCGGGTCTCGCTCGGGACAATCACGTCGTCGATATAGCCGCGCCTGGCCGCCCGATAGGGATTGGAAAACAGATCCCGGTATTCATTGATTTTTTCCTTGCGCTTGGCCTCCGGATCGTCTGCCTCCTTGATCGTTTTGCGGTGGATAATGTTGGCCGCGCCTTCCGCCCCCATAACGGCGATTTCTGCGGAAGGCCAGGCGAACACGATGTCCGCGCCAAGATGTTTCGAAGACATGGCCAGATAGGCCCCGCCGTAGTCCTTACGGACGATTAAAAGCAGCTTGGGCACGGTGGCCTCCGAATAACACCACAAAAGCTTGGCCCCGTGCCTGATGATGCCGCCCCACTCCTGGTTGCTGCCCGGCATGTATCCGGGGACATCGGCGATCGTCAGAAGCGGTATGTTAAACGCGTCGCAGAACCTTATAAACCGCGTGGCCTTATCCGATGCGTCGATATCCAGGCAGCCCGCCAAAAAATTGGGTTGGTTGGCGATGATGCCGACGGTCTTGCCGTTCAAGCGGGCAAAGCAGATAACCATGTTTTTGGCGTACAGCGCATGGGGTTCAAAATACGCGCCGTCGTCTACGATGGATTCGATGACGGTCTTCATATCATAGGCGGTGTTGGGATCGTCCGGCATGAAAGTATCCAGGTTTTCCGCCGCCCTGCCGGGGTCGTCTCCGGTGCGAACGACCGGCGGGTCCTCCATGTTGTTTGACGGCAGGTAGGAGAGCAGCGTCTTGATCTGATCAATGGCGTCCTCTTCGGAATCACAGGCAAAATGGGCGACCCCGCTCTTTTCGTTATGAGAGACGGCCCCGCCCAGCTCCTCAAACGTAATTTCCTCGCCGGTGACGGACTTAATGACCTGCGGGCCGGTAATAAACATATGGCTGGTCTTTTTCACCATAAAAATCCAGTCCGTCATGGCGGGGGAGTAGACGGCCCCTCCGGCCGTGGGGCCCATGATGGCGGAAATCTGGGGAATGACGCCGGAGCATGTAGAGTTCCGGTAGAAAATTTCTCCGTATCCGCAAAGCGCGTCAACACCTTCCTGGATGCGGGCGCCGCCCGAATCATTGAAACCGACGACGGGGGCGCCGGCTTTCTGGGCGAGGTCCATTATTTTACAGATCTTTCGGGCGTGCATCTCACCGAGTGTACCGGCCCGGGCGGTGAAGTCCTGCGAATAGGAGAAAACAGGCCGCCCATTCACATAGCCATAGCCCGTCACGACGCCGTCAGCCGGAATATCGGTCTCATCCATGCCGAAGTCCACGCATCGATGCTTGACGAACATGTCGACCTCCCGGAAGGTACCGGCGTCAAACAGCCGATCAAGCCGTTCGCGGGCCGTCAACTTGCCCTGATCGTGCTGTTTGGAGACAGCCTTCTCACCCCCCATCCCCAATGCGTTTTTTCTGAGTTTCTTGAGCTCTTCGAGTTTTTCGGAATTGCGACCCATTATTCGTTCCTTTCCTGTCGCCGGGTGAATGTATCCAACATATCCTTAACAGCCGCCGTAGGTGTCGTTTCCCCGCTCTCTACCGCCCGCTTCTGCAACGGCAGCTTCTGCGTAATCTCGGGGGTGGTATAGAACCACTCCTTCAATCCCTCCTCCAATAAAAACTGCATCCAATCCAAGGCCTGATGCTTGCGTTTGGCCGCCAGCTCGCCGGTCTCGATCATCTGACGCCGATGCGTCAACACCGTATCCCAGATTTCATTGATACCCGCCATTGTCAGGGCGCTGCAGGTCATAACGGGCGGCACCCACGTCGATGAGGACGGCAACAGCAGATGAAGGGCATCGGCAAACGCTTTACGGGCTTTTTCCGCATTTTCGACATTATCGCCGTCAGCCTTATTCACCGCGATGGCGTCCGCGAGCTCCAGCACGCCCCGCTTCATCCCCTGGAGTTCGTCGCCGGCACCGGCAAGGATCAGCACCAGAAAAAAGTCCACCATGGAGGCCACTGAAACCTCGGATTGCCCCACCCCCACGGTTTCCACGATGATCACGTCATAACCGGCGGCCTCGCAGATCAACATGGATTCCCGTGTTTTTCTGGAAACCCCGCCCAAGGAACCGCCGGAAGGCGACGGCCGTATAAAAGCCCTTTCATGGGCTGAGAGTTTTTCCATGCGGGTCTTATCGCCCAGAAGACTTCCCCCGCTTTTCGCACTGCTGGGATCAACCGCCAGAATGGCCAGCCGATAGCCCTCCTCAACCAGTTTAATGCCTAGATTCTCAATGAACGTGCTCTTTCCCGATCCGGGCACGCCTGTAATGCCGAGCCGAATCGCCTCGCCCGTATGGGGCAGCAGACGATCGAGTACCGTTGTCACCAGCGTCTGGTGCGAAGACAATGAGCTCTCAATCAGGGTGATGGTCTTTGCCAGTACCTTGCGGTCGCCGGCCCGGACCCCTTCTATGTAATAGCGGGGGTCCGTCTCCATCAACACTTCCCTATCGCGTTTAGCACCTGGTTGGCCGAATCCGTAACCTTGCTACCCGGTCCAAACACCTTTGAAGCGCCGCTCGCGTATAGAAATTCATAATCGGCGGGCGGAATAATGCCGCCGACGATCACCAGAATGTCCTCCGCCCCTTCTTTTTTCAAGGCATCGATCAACTCCGGAACCAGGATCTTATGGCCGGCTGCAAGGCTAGATACGCCGACCACATGCACATCATTTTCAACCGCCATACGGGCGGCTTCAGCCGGCGTCTGGAACATGGGACTAATATCCACGTCAAAGCCCAGGTCCGCATAGGCCGTGGCCACCACTTTAATCCCGCGATCATGGCCGTCCTGGCCCATTTTGGTGACAAGTATCCGCGGCCGCCGCCCCTCTTTTTCCCTGAACTGTTCGGTGCGCTTACGGATGGCGGCGATGATTTCGTCGTCCTGGTACTCCGCTGCATAAACCCCGGATATGCATTGGGTGGTCGCCACATAGCGGCCAAAGACCTTTTCCATGGCATCGCTTATTTCACCCACGGTGGCACGTGCGCGCACCGCCTCAATACTGGCTTCAAGAAGATTGCCGCCGGATTCGGCATACTGGGTGACTTTGTCAAGCGCCGCATTGACGGCCTCATTGTCCCTGTTTTCCCGAACCGCCTTCAAGCGCTCGACCTGTTCGTCGCGAACGGCGGCGGATATTTCCCGGACATCAATTTCAGTCTGCTCATCCACCTGATACTTATTGACGCCGACGATGGCCTCCCTTCCCTGGTCGATTCTGGCCTGCCGCTTAGCGGCGGCTTCTTCAATGCGCATCTTGGGCATGCCGGATTCAATTGCCTTGGCCATGCCGCCGAGCTCCTCTACTTCGCCGATTATCTCCCGGGCGGCCTCGACAATGGACTGGGTAAGGGATTCGATATAGTAGGAGCCGCCCAGCGGATCCACGACATCGGTAACATGGGATTCCTCCTGGACGATCAGCTGCGTGTTCCTGGAGACCCTTGCCGAGAGGTCCGTGGGAAGGCTTACCGCCTCGTCAAAAGAGTTTGTATGAAGCGACTGTGTGCCGCCAAGCACTGCGGACAGGCATTCAAGAGTGGTCCGGATGATATTGTTGTACGGGTCCTGCTGCGTCAGACTCCAGCCGGAGGTCTGCACATGGGTGCGCAGCATCAGTGAACGGGGATTTTGGGGGTTAAACCGCTGCATCAGCTCATGCCACAAAAAGCGGGCGGCCCGAAGCATGGCGATTTCCATGAAGAAATTCATGCCCACGCCAAAGAAAAATGAGAGCCTCGGGGCAAACTCATCGATATCAAGGCCCGCATTTAAGGCGGTTTTCACGTATTCCAGCCCATCGGCCAAAGTAAATGCGGTCTGCAATACCGAGTCGGCGCCCGCTTCCATCATATGATAGCCGCTGATGCTGACCGTATTATACTTCGGCATGTTTTTGGAGCAGTAGCCGATGATGTCGGATACGATCCGCATGGAGGGCTCCGGCGGATAGATATAGGTATTGCGGGTGAGATACTCCTTTAATATATCATTTTGAATCGTGCCCTTAAGCTTTTCCTGGGATACGCCCTGTTCCTCTGCGGCCACGATATAGCCGGCCAGGATCGGCAGCACCGCGCCGTTCATGGTCATGGACACGGACATTTCATCGAGCGGGATGCCGTCGAAGAGAATCTTCATATCCTCCACTGAATCCACCGGCACCCCGGCTTTACCCACATCACCGGCGACCCGCGGGTGGTCCGAATCGTAGCCCCTGTGGGTGGCCAAATCAAAGGCAATGGAAAGCCCCTTCTGACCGGCCGCCAGGCTTTTCCGATAGAATTCGTTGGACTCCTTGGCGGTTGAAAAGCCGGCATACTGCCTTATCGTCCACGGTCGGTTGGTGTACATGGTGGCCCGCACCCCCCGCACATAAGGCTCAATTCCCGGCAGTGTGTTTTCAAACGCAATATTTTCCAGATCTTCCCTGGTATAAAGCGGTTTTGTCTCAATCCCCTCAGGGGTTTGACGATAAAGCGATTCAAGCGGCTTGCCCTTTAGCTCCTTTTCGGCAAGCGCCTTCCATTTGGAAATATCCGGATGTTCACCCATTTTGATTCTCCGCTCGCGTTCATAAATTTTTTTATAATATTAGATTACTGTCGCCAAAACAAGTGCTAAAGCCTACCTTTCACATAATTCCACCAGTATCCCGTGGGTCGACTTGGGATGCAGGAAGGCAATTTTCGCACCACCGGCGCCTCGGCGCGGCGTCTCGTCAATCAGCCGCACCCCCTTTTCCTTGAGTTCCGCAAGGGCCTGATCGATATCTTCGACCTGAAACGCCACGTGCTGGATGCCCTGGCCTTTCTTCTCAATGTATTTGGCAATCGGGCCATCGGGGTCGGTTGACTCCAAAAGCTCCACCTCGCTCTGGCCGACCGGGAAAAACCCGGTTCTGACTTTCTGATCGGCAACCGTTTCATCGCCTTCAAACGGCAATCCCAATACATCGGTCCAGAATGTCTTGGCCTCATCGATGCTGTTAACAGTGACACCGATATGATCAAGCTTACGTATTTTCATTGGATCTCCTTTGCCTACGTATAAAAACGGATTTTTATCATGCGCCTCGAATGTATGTAAGGCTTACATACCTTTCAACCATTGTTTTTGATTCCCCCTGCCTGGATGCCCTCGAAAAGCAGCAGACAAAATTTTTCTGTGAGTCCATCCGGATCCAGCGGGCCGTCATTGATAACGGCAGGCAGCACCAGATGCTCGATGCCGCCGAGCACAATCTGACGAATGCTTCTGGCTTCCAAATCCTTGCGGAGTTCCCCGGCCTTTATGCCCTGCTCGAGAATTTCGGTCATCAGGTTCGTATACTGCTTGACGATGCCGTATGTTTCGCTGGTGAAATAACCCGGATAGTTGCGAACCTCCAAAAGCAGTATTTTAGAAAAGACCCGATCCTGGTCATAAAAATAGAAGGTGCTCCATATAAATTTTCGAAGCTTGTTCTTTGTCCCTTCAATCCCTTTCATACCCCAGTTGACCTGCTTGACAAAGTTTTCAAGATACTCATCGAGCACCGCGTGCAAAAGTCCCCTTTTATCCCCGAAGTATCGATATATCAGCGACTCGTTCACACCGGAGGTTCTCGATATTTCGGCGGTTGTGATTGAACTAAAGTCTTTTTGCGCAAGCAGATGCCGAAGCGCATTGGCCAGCTTGATACGGCCGGAGGGCTTTGGCAGTGGGGTATCGGGATCTTTTTTTTCGGGTTTATTCATATGCTAAAGCCATTGATGGACAACGATTGATTTATAAGTAAAACTTACTTACAAATCAATTGGATGTCAAGATTTTTGATAAAAAAAATCGGCTCTAAGAGGGCGCCCCGCGCAGCAGGCGCTACGGGGGCTAAAACGGAGGGCGGTAGCATCGGCTGAAGTTTGCTGGAGGGCCTATTTGATGCACACCTTCCGGACTTCCAGCAGGTCGCAATAGCCCTCGAATATCTTCTCGATGCCGTCCTGCTTAAGCGTCGTCATGCCTTCCTCGATGGCTTGATCCCGAATCTCGGCCATGGGGGCCCGGCTTTGAATCAAGGATTTGATCGTATCCGAAGCTATCAAAAGCTCATGGATCCCCAGCCGGCCCCGGTAACCGGTATTGTGGCATTCCTCGCAACCGACCGGCCGATAGAGCATCAGGTCATCCGTATACGGGATATTGATTTTTTTCTTGAACATCTCCTCCCCATATTCCCGAACGAGTTCATCATACTCGGCTTTGTCCGGATGGTAGGACTCCTTGCAGTTCTTACAAAGCGTTCTCACAAGCCGCTGGGCCAAAATGGCGATCAACGCATCGGCAAAATTGAAGGGGTCCATCCCCATGTCCAGCAGACGGGTAACACTTTCCGCGGCGCTGTTGGTATGAAGGGTGGAAAAAACGAGGTGGCCGGTCAGGGAGGCTTCGATGCCCATTTGGGTCGTTTCCCGGTCCCGCATCTCACCGACCATGATCACATCCGGGTCCGCCCGGAGAAATGAACGCATCGCCGCCGCAAAATCATAGCCGATGTTGGGTTTGACCTGAACCTGCCGCAGTCCCTTCTGCGTGATCTCCACCGGATCTTCGGCCGTCCAGATCTTTCGCTCGACCTCGTTGATATGGGCCAATGCGGAGTGGAGGGTGGTGGTTTTGCCCGATCCCGTCGGGCCGCAGCAAAAAATCAGGCCATAGGGCGTGGTGACGGCATTTATGAAGCTTTCATAGTTTCGGTCGGAAAATCCCATCTGGTGGAGGGGAATCGGTTCGCCACTGGCGAGGATCCGCATCACCACATCCTCCAGGCCCCCCTGGGTCGGGACGGTCGCCACACGCAGCTCGATATCTTTTCCGCCGTATTTTTTGAATCGTATTTTCCCGTCCTGCGGTTTGCGGCGCTCCGCGATATCAAGGTCGGCCATGATCTTGACCCGGGAGATAACGGCGTTCTTATAGCTATAGGGGATCGTTTGATAAAGCGTACACGCGCCATCCACCCGGATACGGACCTCGGTGTTTTTCTTGCCGGGCTGGGGCTCCAGATGGATATCTGAGGCCCCCCGATGATAGGCATCCAGGATGATTTTGTTGACAAGCTGGACGACCGCGCTGCTTTCCTCGGAGACATCATAGGTCTCCTCTTCAAAGCTATCGTCCTCATCCTGGAGCTGGGAGATGATATCACTAATAGAGGATTCCTTTCCGGAGCCTTTCTCGGAGGTAAAGAGATCGATCAGTTTCAGAATGTCATCTTTTACGGCGATATTTAATTTGACGTCCTTCTTTGGAAAAAGCGTCTTGATTTCATCCACCCGCCGGACATCATCCGGATTGTCGATGGCGACAACCACGCTGCCGTTCTCGGAGCGAACCGGCACCCACACATTGTTGCGCATGAACTTAACCTTCAGGCCCTGCAGCAGCTCACCGGGAATCGGCATATGGCTGTTGTACTCCACCAGGGGAATATCAAAATAGCGGCTCAACGCCATGCCGACTTCTTTCTTGGGAATTTTGAGATCCGAGATCAGGACGTTCTCCACCGCCTCTCTCTTTTCACGGGCCTTGGAGACGGCATTGTTGAGCTCTTTCTGGATAAGAATATGGTTTTCCAAGAGATAGTCAAACTTTCCCTTGCCCTGGGAGGCCATCCGCTTCTGCTTATACAGGGCGACCCCCATTATCTGGGTCAGTTCGCTGATATTGTCCTCGTCCCGCCGGGTAAAGGGCTGGCCGTCCTTTCGGTTAAGCAGCTGTACGACCCCGAGAAGATAGGACTTGTATAAAATCGGCGCGACAAGAGACTGCCGGGTTCGGAAGCCTGAACGCTTATCCCAGCGGCCGTCAAATTTCAGCTCAGAACTGATGGCGCCCAGCTCCTTGGCGTCATGTACATCCTTGATGTTTAACAGGCGTTGATGGGTGGCCGCATATCCCGCCAGGCTGCTGTCTGATATGGGCACCCGGATTTCGTTAATCTCTCCGCCGGATTTAAACCGGGAAACCAGCTCCCGCTTGATGCCGTCGACATAATATATGGTAATCCGCTCGGCACCGATCAGATCGATGATATCCTCTTTCAAATCTATCAGGATTTCATCCAGGTTAAATGCGGCATAGATCTGGTTGCTGATCTCCTGGAACTTGGTCCGATATTCGACTTCGGACTTTAGATGGTGTACATCGTTGCCTTCACCCTTGGAGGTTTTGGGTACCTGGTTTAGTTTTTCGGAAGCATCCATACTTCGCCTTCCCCCGTTTCATTTGTCTGAATGGATTGTACCGAGTATAAAAGCTGACAAACGTCCTATTCTTTTCCGGCGTTATCGACCCGTTTTTCGGAATACCAGAGGCCGTAAAGCTTTTTAACCCCGCCACCGATCAGCAGGATGCCCATGATATAAAAACATATCCGAATGTAGGCCGATACGCTGGTAAAATGTTCAAAGCCGGCAATCCGCTCCATAACGTAAGGGACCCGGAAAAATACCCCGACCCCCATTGTAAAAAGGGCAATACCCCAAACCGTCTGAAATATGTCCCGATACGTATTCATCTTGTTGGCTTTTAAGCTTTCTGTCCCTGATTTATAACTTTTTATTATATATTCAATGATATTTGATTGTCAACGTAGATTCCGCTTGACCGTCCTTAACTTGGTCTTATTTTTAGGAGCGACTGCAAGAGCATTTCAATAACCCCAATCGTTTTTATACAGGAGAAGCATGGCATGACAGACGAGGAACAATATGAGCACAAACTTGAGCTTCGGAATCTCAGGCTGTCGGATTATCAGGACGTTAAAGAGATCATGGAGCTGGTTTATCCGTCAATAGGCGGCGCGTGGAACTTTGACGAGTTCTCCGCCCTGATCGAAAGATTTCCGGAGGGCCAAATATGCATTGAAGATAAAGGCAAAGTGGTCGCGGGGGCGTTGGCCTTGATGGTGAACCACAATGCCTATGAGGCCCAACATGCCTATGATGACCTTGTCGGCGACGGCCGTATGCGCTCCCATGACCCCAACGGGGATGTGCTCTATGGCATTGATGTCTTTGTTCATCCGGAATACCGGGGGCTTCGCCTTGGCCGCAGGCTCTATGATGCCAGAAAAGAACTCTGCGAAGAGATGAATTTGAAAGGCATTCTGTTCGGCGCCCGCATCCCCGGTTACGAGGATCACGCAGATGAGCTGACACCGGAGCAGTATATACAGAAGGTCAAAAACAACGAGATATACGACCCGGTACTCTCTTTCCAGCTATCCAACGATTTCCATATTAAGAAAATCCTCAAGGGTTATATGCCGGAGGACAGGCAGTCACGTTCCTACGGCATTCTCATGGAATGGGACAATATCTATTATGAAAAGCGCAGGCCCTTGTTCGGCGGCCGAAAAGCCTATCCCCGTCTGGGGGTGGTCCAGTGGCAGATGCGTCCGTTTCATTCATTCGAGGATGTCACGCAGCAGGCCGAATTTTTCGTCGATGCGGTGGCGGGCTACAACTCGGACCTGATTCTGTTCCCCGAATTACTGAATGCGCCGTTGATGCGCAACTTCAACCAGGAGAATCCGGCGGAAGCCATGCGTTCCCTGGCTGAATATACGGAGCCGCTTAGGGACGAATTCATCAAAATGGCGCTTAGCTACAATATCAACATCGTTGCCGGCAGTATGCCGGAGTACCGGGACGGGCACCTCTACAACGTCTCCTACCTATGCCGCCGGGACGGCACATGGGATTTTCAATACAAACTCCATATCACACCGGACGAAGCCCAATACTGGGGGCTTAAGGGCGGCGACGAGCTTAAGGTATTTAACACCGATATCGGCAAAGTCGGCATCCTGATCTGTTATGACGCCGAATTTCCCGAACTATCCAGATACCTCGTGGAAAAAGGGATGAACATCCTGTTGATACCCTACTGGACGGATACCAAGAATGCCTACCTGCGGGTACGGCGCTGTGCCCAAGCCAGGGCGATCGAGAACGAATGCTATTCGGCGATTTCAGGAAGCGTCGGCAATCTGCCCAAGGTGGAAAATATGGATATTCAGTACTCGCAGTCCGCCGTATTTACGCCTTCGGACTTCGCATTTCCCCACGACGCCATTTCCGCCGAGGCGACGCCGAATACGGAAATGACCCTTATGGTGGATCTTGACCTGGATTTGTTGAAAGAGCTCCGGGAACAGGGCAGCGTCCGCAACGTGCGCAGCCGCCGGCTGGATTTGTATCAAATCGTATGGAAAAAGGGATAGATCCCACACAAATGGATGACTCGGCCCGAAAGACAGAAAATTCTATGGCGCTAAAAAGGCTTCCTGGCCTCCAGTTCGGCCAGGCGCTCATCAAATTCGGCCCGCTTCTTCTCCAAATACTGGCTCAGCGCGTCCATCCTTTCAAAACTCTCGTCAATACGGCGCTGACAGTCATGTATTTCCTGTGATAGCGCCACGATTTTTTCGCTGTCGCCTTTGTTGCTGGCCGCCCCCATTTCCTTGTTTAATTCCGCCAGCCGGTCCTCGGAGCCGGTAATCGTATTTTCGAGCGCCGCAATTTCCTCTTCAAGGGGACCTAATAGGCTCGCCCGCTCCGAAATAATGGCGGAACGAAGCTGACGAAACGTTTTTTTACTCATCGACCCGGAATCCCGGGATTCAAAACCTTCAACAGCGGCTTCGCCGGTCTGCCGATCCTCGGCTGCCGTTGCCGTATTCTCCTCCTGCCATCCGACGGTCTCCAGAAAACGCTGGTAGCCCCCCTCGAAAACGGTGATGCCGTCTCCCTGAAAAACCACCAACCGCTCGGCAAGGGCGTGAAGAAACATTTCATTGTGGGTAACCATCACTACCGCCCCTTCAAAGTCGTCAACAGCTGCGAGCAGGGCGTCAGTGGACTCCAGATCGAAGTGATTGGTGGGCTCGTCAAGCAATAAAAAATTCAGCGGCGTGCCCAACAGCTTGCCAAGCATCACCCGGCATTTTTCTCCGCCCGAGAGCACGCTGATTTTTTTCAGCGCCGCATCCCCCTCAAACATCATGGTGCCGCAAATGTTTCTCACCGCCTGCCGATCCAGACTCGGATGGGTGTATTGGATTTCCTCTTCAACCGTTCGGCCGGGAACCAGGGTACTGATATGGGTCTGTTCAAAAAGGCCGGCCGACACATTGGGCTGCCATTTGATTTCCCCATCGTTTGGCGCCAGATCACCGGCAAGCAGGCGAAGCAGGGTGGTCTTGCCGCTGCCGTTTTTGCCGATGATGCAGATTCTGTCCCGTGCTCCGATGGTTGTGCTGAAATCCTCTATCAACCAAGGGGCCTCAGACATATAGGAGAAGCGCAGATGCTTCGCCTGAAGGATGTATTTTCCGTCAAACGGGGCGTTTCGGAACCGGAAATCCAAAGTCTTGAAGCGCTCGAGTTTCTCATGGGTTTTTAGCTTATCAAGCTGCTTGATTCTCGACTGAACGAGGTTGGCAAGCCTGGCCTTGGCCCGGAACCGGTTGATAAAACGCTCCATCTCCTTCTGCCGGCGCTCGTTTTTCAGCCGGGTCTTCTCATGGATCTCCTCCTCCTGGGCGATCTGCGAATAATACTGACCGGTGACGCCTCGTACCTTGCGGATTTTACGGCGATAGATGCCGACGATATGAGTGACCACATCATCCATAAAACTGCGGTCATGGGTAATCAAAAAGAGCTCCCGCCGCCAGGTCTTCAGAAATCGTTTGATCCATCGGATCGAGGTGATATCCAGATAATTGGTGGGCTCGTCGAGAAGCAGCATATCCGGCTCCGATACCAGCACCTTGGCCAGGTTGAGCCTGACCTGAAATCCGCCGGAGAATTCCTGCGGGGGCCGCTTCATATCAGAGACGGAAAATCCCAGGCCTGAGAGTATCTTTTCCACATGCCAGTGCTGCCCGGCAGAATCCGGCGGCAGCCCCCGCATGCCCTCTTCCAGCACCGTATTTTTTTGAAAATCGATATGCTGGGTCACATAGCCGATGCGATAGTTACGGGGTATACCGATATTTCCTTCATCCGGGGCCTCAACTCCGGTAATCATTCGGAAAAGCGTCGTTTTGCCGTAGCCGTTTCGGCCGACAAGCCCGACCCGCTCTCCTGAATTGATCTTGAAGGAAACCTCGTCGAAGAGAATGAGATCGCCGTAGCTTTTGGTCAGTCCTTCCACGTTGAGCATGGCTTAATCAATGCCCAGCTTACTGCACCGATAGCGAAATGAGCGGAAACTGATGCTCAAAAGCTCAGCCGCCTTGCTCTTGCTTCCGTTTGCGCATTCGAGGGCCTTTTCCAGATACGCCTTTTCGATTTCTTCGAGGATGTTGTCAAGGGAAACGCCCTTTGCCACTTCATCCAGATCAAACCGGCGGTTTTGGATGCCCTCGATCCAACGGCGCTTATGGATCGACAGGGTGAGGCTGTCGGGAAGGATGATATTGGTCGTTGAAAGCGCGACACTCCTCTCGATCAGGTTCTCGAGCTCCCTGATGTTGCCCGGAAAGTCATATTTCTTCAACAGATCCACGGCGTACGAGGAGATTTTGGTGATCTCCTTTCCGGCTTCCCTGGAATACTTCTCCAGAAAATGCTGGGCAAGCGCCCGCAGATCCCCTTTTCTTTCCCGAAGGGCCGGCACCTTGATTTCAACCACGTTAATCCGGTAAAACAAATCCTCCCGGAACCGGCCGGCGATCACTTCCTCCTCGAGATTCTTGTTGGTGGCCGCAATAATCCGGATATCCACGCACACATCCTCGTTTCCGCCGACCGGCTTAAATCCCCTCTCCTGAATCACGCGGAGGATCTTAACCTGCATCTGGAGGTTCAACTCGCCGATCTCATCGAGAAAAAGGGTGCCCGTGTCAGCGGCTTCGAAAAGGCCCTTCTTGTCCTGGTTGGCCCCGGTAAACGCCCCCTTCTTATACCCGAAGAATTCGCTTTCCACCAACGTTTCGGGGATACTTCCACAGTTTATGACAACAAACGGGTTGTCCTTTCGCGGACTCTGATCGTGTATGGCCCGGGCGACCAGCTCCTTTCCGGTCCCGCTCTCCCCGGTTATCAAAACATTCGTCTTTGTCGGCGCTACCTGCTCAATGACTTCATAGATATTCAGCATTCGGGGGCTATTGCCCACTAATAGCCCGAAATGGAGGGATTCCTTGAGCTCGGTTTCGATATGCTTTTTTTCATCTTTCAGGGTCTTGAGTTTTAGCGCCTTGGCAATCGTATCCTTTAGCTCATCATTGTCAAACGGTTTGGGCAGATAATCGTATGCCCCATCATTCATGGCTTCCACTGCATTCTCAGCCGTTGCATAGGCGGAAATCATAATCACAATGCTTTTTGGATGAAGCTTCTTCGCCTTTCGCAGCACCTCAAGCCCGCTGATATCCCCGAGCCGGATATCAAGAAGGATTAAATCGAAAAATTGCTTTTCCAGCAGCTCATTGGCCTGTTTTCCGGTTTCAGCGCCCGTCACCGAATATCCTTCCTTGGTCAGCATCAGCCCCAGGAATTCGCGCATACTGAGCTCATCATCGACAACGAGTATATTAAATGCTGGCTCGGTCATCAAAATTGAATGATCGTTTTAGATCTCATGGATGATTCGACCGTCAACGATGGTGCAGCGCGTCCGGCCCTTCAACTCCCAGCCCTCAAACGGGGTATTCCGGGCCTTTGAGAGGCCCTCAGCGGCTCGATAGGTATACGCCTGCGACGGATCGATCACTGTCAGATCCGCCCTTCCGCCGACCCGGATACCGGTTGGCAGCCCGAGTATGCGGGCCGGGTTGATCGACATTTTTTCGATCCACTGCCATAGGGTGAGCCATCCCTCCTCAACAATACGCAATCCAAGCGACACGGATGTCTCGAGCCCGATCACGCCGTTGGCCGCCTCATCAAAAGGCACCTGCTTTTCAAGCTCTGAATGCGGTGCATGATCCGTGGCGATAGCATCGATTGTTCCGTCTGCCAAGGCTTCGCAGACAGTGCGCCGATCCTTCTCGGATCTTAAGGGGGGATACATCTTCGCGTGGGTATTATATTCAACAACGGATTGATCCGTCAACGTAAAAAAATGGGGGGCCGTCTCCGCGGTCACGGCTACGCCCCGCTGCTTGGCCGCCCGGATCTCCCTGACCGATTCACTGGTGCTGACATGGGCGATATGAACCGGACTGCCGGTCAGTTCAGCCAGGGCGATATCCCGCATCACCATGACGCTTTCGGCCGCATTCGGAATGCCTGAAAGCCCCAGACGGGTGGCTACCGGCCCCTCGTTCATCACGCCGTTAGACAGCGTCAGCTCTTCAGTATGGGAGATCACCGGAAAACCGATACTTTGTGAATATTCAAGCGCCCGACGCATCAACTGGGAGTTGGCGACGGGGCGCCCGTCATCGCTCACGGCAACGGCCCCGGCGGCTTTAAGCGCCCCGTATTCAGAAAGCGCTTCCCCCTCCAGCCCCATGCTGACGGCGGCTACCGGAAAAACGCGGACAGAACGAAAGGACTTGGCCCGGCTGATGATATAAGTGGTGACTTCCTTGGAGTCATTGACAGGCTTCGTATTCGGCATGCAGCATATGCTTGTAAACCCGCCTGCGGCTGCCGCCCGGATGCCGGTTTCAATAGTTTCCTTATACTCCTCGCCGGGCTCACGGAGATGGACATGCATATCAACCAGGCCGGGAGAAACAATACAGTCCTGAGCGGCAATGACGCGATCCGCATCGTTTTCCCCAAATGGACGGCCGGCATCCTCCTCTTGCCCGATAACGGCCGCTATTTGATCATCCTCGATAAAGACATCCCTGATCCCGTCCAGCCGATCGGGATCGACAACCCTTCCACCTTTAATCACGATCCGCATGGCGGGCACCTCCTCCTAAAAGATAGAGCAGGGACATCCGAAGCGCCACCCCGTTCGCGACTTGGTCGAGAATCAGCGAATACGGGCCATCCGCGATCTGCGGGGATATCTCGACGCCTCGATTCAAAGGTCCCGGATGCATTATCAATACATCCGGCCCGGCATTTTTCAGCCGCTCGGGGCTCAGTCCGTATCGTTTGGCGTATTCCCTTTCGGTAGGGAACAGGAAATGCTTCTGACGCTCCTTTTGGATCCTTAACATCATAATGACATCCGCCCCCTCGATGGCCTCGTCCATATCGTGGGTCACATGCGCGCCAAGGCTATCCACCCCATAGGGGAGCATGGTCGGCGGCCCGGCGAGACATACCGCCGCGCCCATTTTGGTAAAACCGGCGACATTTGACCGGGCCACCCGGCTGTGGGCGATATCGCCGATAATCGCAATCCGAAGTCCTTCCAACCGGCCCTTTTTCTCGCGAACCGTCATCATATCGAGAAGCGCCTGGGTGGGGTGGGCGTGCATCCCGTCGCCGGCATTGATAATCGCGGAGGAAAGCATTTTTGCAAGCAGATAGGGGGCGCCGGAAGAAGCGTGGCGGATGACGATGATGTCCGGGGTCATGGCTTCGATATTTTTCGCCGTATCAATCAACGTCTCGCCCTTGACCATGCTGCTGGAGCCGGCGGTAATTGAAATTGAATCCGCAGAGAGTCGTTTTGCGGCAATATCAAAGGACATACGGGTCCTGGTGCTTGGCTCGTGAAAAAAAAGGATAACGGTTTTACCCCGCAGCGTGGGGACTTTCTTGATTGGACGACTGGAAATTTCCTTCAAACCGTCTGCTGTATCTAAAATGGTTTGGATCTCATCAACGGAAAGGGAGTCAACGTCCAGAATATCTTTTTTTGACAGCCCCATCAGTACCCACCTCCCTTTTCAGGCTGTTATGGCCTTCTCGAAAACACTCAAACGGGCGCTTTATTCCAGCAGCGTCCCGATTCTCCCCCACCTGACATCAAAATCTTCGCTGTCCCATGACCAGTATATGATAAAGGCTTCCCCTTTTATGGCCGACTGCTCAACAAACCCCCAGAAACGGCTGTCGTAGCTGTTATCCCGGTTGTCGCCCATGACAAAATAGGCACCCTCCGGAACCGTCTTGGGCCCGAAATTATCCCGATGGTTGACCTGGCCGGGAATGATATTCTGGTCGGTATGCACGCCGTAGTGCTGATTTGCGGGTTGGCCATTGATAAAAACCCGCTTTTCTTTGATTTGAACCGTATCGCCCGGCACGCCGATGACCCGTTTAATAAAATCCTTGTCCGGCTGCTCGGGATACTTAAATACAATAATATCGCCCCGCTCCGGCTCTCCGACGGGGATCAGGGTGGTTCGCACGAACGGCAGTTTAACCCCGTATATAAACTTATTGACCAGTATATGGTCCCCGATTTTCAGCGTCGGTTTCATTGAGCCGGAAGGGATTTTAAAGGCTTGAACGACAAACGTACGTATAAATAAGGCGAGAATAACCGCGATAACGATGGCTTCGATATTCTCCCGAAGCTTGCCCTTCTTGCGGGACTCTTTTTGCGAATCCACTCTATCCGTCTTATCGGCTTTCCGTTTTGACCCGGTTTTTTTGTTCACCTTTTTTCTACCTGTCAGTTTATGGCCATCGTCAGCTAACGGGGAGTGTAAACTGGGGCTCTCCGATAAAAAATTCCCCGTTTTCAATCCACTTTTTAAGCCGCATTGCGATTTCGCGGGCTTTTACGACACTGGAGACGGGAACGGTGGGCACCTCTTTTCCGTTTACATGAATCATACCGCTCTTGAGCGCCGCATAACTGACATACCCGTAGTTTCTGTCCACCCCGTTGGGATAATCATTGCCATAGTCCACAACCTGACAATGGATATCCTCGTCGGCAACCGCCGTGTATCGAACGATCTCCTCGTTTAATATCGGTATCGGAACCCCGAGCCCCACCGCCAGGGATACCCCGTAGCCCTGCATACTGATTCCGACAAGCCAATCCGGGGACATCTGCTTGAGATCCCCCATTACCCACATGGTGCCGGCAGGACTCATCGGAATACCGTTTTTTGACCGCTGAGCCGTAGGTTTATGCTGGGTTCCGTGCCAGGTGACATATCCAATCCCCCCGCCCAGAAAAATTCGGGTCCCCAAACCGATGGTTTTATAGTAAGGATCGTTGAACAGGGGGCTCAATTGACCGGCGGTCGAATAGTTGGCATTGCCCCCCTTCGGCTTGAGCGTGCCAAGATACGTATAGATGGTTTTATTGGTCAGATTGATGGCACAGTTATAATTTTGGTAGCCGTTTCTGGGGTTGCATAGAATCGCTTGGGGCAGGTCGTCAATCGAGATCTCCCTCTCCTCCTCCCGCTTTGGATAGCAGGAAGTGCCGTAACCGGTAGCCCGCATATGAACCGTTCGGCCCGCGACCAGATCCTGAATGACATGGCCGCCGCCATAGTTGAATTCGCCCGGCCACACTTTGTTCAACGGATCCTCTTCACAGGGTTCGGTGGCTCCTAAAAAGCAATCAACCGCTGCCAGCGCCCCATAGGCCGGAACATTGTTGAACCAGACGTTGGAAGCCTTGATGGCCGGGACGCTTTGCTTGAAATTGAAGAATGCGCCGGATGAACACATGGGGGAAAAGGTGCCGGTAGTCACCACGTCAACGGTTCTCGCCGCCTCCTCCGCGCCCTTCTCATCGACAATATCAATAATTTCCTCGGCAGTGGCGACCACCACTTGCCCGGACCTGATTTTTTCGTTGATTTCGGCATAGGTCTTGTTAACCCGATACCCTGCCATTCGTCCGTTTCCTTCCTATCCTTTGAAAATTTGGGTGACAAAGCAAAATGTTCAGGATCGATTCGGCCCATCGCCGCAAATAAGCGCGCAGACAACCGGCGATGATGAGGTGGCCCGGCAGCCCCCGGAAGCGCCGCCCCGATATTGGACGTCTTGCGAAGCCATCAGTCAATAATCGATTCGATATTTTCGAGCTTGGAGGTAATGTTGTTCTCAATCCAGTCCGCATCCCACCATTCAATCGGATCGACATAGATATGATCGATGAACATGCCAAAGTGCAGATGGTCGCCGCCCGCAAGACCGGTGGCGCCCGTATGTCCAATGATTTGCCCTTTTGTGATCCGGTCTCCGGGGCCGACCCGGATCCGGCTCAAATGCGAATAGACGCTGAACAATCCGTAACCGTGATCAATCACGACGGTGTTCCCATAGATACCGATTTCCCTGGCCACGGCCACTTTGCCGGCGTTGGCCGCCGGAATTTCGTCATGCCGGACAGAGGCCAGGTCAATCCCCATGTGAACCGCCCGGTCAATGGTCTCGCCATTATACTTATAAACCCGATGATCAGCAAAGTTTGCTCTCCGGGCGGAATTCGGCAGCCGCCCGAAGGCCCCATCCCAAAAAAATTTTTTTTCCGATTTCCGGCCGTTCTCCAGAATCGCCCGGTTGTTTTTCTGACGAAGCGTCCGGTTAACATAGAGGAACCGATCTTTCAATGAGGCATCTGCCTGTTGCCCCATGAAATCCTCGAATTCCGGCATTTTCCGTTCAAGAAACGCGTCTGAAACGGGAAGCACATCGGTTTTGAATCGCTTTTCCCGAATATAATGGTAGAAGCCGCTTTTGGCGGTATTGCCCGCTGCATCCACGGCCTTGACGCCCAGTTCTGTTCCTTCACCCTGGTCATAGGAGAGCGCAAAGAGCGCTATATAGATAGCCTCGTCGTCAAAGTAGCCGGCATATCCCGGGAAAAACTCTTCTCCGACATACACGCCGCTTTGCTCGCAGGGCTCGGAGAGGCGGTAAATGACCAATCCGGAGCCCCCCTGCCGGATATTGTGCTGGCTTGTCAGTACCGTCAAGCGGGGTGCCCGGGTATCAAATACGAGCGTCTTCTCCAGGTATGCCACGTTGCCCTTCCACCAGTTGCGCCAGGAATGGTCCCATGCCGCCACGCGCAACAGCGCCTCACCGTCTGAGAGCCCCAGTTTTTTTGTATCGATCGTAACGCTTAACGGCACCCCATTGCCGGCCTCCGAAGCCTGCCCGTGGCCTGCACCGATGGTTTTTTCCAGCAGAACCGTTTCCTTGCCGTCCTTGATAAGGCCGACCCAGAGCTTGCGAACGCCGCTGCGGTTATCTTCGATCTCGCCCGAGACCTTGGTGACCGCCCCGAGCACATCGGCCTCAAGATCAAGGTGGATCTGCGGGGCGGTGCCTTCGTACTTCTCCCAGAAAAACCAGCCGCCCGCTCCGACGATAACCAGGCACAGCATCACCAGCAAAAAGCGTTTGAAATTTTTGCCCTTGTCTTTGCGTTTAAAACGCTTTGCCATCCGCTCCCCTCGCTTTTGCCATAAAAAATTATTTTTATTTAACAGCTATGCGGATGCTTAGCAAGATCTTATTTTCGTATCTTGACTTTTCGCAAACCCCGGGATAACAGATGCTTGTCAGCAACCAGATCCATCTTCAGAGGAGAAGCTATGACACGACCAGTTAGAATCAAAGATTTCTCGATCGGCGGCGATCAACGTTTCGCACTGATTTCGGGTCCCTGCGTCATCGAAGACAACGATACCCCCTACCGGATAGCCTCATATCTCAAGCAGCTGACAGATAAACTGGATATCCCCTATATCTTCAAGGCCTCCTATGACAAGGCCAACCGTACATCCATCCATTCATTCCGGGGGCCGGGGCTAACAGAGGGCCTGAAAATATTGTCCCAGATCCGAAAAGATATCGATGTACCGGTGCTCTCTGATATCCACCAAATTTCTGAAGTCGAACCCGCCAGTGGCGTCCTTGACGTTATTCAGATACCGGCTTTTCTCTGCCGCCAGACCGACCTGCTTGTCGAGGCGGCAAAAAGCGGAAAACCGATCAATATAAAAAAGGGACAGTTTCTATCCCCCTGGGATATGGCAAATGTCGTCGAAAAAGTTCGCCACGCCGGAAATAATCAAATTCTCATCACGGAGCGCGGCGCCATGTTCGGCTACAATAATCTGGTTTCGGATTTTCGCAGCATCCGGATCATGCAAGAGACCGGATGCCCGGTAATCTTTGACGCCACACACAGCGTTCAGCTCCCGGGCGGAGCCGGTTCTTCTTCCGGCGGGCAGCGGGATTTCGCCCCGCTTCTGGCCAAAGCCGCTATCGCCGTTGGGGCCAATGCCGTGTTCATGGAGGTTCACCCCGACCCCGACAAAGCGCTCTCCGATGGCCCGAATGCGCTTAGGCTCGATGATGTCGAGGGGCTTTTGGTACAGCTCAAAAACATCCACCAGGCCGTTCAGTAAAAGAAGAAAGGGGAAAGATGACGACAGCGAGGCTGCAAAACATCAAGCTACTGTTATTGGATGTCGACGGTGTATTGACCGACGGATCGCTTGCCTATACGAATGGGCAGGTGGAGACGAAAGTGTTTCATGTAAGAGACGGGCTGGGTATTAAAATGCTTCACCAGGGGGGTATTAAAACGGGCATCGTCACCGGTCGTTCATCTGCCGCCCTTATCCGTCGATGCCGGGAACTCGGCGTTGATATGTTCTTTGACGGCATTCGCGACAAGGCAGAAGTGCTTGATCAGATCATTTCGGACACCGGCTACAACACAGATGAAATCGCCTTCATGGGAGATGACTTGCCGGATCTGCCGCTGCTCAAAAAAATCGGTCTGGCGATAGCGGTAGCCGATGCCCATGAGCTGGTTTGCCAGCAGGCGGACATCGTAACCCAAACCGTCGGCGGCCGTGGGGCGGTGCGCGAGGTCTGCGAGATGCTGTTGAAATCGCAGGGCATCTGGCAGAAACTGATGGGGCAATGGATATAAACAGTTGAAGCGTAAGACAACCGTTAAAATTTTGCTGGTGGGCGCGGCAGTCATTCTCTTGGCCTTACTGCTGACATTTGCTTTAAACCACCGGAGCGAACCGAAAGCCCCGCAAAAGCCAGATTCTCCGGATAAAACGGATGCCGAACTCTCCATCAATAGTTTTCACCATACCGCCACAAAGGATGGTAAGACCGAATGGACGCTGGATGCCGGTTCAGCCAGTTTTTTCTCCGATAGCAACCGGGTGCGGTTGAGCGATATCCGCATGGTTTTCCCCAAACGATCCGAGCGATCCGAGATCCAATTAAGGGCGGATCACGGCATTCTGGATATCAACACTCATGATATGGAGATTTCAGGCAATATTATCGTTAAAAATAGACGGTACCGGCTTCAAACCGAAATCTTGCATTACTCTCATGAGTCGCATATAATATCAACCAATAAGCCTGTAAATATTCTCGGGCCGGCAATTCAATTGAAGGCGGACACGATGACCGTCGACCTCACGCGCGGGCGGCTGGATTGCAAAGGCCATGTGAAAGGGACGATTCGTGGGACGGAATTTTTTAAAACGATCGATTAGCCTGCTTTTTGTCAGTTTATTGCTCAGCTGCCCGATCGGCTCGGGCGGGCCGGGGGCCGTATATGCCGTCAATTCTGAGGGGGCAGAGGGTGGGCCAACAGGGACCAAACTTCATATCCAGGCGGACAGACTTGTGTCCCGCCAGGAATCGAATTATATTCATTTTATAGGGAACGTTGATGTTGATGCTGACAAAACGCAAATCCAATCTTCGGAATTAAAGGTTTTTTATGAACAGCTGCCGTCTTCCGGGACCTCGATGACGAGCGAAAATATTAAAAAAATCGTGGCCTCCGGCCAGGTAACGATTAATTTGGACAACCGAACCGCGACATGTGATCGGGCGGTCTACCAAACAGATCGTCAGGTATTGGTATTAACCGGCGAAACGGTTGAAGTGACGAGCGAAGACAATTCGATTACCGGCAATAAAATCACGTTTAATCGAAAAACCGGAGAAATAATCGTTGACGGCGGCACGAATCAGCGCGTAAATGCGGTAATTCACGGGGGCAAAAAAAATCATCCGAAGCCGAAAAAGCAATGAGCGCCCAATAATCCGGAAATGACTGTTCTCTCGTTAAGGCACCTGGTTAAAATCTATAATGGTAAACGGGTCGTTGACGCCGTCAATATTGACATCGACAGCGGCGGAATTTTCGGATTGCTGGGGCCGAACGGGGCCGGCAAGACGACCACCTTCTACATGACGGTAGGGATAATCAAGCCCGAAAAAGGAGATGTTTTTATTGATGGGGAGAAAATTACCGGTTATCCGATGCACCTACGGGCCCGAAAGGGCCTCGGCTACCTGCCCCAGGAGCCCTCGGTCTTTGGCAAACTGACGGTTTATCAGAATATTATGGCAATTCTGGAGACTCTATCTTTAAACAAGTATGAACAGCGGCAAAAAGCCGAGGCATTGCTGAATGAACTGGGCATCTCCCGGCTGAAGGATCAGAAGGCGCGGCTGCTATCCGGAGGTGAACGGCGGCGCCTTGAAATTTCCAGGGCCCTGGCCACGGACCCGAGCTTTATGCTTCTTGATGAGCCGTTTGCCGGCATTGATCCGCTGGCGGTCATTGATATTCAGAATATCATTCGGCATCTTTCCGAACGGGGCATCGGCGTACTGATTTCCGATCACAATGTAAGAGAAACGCTGGGGGTATGCGACCAGGCCTACATTCTTAACAACGGGCAGATCATCGAATCCGGAACTCCGGATGCGATTGCTGCCAGCCCGACGGCAAAACAAATCTATCTGGGTGATCATTTTAAACTCTGATATGGCACTTGAACTCCAACAAAATCTCAAACTGCAGCAGCAGCTGGTAATGACGCCACAGCTCCAGATGGCGATTAAACTGCTTCAGTTGTCCCATATGGAGCTGCTGGAAATGATCCAGCAGGAGCTCGAAACCAATCCGACGCTGGAAGAAGACCAGGAGATTGAGACCGAAGCCTCAGAGGAGCCCACGGTCCAGGAGGATCAGTCCCCCCATGAAGTATCCGTAGAAGAGAAGTTTGACGAGATTGCCGATTGGCAGAACTATATGGATGAATATAATTCCGTCGGCAAGGTACACTTTGAAACCGAAAAAAAGGAGGCGCCGGATTACGAGGCCTTTACGGCCAGCAAAACCTCGCTTGCCGATCACCTGCGATGGCAGCTCCTGATGACCAAACCCGAGGAAGAAGAAGAGACCATTGGCAGCTATATCATAGGAAGCATTAACGAAGACGGCTACCTGGACATTACCGTGGAGGAGGTTGCCCGATTCACGAATACGACGACTGAGAAAGCGGAGCAGGTACTGTCGTTGATGCAGACGTTTGATCCGCCGGGTATCTGTGCCAGGGATCTGAAGGAATGCCTACTTATACAGGCCGCCCAGCTTGGCATTGATAGCCCCCTGATCGTTCAGATCATCTCCAACCATTTAAAAGATCTTGAGAATAAACGCTATAAAACCATTGCAAAGGCCACAAACGCAAGCCTGGATGATATCGTGGCCGCGGTAAATATAATCAAGCGGCTTGACCCGAAGCCGGGGGACAAATTTTCGGAACATGACCAGATATATATTGTGCCCGACGTATATGTATACAAGTATGAAGATGATTTTGTGATTCTGCTCAATGATGATGATATGCCCCGTATACAGATCAACTCCTATTACAAAAATGCGGCGAAAAAGGGCGAAAGCATATCTGCCGAGGCGAAAAACTATCTCAAGGACCGGCTCCGGTCGGCCGAATGGCTGATTAAAAGCATCCAGCACCGGCAAAAAACCATATATAATGTCATGAAAAGTATCGTGAAATTTCAACGGGGGTTTTTCGAACACGGCATATCCCAATTGAAACCGCTGGTGCTCCGGGACGTCGCCGATGACATTGAAATGCACGAGTCCACAATAAGCCGCGTGACGAATAATAAATATGCCTATACGCCGCAGGGCATCTTTGAACTGAAATTTTTCTTTAACAGTTCGATCAATCGCTCGCATGGGGAAACCATCGCATCGGCAAGCGTGCAGGAAGAAATCCGTGGCATTATTGAGGCGGAAAATCCAAAACGCCCCTATAGCGACAAAAAGATTACGGAAATGCTCAAAGACCGCAATATCGATATTGCCCGCCGAACTGTCGCGAAATACAGAGAAAATTTAGGAATCCTGCCATCGGGAAAACGGAAACAATTTTAGGGAGGAGAAAAGATGCAGACATCGGTGACTTTTAAAAACATTGAAACCTCCGAGAACCTTAAATCCTATGTAACCAACAAACTAGAAAAGCTTGACAAACTGCTGGACAATCCCGCCGAGGCCAATGTGGTTCTGTCGGTGGAAAAAATCAGGCATATTACTGAAATTAAGCTCATCGGTGACCGGCTGAACCTTAACTGCCGGGAAGAATCAAACGATATGTACTCATCCATCGATCTCGCACTTGATAAACTGGAGAAACAGATCAAAAAGAACAAACAAAAAACCCGTAAGCACCGGCAGGGTCCCAGGGGAGAACTCAAAGAGAGGTCCATGCAGGAAGTCGAAAACCCGGGCGCTGCGGGCTCAGGGGAGGCCTATTCGAACCCCCGGATAAGGGTTCAAAACATCGACTACAAACCCATGGATATTGAAGAAGCCGGCATGCAGCTCGAGCTGACACCGGACAACTTTTTGGTCTTTACCAATGCCCGGACCAACCAGATAAATGTTATATATCGGAGAAATGACGGAGACCTGGGGTTGATTCAACCGCTTTCGTAACCGCTTACCCAAGGGCTGAAAGAAATTTCTGGCCTGCATCGAAGCCTTCATCCGTATGAAAATTCTTGACTTTTTATATAAAGAAACCATTATTACCGACCTTCAAGCCACCGATAAAAAGGGGGTTCTGGAGGAACTGACCCTGCCGGTAGCCCATATCGCCCAGGTCGATCACAAAGAGCTGGTCCGGGTACTTATAGAGAGGGAACATCTCGGGAGCACGGGCGTCGGCGGGGGGATCGGTATTCCGCACGGTAAACTAAAGGACCTCTCCTCACTGGTACTGGGATTCGGGTTGAGCCGTAAGGGGGTTAATTTTGATGCCATTGACAAAAAGCCAACCCGTATATTTTTTCTTCTATTGACGCCGGATAATTCCGCCGGTATGCATTTGAGGCTTTTGGCGCAAATCTCGAAATTGCTGAAGGACGACGGATTTAAAAACCGCCTCCTGGAGGCGTCCGGCAAAGATGATGTCATACACGCCATTGAGGCGATCGATGAGCCGTTCTAAAACCGCCGTGCCCATGAGAATGGAAGATACCCATTATCTATAATGAAAAAACTAAAGATCATTATCATTACCGGTCTGTCAGGATCAGGAAAAAGCATAGCCATGGCAGCGCTTGAAGACGCCGGTTTCTACTGCGTAGACAATCTGCCCGCCGAACTGCTGCCAAAATTCCTCGAACTGCCGATTCAACGGGATGCGAATATCCAGGGTCTGGCAGTCGTCATGGACCTGCGGGAAAAGCGGTTTTTATCCACGTATCCAACGGTAGTGGATGAGCTTCGACAAAAAAACTATAGCTTCGAGATCCTTTTTCTGGAAGCCGATGAAACCGTGCTGCTCAAGCGATACAGTGAGACCCGGCGGCACCATCCGCTGGCCCAGGACAAACCCCTGCTTGAAGGTATCCGGGAAGAAAAGGAGCTGCTGGAGCCATTAAAAGGCTCTGCCAGCCGGGTGATCGATACCTCCGAATACAATATCCATGCCTTAAAATCGATCATCTTTGATATTGCCAAAAGCAGCCTGGAAACCATGCCGATGCGCATCCATGTCATCTCGTTCGGTTTCAAGCACGGCACTCCGCCGGATACGGATATCATGATGGATGTCCGGTTTCTTGCCAACCCGTTTTTCGTCTCCCATCTCAAATCGAAAAACGGCAGAGATGAAGCGGTGAAACACTTCGTTCTGAACAACTCCCTGGCAACCGAATTCAATTATAAATTCCAGGATCTCCTCAACTTTCTCATTCCCCTGTTTGAGAAAGAGGGCAAAGCGTATTTAACCATTGCCATTGGCTGTACTGGCGGTCAGCATCGGTCGGTCGTGATTGCTGAAGCCATCTATGAGAATATCAAGCGCCCGGGACGTCCGATCAGCATTACCCACCGGGATATTGACATTCAAACATGATTCAAGGAGAGATAATTCAAGGAGAGATATGGTTGGTATCGTCATCGTCACCCACGGTCAGTTTGGTGATATATTAATCGACACCGCTGAGTTGATTTTTGATTACCGGCTGGAGGCTGTGACCGCTGTTTCCATCGATTTAAAAGAACACGTTGAAACTTTGAGAAAAAAAATTAATAATGGAATTAAGGAGGTTAATCAGAATAGCGGCATACTGATAATGACCGACATGTTCGGGGGGACGCCTTCGAACCTGAGCTATTCATTTCTGGAAGAGGGAAAGATTGAAGTGATCTCGGGGACAAACCTGCCGATGCTGATCAAGGCGGTTAACCTGAGGAAAAAAGACAAAGATCTGCATTCAATGGCGAAGACCATTGAAACCGATGGGAAAAAGAGTATTTCTCTGGCCAGCGATCTGGTAAAGGGTAACAAACGGGAATGAGTCAGATACGGATGACCCCCATGGCCATCAATGACATAAATGATGTGGTCGCTATTGAGAAAAGGGCTTTTAAAAACCCATGGGGTAAGCTGGCCTTTATAAATGAACTGGCGTGCAATGGGGCATACAACTTTGTATTGAAGACGGGTCAGCGGCAGCATTTGATCGCCTACTTCTGTTTTCGTCTGATTATGGCTGAACTGCATGTGCTTAAAGTGGCTGTCACCGAAGAATATCGGAATAAAGGCATCGCCTCTTACTTTTTCCGTCGATGCCTTAACGCCATTCCTGATAAGTTTGACCTGGCCTTTCTGGAGGTCAGGCCTTCAAATATCGCAGCGATTCGATTATATAAAAAACTCGGGTTCTCCGTGAATGGAAAACGCCCCGGCTATTATACGGACACGGACGAAGATGCAATTATGATGGGAAAAATATTCAAAGGAGGTTCCTATGGGTGCTAAAATAGCTATTAACGGTATGGGAAGAATCGGTCGAATGGTGTTTCGGGCCGCCTTGAATCGTCAGAATATCGAAATCGTCGCAGTCAATGATCTGATGGACCCGGCCACCATGGCGCATCTGTTAACGTTTGACTCGGTGCATGAGAAGCTTGACGTTCCGATTCAGCCGAAGGAAAACGCGATCGAGGTCAATGGCAGGTCCATCGCCGTCCATTCAGAAAAAGACCCCGCCGCCCTGCCGTGGAAAAATTACGGCGTGGATATTGTGGCTGAATGCACCGGGCTTTTCCGGGATAAGCAAAGCGCGGGAAAGCACATCGAAGCCGGCGCCAAAAAAGTGATCATCTCCGCTCCGGCAAAAGAGCCCGATTTGACGATCGTGCTGGGAGTCAATGAGAATACATATGATCCGGCCAGTCATCACATAATATCCAATGCCTCCTGCACGACCAACTGCCTGGCACCGGTAGCAAAGGTTCTGAATGATGAATTCGGCATCACATCCGGCATAATGACGACGGTACATTCCTATACCGGGGACCAGCAGCTTCTTGACGGGCCGCACAAGGATTTACGGCGGGCGCGATCGGCCGCCGTTTCGATGATCCCGACGACAACCGGAGCGGCAAAAGCCGTCGGCCTGGTCATCCCCGAACTCCAAGGGAAACTAAACGGGCTTGCGATTCGTGTGCCAACCGCCAATGTTTCAATCGTCGATCTCGTGGCCAACCTGAACAAATCCGATGTCACTGCCGATGATGTCAAAAAGGCCCTGAAGACCGCGTCCGAAGGCGCTCTGTCGGGGATTCTGGGCTACAACGAGACGCCGCTGGTTTCATGCGATTTCAACGGGTCAAAGCTCTCCTCCATTGTTGATGCGGACTTGACCTATATGATAGGAAATATGGTCAAGGTCCTCTCCTGGTATGATAATGAGGCCGGATATTCGGAACGGATGGTGGATCTCGCTGAGATGGTGGCCGGAAAACTTTGATGGAATACCAATGAAGCCGCAAAAAAGAGAATTTTGGGTCCTGACGGCGCCCGCAGTTTTTCTTTTATGCGGGTTTGCCCTAAGCGCATTGACAGGAGGTAATATATGGCGTCTCGTAAACCGCTAATTGCCGGAAATTGGAAAATGTTCAAGACCTGTCCGGAGGCCGAAACGACGAGCCGGCAACTGGTCGAGAGGGTTGGCGATGTCAGTTCGGTGGATATAATGATCGCCCCGCCCTTCACCGCACTGGCAGTTGTTTCCAAGGCCATTGAGGGCTCTTCTATGGAACTCGGCGCCCAGAATTTGTACTGGGAAAAGGAAGGCGCTTTTACCGGCGAAGTATCCGCCCCGATGATCGCCTCTGCCGGATGCAGATATGTAATTATCGGCCATTCTGAAAGGCGACAGTTCTTCGGCGAGACCGATGCAGGCGTCAATAAAAAGATCCAAGCGGCATTTGAAGCCTCCCTGATTCCTGTTGTCTGCGTGGGAGAGACGGAACCCGAGCGGGATTCGGGAAAAACATTTTCAGTGCTTGACAAACAAATACAGGAAGGGTTAAAAGATTTAAATTTAAATACGTCAAATCCACCGGTTATCGCCTACGAGCCGGTATGGGCCATCGGCACGGGAAAAACGGCGCAGCCGGAACAAGCTCAGGAGGCCCATGCGTATATTCGTAAATTGATTTCGCAGGGGTTTGGCGACGAGTTGGCTAGCGCCATACGCATCCTGTATGGAGGGAGCGTTAAACCCGGCAATATCGCCGAACTGATGGCACTTCCGGATATTGACGGGGCCCTGGTGGGAGGGGCCAGCCTAAAACCGGAAACTTTCAGTGAAATTATTCATTATCGAACATGAAAGATTTAAAACCTGACCTATGTCTATATTGATTCTTATCGTTCATTTGCTTGTCAGTTTTGCGCTGATTGCGATTGTTCTTCTGCAAACCGGCAAGGGCGCCGACATGGGCGCCGTTTTTGGAGGGGCCGGCAACCAGACCCTTTTTGGCAATACCGGCGCGACAACGTTTCTGGGCAAGGCCACAACGGTTGCCGCTATTATATTTATGCTCACCTCGTTGAGCCTTGCCTACATATCCAGAGGTGGAAATGATTCTGTTGTCTCCGATGTTCAACCGGCGGCCCAACAGACGCAGACGTTGCCTGCAGATGCCCAGCAAAGCCAAAAGGCAGCAGACAAGCCGGCTTCACCGCCGGCCGGTGAAAAAACAGGAACAGGTTCAGAAAGCGGCCAGCAGGCAACACCTCAATCTCAATAGTGCCGAAGTGGTGGAAATGGTAGACACGCTATCTTGAGGGGGTAGTGGGTAACGCCCGTGCCGGTTCAAGTCCGGCCTTCGGCACCACTTAAAACCTAAATTGAACCCTGACAATCTCGTAGAATGCGGGCAGGTAAAAATTGAATTCCGGAACATTGCCTCCCAGGATCCGTAAAGTTTATAAGACGCTGCATTTCTATACGATCAAGCTCCCGTTTATTTATATCATGATACCGATCGGATTTATTTTCGAATATCTGATCACATGGCCGTTTATCCTCCTTGTGCTTCTGGACCGTGGCTCATCCGGCAGATCCCGCCGCAACCGTTAGACCCCGCTTCAGACGGCAATCAAGCGAGAATTCCAATGACCAAAATTCAAAACAACGGGGCATTCGACAAAAGAGAGGTGTTTTAAAAACTGGGATTTAACCAACCTTGTATCTTTCCCCTTTCCCCTTAACCTAATACCCAATGTATATTGTTCTGGTTGCCGCCATTTTAACCAACGATAACGGTATCGAGCGATTGTTACGAAACCGTCAGGAAACGGGAACTATTTGACAATATAGCCCGATCATTTTAAATTTAAATTAAATAACCTTATTTCAACCAGCGGGAATTCAACATTGCTAAATAAATATTTTTTCCGAACATCGATGCGGGGCGGAAAATCTGAGGCCCATGTGAAGGAAAAAACGGAGCAAAAAGAGGATGAATATGAGGCCCCCTTTTATCTCTGCCGTCAATGCCTGAACCCAATCACGCCGAAATCTGCAAAAATCAATGTCAATGGTTCGCATCAGCATACATTCGCCAATCCGCATGGTATGGTATTTGATATCGGCTGTTTCAGTGATGCCGAAGGATGTGGGGCGGTTGGCCTGCCGACAGATGAATTTTCCTGGTTCGCCGGGTATAAATGGCGGGTCGTCCTTTGCCGGGCGTGCCTGATCCATATGGGCTGGTTGTTTACCCCCTCCAGCGGCAGCGACAGTTTCTTTGGTTTGATACTGGACCATCTGATTGAATCCGGAAACTAGCGCCGGCTTACCCCAATCTTTTTCGCCCCTGCATGGGCCAAACAGCCAGAATTTTCTTTTATTTTTTATTTATCTATAGTAAAAAGGAAATGAAAGGTTCAGTTTTTACCTGATACTTCAGAGAGGTCGGCATGATAAAAAATAAAATTGCCCCTCACCCTAAAAAAATTTTCTGGCTGGTACTCCTCCTGATCGGGCCTGTCCTCATTGTTTCCGCCGATTATGGCCATTCAGAGATGGTTATGGATGAACTCTCAGAAATACAAGATGCTGTATTCCATTTATCGCCGCGAGGCTACACATTCGACGCTGAAACAGACAAGACTGATCAGTATATAGACCTCAATCAGGCCGATTTTTTTATCGAAGCTGCAAAAATCCCGGAAAATCTTGAGGTGGATGGCAATTATCCCTATAGGCTGGTCGACCATGAGGTCCGGGACAATGATCTGGAGATTACCTTAGATTATGCGCACGCCTGCTCTCCTTATCCGTACAGAGTCTATCTGAGCCGTGACGATATTTTCAAATCTGAATACATTGACAAATCGTTCCCCCGTTCCATGGATGGCAATATCACCTACACCCATATTCATGAAGCGCTGGAAGATAAACCGGAATTTAGAAAACGGTTGAATCCGCCGGGGTTTTTCCAGGGTGTCACTAATGCCCGGGAACCCTATCACCATCAGCGGGTAGACGTGATATATTTTGAGTACACCGAAAGGGAGCTTAGTCAGAGCGAAGCCCTGCATAAAAGTCCCACATCGGGTGAGGATTGTATTAATGGGTATATGTTGAACGGGCATGTCCGGATCAGCGGTCATATGAGCGTCTGGGTAGGTGACACCCATTTTTTTGACCAATGTTCGTATAAAAGTAAAGAGCCCAAATATACGGGCCGATGCGACTGCTCCCCGAAGCCTTCGTCCGAACCGGCTGGAAATCAATTGAATCCGCATTTAAAGGATTGGAACTTCCCCGTCTGCCCGATTGAAAGAAAAGCGCCGGAATATACGGGCAGTTGTGACTGCAGCAGAAATTAAGCCTGCATCTTTAACCCACTCTTTTTTCAGGATTTCTACCTCTCCATGCCTTCACCGGCTATCCCGGAGCTCCGGTTTGCGCCTTGAAACTTTTCCGCATATGGTTGATGGCTTCGTAAAAAGCGATTTATTGCGCTGGCGCCCCATTTTTGCAGAAAATAACTCTGAAAAGCGTCCGCATTGTCATTTCGAGCGGTAGCGAGAAATCTTTAACAATCAAGATTCCTCGTCACTTTCGTTTCTCGGAATGACAGCAGCGGAAGCTTCTAAGATAATATTAAATATT
>JAGXLR010000262.1 GCA_018334555.1 Desulfobacterales bacterium
CTTCCAAGGAACTCGACAATATTTAATATTGTCTTAGAAGCTTCCGCTGCTGTCATTCCGAGAAACGAAAGTGACGAGGAATCTTGATTGTTAAAGATTTCTCGCTACCGCTCGAAATGACAATGCGGACGCTTTTCAGAGTTACTTTCTGCAAAAATGGGGCGCCAGCGCAATAAATCGCTTTTTACGAGATTGTCAAAATTAAATCTTCAAAAAATTGAAACGCTCAATTTAGGTTATCAGATTTCTATACCCATGCAGAAATTTTCCAGCGCCTATAGCTACACCATCACCAGACACGATGCCGGCGGGCAGACCGTTTATCTAAACGGGCACCTATCCATTGAAACCGCCTCAGAATGTCTGAAACGGCTCCTTAACGAGTTAAACAAAATGGCCCCGCCTTTTTATTTCGATTTAACCGCCATCTCGGTCCTGGATGACTACGGCGCGCTGGTACTTTTCGAGTTAAAACATCATTTAAAGATTCCGGATGCCGAATTTCATATCATCAATCCGCCGGAAACTTACAAAAAAACCCTGTCACTGGTCAACTTTGACTTTAACGAACGCTGCTCGGTGACTTTCGGACACCGGAAGAATAAAATCATAACAGAAATCGGGGCCGGCACGCTTGAGGCCTTCGCCGGCATCCGGTTCATGATCGCCTTCATCGGCTCGGTCGCCCTGGCCATCAAAGAGGTTTTGAGGCGCCCGAAATCCCTGCGCGGACAGGATACGATCATCTATATGAAGACCACCGGCGTTAATGCGCTGCCGGTCGTTGCGCTGATCAGTTTCCTGCTGGGCCTGATTATCGCCTTCATGTCATCGCTTCAACTCGAGCAGTTCGGCGCCAATATATATGTGGCCTCGCTCGTCTCCATGGCCATGGTATCCGAACTCGGCCCAATAATGACGGCCATTGTGGTGGCCGGTCGAACCGGCTCGGCATACGCCGCCGAAATCGCCACAATGAGAATCTCTGAGGAAATCGACGCGCTGTTCTCCATGGGGTTTAACCCCACCCTCTTCCTGGTCCTGCCGCGGCTGATTGCAGCGTTTATCACCATACCGCTTTTAACCGTTTTCGCCAACTTTTTTGGTATTGTCGGCGGCCTTTTGATCGCCATCGCCATGCTTGATCTTACGGCCAGCGCCTATATTACCCAAACCATTGAAACTCTGACCATATTTGAACTGTGCTGGGGGTTGATGAAATCCTGCGTTTTTGCCGTTTTGATCTCCGGTGTTGGCTGCCTTAAGGGTTTTCAGGCCAAGGGCGGGGCGTCAGCCGTTGGCCAGGCGGCAACTGCAGCGGTGGTCAACAGTATATTTCTGATTATCCTGTTTGACTCATTCTTCGCGGTCATTCGAAGCTACATAGGATAGCCGGTTATGCCCAAATCCCCTGTTATCCAAGTCAAAAACCTCACAAAAAGCTACAATGACGATCGGATCCTGGACAATATCAGCTTCTCGGTGGCAAGGGGCGAAATTTTTATGATCGTCGGCGGCAGCGGAAGCGGGAAGAGTACGCTCATGCGGCAGATGATCGGCCTCGAGGCCCCGGATAGGGGTCATGTATACATCGAAGACACGGATATCACCAATTGCGCTGATCGGGACTTTCGAAATGCACTTAATAAAATCGGGGTATTATTTCAAAGCAGCGCGCTGATCGGCTCAATGACCATCGGGGAGAATGTCGCCCTGCCGATTATGGAATTTACCGACCTGCCGAAAACGACGATTGCGAACCTGGTCCGAATGAAGCTTTCTCTTGTCGGGCTCGAGTGCTATGTCGATCATCTGCCTTCCGAGCTCAGCGGCGGCATGAGAAAACGCGCGGGCCTCGCACGGGCCATGGCAATGAATCCTAGAATTCTTTTCCTCGACGAGCCTTCAGCCGGCCTGGACCCGATTACCGCTGCGGATATAGACGAACTGATCATGAGTATCAACCGATCATTGGGTTCTACGATGGTCATCGTCACCCATGAATTGGAGAGTATATTAAATCTGGGCCACCGGCTGATCATGCTTGAGAAATCCTCGAAACAAATCGTCGCCGAAGGGGCGCCCGCTGAATTGAAATCAAAAAGCGCCGATCCCATGGTTCGCAAATTTTTCAGCCGACGGGCGAATAGAGAACATGAACAAATATCGGAGGGATCTGATGGAACAGTCATTTTTTGAAAAATTTTCCAAAGCCCATTTACCGCCGACCCGCTTTACCCGGTTCGAATATGAGCCGGAAAAATGCACCCACTGCAAGGCTTGCGTTAACACCTGTCCCACGTCCTGCCTGCAGTGGGATGAAGAAAAGAAAGAGCCCTATGCGACCGGTCTTGATGGTATGGAGCTGGCCTGCATCGCCTGCAATAACTGTGAAGCCGTATGCCCCGGCGAATGTATTCGAATGCGGGGCGAATACCGTGTGCTCGCGGGCAGATATAAAACACCGGAGGATAAATACGGCGAGATGACACCGCCCAGGCCCTTTGGCGAAGCGGACGCTGCAAGGGATTTTGAGACAATCGCCAAGGATTTGACGGAAACAGAGAAATTGCTCTATGAACGGCGAAGCATCCGGTTATTTAAAAACCAACCGGTCCCTAAAGAGACCCTGAACCGCATTATCGA
>JAGXLR010000012.1 GCA_018334555.1 Desulfobacterales bacterium
GGGAAAACCGGGCCATTAGACATCTGGAAAAGGGGCGGGTGGTTATTTTTGCCGCCGGTACCGGCAATCCGTATTTCACCACGGACACGGCATCCGTACTTCGGGCCGAAGAGGTCCACGCCGATGTCCTGTTAAAGGCGACCAAGGTCGAAGGCGTCTATGACACGGACCCCGTTGGCAACAAGGAGGCCGTATTTATTGAAGAGATCAACTATATGGATGTGTTGAACCGCCGTTTGAAGGTGATGGACAGCACGGCGATCTCTCTGGCCATGAATAACCATCTTCTCCTGATCGTCTTTAACCTGAAGGTCAAGGGCAATATCATGCGGGTGATTACCGGGGAAAAAATCGGCACCAAAATATACGAGCCCGAGGTCGAGGAGTAGGATTGGGTATTGGGTATTGGGTATTGGGTATTGGGTGTTGTGGGTCATTTCGAGCGGCAGCGAGAAATCTTTATTGCGGCAGCGAGAAATCTTTATTGCGGAAGGTAGGCCGCGTTAGGACAAAGATGGGGTGGAACGTATGATTGATGCGGTCAAGGACGAAGCCAAGGAAAAAATGGGAAAGTCGATCAATTCGATGAAAAGCGAATTAAAAAAAATCCGTACGGGCAGGGCTTCGCTCAGCCTGCTCGATGATATCAAGGTCGAGTATTACGGCACGATGACGCCGCTCAATCAGCTCGCGACGCTGTCCGTGCCGGAAAGCCGTTTGATTACCATCCAGCCGTGGGATGTCTCTTCTGTCAACAGCATCGAAAAGGCGATCCTAAAATCCAATCTCGGATTGACCCCCTCCAACGACGGCAAGATCATACGGATTACCATTCCCTCGCTCACTGAGGAAAGGCGCAGGGAAATCGTCAAGCAGGTCAACAAAATGTGTGAGGACTACCGGGTGGCGGTAAGAAATATCCGCAGAGAAGCCAACGATACGTTAAAGCAGCTCAAAAAGGACGGCGACGCCTCCGAGGATGAAGTCTTCAAGGCCCAGGAGGATATCCAGAAGTTGACCGATGAACATATAAAAAAGATCGACGAGATTTATAAAGAGAAAGAGTCAGAGGTTCTTGAACTCTAATTTGGCGAACACCGGTCTGGAACCGGAGAAACTGCCGTCGCATATCGCGGTTATCATGGACGGCAACGGCAGGTGGGCTCAGAAACGCTTCTTAAACCGTATTAAGGGCCATGAAAAGGGGGCGGACACGGTGCGTATGGTGGTCCGGACGTGCCGGGAAATCGGCATCCAGTTCCTCACCCTTTATGCATTCTCCACCGAAAACTGGGAGCGGCCCAAGGCGGAAATCACAGCGTTGATGACGCTGCTGAAAAGGTTTCTGGCCGATGAAAAACAGGAGATGCTGGAAAACAACATCCGCTTAAATGCCATTGGCCAGACCGATCGGCTCTCGGCGGAGGTTCAGCAGGCGCTTGGCGATACCATGAACGCTACCGCGTCGAATAACGGGATGTGCCTGAATTTGGCGTTAAGCTACGGCGGTCGTGCGGAAATCGTCGAGGCTGTCAAGAAAATCGGCGCGCGGATCAAAAACGGGGAAATCGACGCCGAATCGATTACCCCTGAGCTGATCACTCAGCATCTTTATACGGCTGAAATGCCGGACCCTGAACTTTTGATACGCACCAGCGGCGAATTCCGCATCAGCAATTTCCTCCTCTGGCAGATTGCCTATTCAGAAATTCATGTGACTCCGACCCTTTGGCCGGACATGACGCGCGAGGAGCTGATTGGCATCCTCAAGGACTATCAGCAGCGGGAACGCCGGTTCGGCCGGGTGACATAGCCTTGACCTTACAAGCCGGGCCAGTTAATCAATTTTCGTATTTTTCTATAGGTCGCGTCCGTCCATAAAATGGAGGGGCACGGGGTAAAAAAAGAGGAACCCGATCTTTGGGTTGACGACCCTATGCATCTGAAGCGTTGGCTCACCAGCATTGTCGCCGTTCCGATCCTGGCCGTATTTCTCTACAAAGCCCCCGCCAGCCTGTTTTCCGCATTTATCGGTCTGCTCGCGGTTATCAGCCTGGGGGAATACTACCGGATCGTATACAAACCTATCAGACCGGCCGTAGGTTTAATTATACCTCTCTGGGGCGGCTTTGTCGGCGTGCTTCTCCTGTTTACGGCCTATGCGTCAGCCTGGCATGTGATACCGGAATTAATTATTGTCAATACGCTGGTGACGGCATTTTTATCCATACCCCGATTCAAAATCCATACCGGCGTGGTTGATGTGGTTTCTAAAGAGATTCAGGGCCTGATCTATATCCCGCTTGCCCTGGCCACGTTGATTCTGTTACGTATGGAACCCAATGGGGTGCGCTGGATTTTTTTCCTGGTCACCATTGTCTTTGCCGGGGATGTGGGGGCGTTTTATGCGGGCCGCCTCTTCGGCCGCCATAAGTTAAGCCCGGCCGTAAGCCCCGGAAAAACAGTAGAGGGCGCAGTTGGCGGGCTTCTGACCAACGTCATCGTAGGGTATGCGTTCATGCGCCTTTTTATCCCCCATTTATCCGTTGCCGGCAGCCTGTTTTTTTTCATCGCTGTCGGGGTTGCCGGTCAAGTGGGGGATCTGTTTGAATCCGAATTCAAGCGGGTCCAGCAGGTTAAGGACTCCGGGGCGATTCTGCCGGGCCACGGCGGGCTGCTCGACCGGATCGATGCCCTGCTGTTCGCCGCACCAACCGCGTATTTGGTTAAAACCTATTTTTTAGGCGGTTTTTAAAAGAACTTATGAAAAATATTGCCATACTCGGCGCAACCGGCTCCATCGGCCGCAATACGCTCGCCATCGTGGAGATGTTTCCCGAGCGCTTTGCCGTTAAAGCCCTAACCGCCAAGGAAAACATTGAACTGCTGGCCGACCAGATCGAGCAGTTTGCCCCGGATCTGGCCGTGGTCTATGATGATGCCGGCGCCCGGCGGCTTAAATCGGCCCTCCCGTCAGGCGTCGGCACGGAAATCATGGTCGGAGACGAGGGGTATAAAACGGCCGCTACGCTCGGCGGGGTGGATATTGTGGTTTCCGCCATGGTGGGCGGCGCCGGCCTCCTCCCCACGCTGGCCGCCATTCATGCCGGAAAGGACCTCGCCCTGGCCAATAAGGAGGCCCTGGTGATGGCCGGGGATCTGGTCATGCGCGAGGCGGCCCGGGCAAACATTGAGATCCGACCGGTGGATTCTGAGCACAGCGCCATCTTTCAATGCCTATGCGGCAACCGTCGGGAGGATTTAAGGAAGGTGATTCTGACGGCATCCGGCGGTCCGTTCCGGACACTACCCAGGGAGCGGTTCCCTTTGATTACCCCCAGGGACGCCCTGGCCCATCCCACCTGGGAGATGGGCACCAAAATCAGTATTGATTCCGCAACCCTTATGAATAAAGGGCTGGAGGTCATCGAAGCGGCCCATCTGTTTGACGTCGCCCAT
This sequence comes from Desulfobacterales bacterium, assembly GCA_018334555.1. Lineage (GTDB taxonomy): Bacteria > Desulfobacterota > Desulfobacteria > Desulfobacterales > Desulfosalsimonadaceae > M55B175. The sequence goes on from JAGXLR010000012.1 coordinate 3,460, forward strand.
CATTCGATCGAGGTCGTGATTCACCCTCAAAGCATCGTCCACTCAATGGTCTCCTACAGGGACGGCTCGGTTATCGCCCAGATGGGGATACCGGATATGAAGGGCGCCATCGCCTACGCCCTCTCCGGCCCGGAACGGCTTCAAATGCAGATTCCGCCGCCGGATTACAAGAGCCTCGGCGCCCTGACATTCGAGGCCCCGGACATGGAACATTTTCCCTGCCTGGATTTGGCATACAGGGCCTGTGCAGCCGGCGGCACGGTGCCGGCGGTTATGAACGCCGCCAATGAAGCGGCCGTAGATGCGTTTTTGCGCGAACAGATCGGGTTCCTCCAGATCCCGATCGCTATCGAGGCGGTGATGGCGGCCCATGGGCAGGTTTCCTCCCCGGATATGGCGGATATCCTGCAGGCGGATCAATGGGCCCGAAGAGCGGCCGTTCAATGGGTGGACAGAAACGGCAAAGGACTTGTTAAATGAGCATGGTCATCGGGATTGTGATTGTTCTTGGCGTTCTGATCTTCTTTCACGAACTGGGGCATTTCCTGTGCGCCAAGGCTTGCGGGGTGGGGGTGGTAAAGTTTTCCCTGGGTTTTGGCCCCAAGCTGGTCAGCAAAACCCTTGGCCGGACGGAATACTGCATATCCGCCATCCCGCTCGGCGGTTTTGTCAAAATGGTCGGGGAACAGCCCAACGAAGAGATCGATCCGGCAGAGGCGCCGCTGTCGTTTACCCATAAGTCGGTGGCCCGGCGGATGCTGATTGTGGCCGCCGGCCCCCTGTTCAACTTCTTTTTGGCCGTACTGATCTTCTTTTTCGTTTTTGCGATTTCCGGCCTCATGGTATTACAGCCGGTGGTCGGCGAGGTAAAGGCGGATTCCCCGGCTGAGGCGGCCGGGCTCAAGCAGGGGGACCGGATCGTCCGCATCGGTGAAAAGGCCATTGAAGACTGGTCGGAAATGGCTTCGGTGATAAGGGAAAGCGGTGGAAGGGCGCTGCCGGTTGTGGTCGAGAGGGGCTCTCGCCGGATCGAAATGCGGGTGGCTCCCGAAGAACAGAGCCTCGAGGATATCTTTGGCGAAACCGAGACCCGGTATGTCGTGGGCATTACGGCCGCCGGAAAGACCTCGGCCAAACGCCTGGGTCCGGTTGATGCGTTCAAGGAGAGTATCGTGCGCACCTACCTGATTACCAAGCTGACCATCGTCAGCGTGGTAAAGCTCATTCAGGGGGCGATTTCCGTCAAAACCCTTGGCGGGCCGATCATGATCGCCCAGATGGCCGGCGAACAGGCGGAGCAGGGGCCGGTCAACCTGCTGTTTTTCATCGCCCTTGTGAGCATCAACCTGGGGATATTGAACCTTTTGCCCATACCCGTGCTTGACGGGGGCCATCTTATGTTTTTCTCCATCGAGGCGGCAACCGGCCGGCCCGTCAGCCTCAGGACCCGAGAGGTCGCCCAGCAGGTGGGGATTCTTGTTTTGATGCTGCTCATGGTGTTTGTTTTCTATAATGATATCATGCGGATCGTTTCAGGGTGAGTCCCGTATCATGGCCCATCGGCTGGAAATCACGTTAAAACCGGAGCTGTTGGATGCCGAGGGGGAAGGCGTCTGTAAAAAAGCCGCCGCCTATTTCAGCCTTCCCCTTGAAGGCGTGCGCACGGTGCAGGTACTGACCATCGATGCGGAACTGTCCGCCGCGCAGCTGGAGATCGTCCGGACGGAAATATTCACCAATCCGGTGACCCAGATCTCGTCATATGAGCCCCTGCCCATTGATTTCGACTGGTGCGTCTGGGTGGGCTATCGGCCGGGTGTGCGGGATAATCCCGGAAGCACGGCGGTCGAAGCCATCCAGGATGTGCTGGAGATCCGGCTGCCCCGGGATGCGGATGTGTATACCTCGCGCCGTTATTGCCTTGCCGGTTCCCGGATGACCCGGGCGGATGCGGAGCTGATCGCCCGGGAGCTCCTGTCAAACGATATTATCCAGCAGGTCCGGGTGTTTTCCAGATCCGAGTGGGATCCGAAGACGGGCATCGGGATTATCATCCCCCGGGTCCGCCTGGACCATACGCCCACTGTGACGACCCTTCCCATAGCTTCCGATGAAGCCCTTAAACGGATCAGCGACGAGCGCAACCTGGCCTTAAACGTCAATGATATGCCGGTGATCCGCAACTATTTTATGGATCCCTCGGTTCAGGCGGACAGACGGCAAATGGGGCTTTCGGATCCGACGGATGTGGAGCTTGAATACATCTCCCAGGCCCGCAGTGACCACTGCAACCACAATACCTTCCAGGGGCTTTTCCGGTATACGGATCTGGATACCGGGCAAAACGAGGTGGTGGACAACCTGTTCGACACGTTTATCAAGCAGCCCACATTGACCCTAAAGGAAAAAAAGGACTGGGTCGTCTCGGTTTTGTGGGATAATGCCGGCGTGGGCCGATTTGATGACGATCATTACTATGTCATTACCGGCGAGACCCATAATTCCCCGTCCAACATGGAGGCCTACGGCGGCGCCATCACCGGTATCGTGGGGGTATACCGCGATCCCCTGGGGACCGGTCTGGGCTCGCGGCTTGTGATGGGCAGCTACGGCTTTTGCGTGGGGCCCCGGGACTACGATGGGGATCTAAAGCCGCGTCTCCATCCGAGGCGGCTTTTGGACGGCATCATCGAGGGGGTCCGCGACGGCGGGAACAAAAGCGGGATCCCGACCCCGTTCGGCCAGGTGATTTTTGACGACGGCTACCTGGGAAAATGCCTGGTCTATGTGACGGCCGTCGGCATCATGCCGGCGCAGGCCGCCGGAGCGCCGGCCGAGCTTAAAACCACAAGCTCCGGCGACCGGGTCATCATGTGCGGCGGCCGGGTGGGAAAAGACGGCATCCACGGCGTTACCGCCTCCTCCGAAACTTTCTCCGAGCACACCCCGGCCGGCCATGTGCAGATCGGCGACCCCTACACCCAGAAAAAAATGCATGACTTTCTGCTGGAAGCCCGGGATGCGGGATTGATTCAGTTTATCACGGACAACGGCGGCGGCGGCCTATCATCCTCTGTCGGCGAATCCGCCCGGTATTCAGGCGGCTGTGAAGTGTGGCTGGATCAGGTGCCGCTTAAATACAGCGGCCTGGATCAATGGGAGATCTGGGTGTCTGAATCCCAGGAGCGGATGACGGTGGCGGTAAAAGCCGACGATGTGGACCGGTTCATGGCCCTGTCCCGAAAGCATGCGGTAGAGAGTACGATCATCGGGGCATATACCGATACCGGAAAGCTTCACCTGACCTATGACGGTAAAACCTGCGCCTATATCAACATGGATTTTCTGCAGTCCGGATTCCCGCAGTGGGAGTTTGACGCCGAGTGGCGGCCTCCGGCGCATCGCGGGCTTCATGAGCCTGTTTTAAGCGAGCCGGCTGATTACAGCCGCCTGCTATGCGACTTGCTCTCCCGGCCCAATATCGCCTCCAAGGAATGGATCGTGCGCCAATACGACCATGAAGTCCAGGGCGGCAGCGTGGTCAAGTCTTTGGTGGGGGCGGAGCGGGATATGAACAGCGATGGGACAGTCCTGCGGCCGGTGCTTACATCCAACCGTGGATTGGTGTTCGCCCAGGCCATGCTGCCCATGTATTCGGCCATCGATGCCTGGCATATGACCACCTGCACCATTGATGAGGCGCTCCGGCGTATGCTTGCCCTGGGCGCGGATCCCGACCATATCGGCGGGGTGGACAACTTCTGCTGGCCGAGCATCCAGTACGACCCCCAAAAAAATCCGGACGGCAAATTCAAGGCCGCCCAGCTGGTCCGGTCCTGCCGCGCGCTTGCCGAAACCTGCCTGGCCTACGGGATACCGCTTTTGTCCGGAAAGGACTCCATGTACGTGGATGGCCATCTTGCCGGGCGGTATGGAGAAACCCACAAGGTCTCGGCGCTGGAATCACTTCAGTTTTCAACCATCGGCGTGATCCCCGATGTGGAAACTGCGGTTACCATGGATGTGAAGATGCCCGGGGATCTCGTCTATGTCCTGGGCGAGACCCGGGATGAACTCGGCGCCTCCGAGTATTATCAATGCTTCGGATATACAGGCGCGAACGTACCAAAAGTAAGGCATGAACGGTTCATGAAAACCTACCGGGCGCTTCACCGGGCCATCGCCCGGGGATTGATCGCTTCGGCCCACGGCATCTACCGGGGCGGCCTGGGCGTGCATCTCGCCATGATTGCCATGGGCGGCAATCATGGGCTTTCTGTTGATATTGCCCGGGTCTTCTCCGATGACCCCCTGCGGACGGATCATCTGCTGTTTTCCGAAACCCCGGGCCGGTTTCTCGTCTCCCTGGCCCCGGAAAATGCGCGGGCCTTCGAATCCCTGTTTGAACCCGGCCAGTTCGCCTGCATCGGCGAAGTGACGGATACGGCGGTTCTCAATGTTTGCCGCGGATCGAATTCATTTATTTCCGTACCGGTATCTGACCTGAAATCTGCATGGAAAATGCCGTTCGGGGGGTTGATATGAGCAATCGAATAAACGCCCTGGTCCTCTGCGGATACGGCTTGAACTGCGACATCGAGACCGCCCATGCGCTGGAACTGGCCGGTGCGAAAGCCAGGCGGGTCCATATCAATTCCGTGATAGACGGTTCGGTGGATCTGGCGGATTTTCAGCTCATGGTGTTCGTGGGTGGATTTTCCTGGGGCGATGACCATGGGGCCGGTGTTATCCAGGCGGTCCGCATGAAAAAGAACGCGGGCGAAAAACTCCTTAAATTTGTGCAGGACGGCAATCTGGTGCTGGGCATCTGCAATGGGTTCCAGACCCTTGTCAACCTGGGCCTTTTGCCCGGCTTTGACGGCGACTACGGGGGGCGCTCCGTTGCCCTCACGTTCAATGACTGCGGCAATTTCCGCGATGACTGGGTGCATTTGCAGGTCAATGGGAGCGCGCCCTGCGTTTTCACAAAGGGGCTTGCCCATATGGAACTGCCCGTCCGACACGGGGAGGGCAAATTTATAACGGATGAGGGCGTATTAAACCGCCTGATCCGTGAAAACCAGGTGGTCTGCCGGTACGCGGGCCCGGACGGCGCGCCTGCGGACGGCCGTTTCCCTGACAACCCCAACGGGTCCATCCATGATATTGCCGGCATCTGCGATCCCACCGGCCGGATCTTTGGCCTTATGCCGCACCCGGAGGCTTTCAACCATCCCACCAACTATCCCGACTGGCCGCGACGCAAGGCGTTTGACAGCCGTTCGGGGGGCGAAGCGAAGCCCCCACCGACTATGGGAATCCGCCTGTTTCAGCAGGCAATAAACTATTTTATGTAATTTCAAAATGTTTATGGAGGATGAGATCCCATGTAGGGGTGGACGCCTGTCCGCCTTTTACAGGGCTAAGCGGTGGAGAGGGGTCGCTAAAGGAGGAGGACTGGCGTCCTTGCCTACATGGGCGGGCCTAGTGGCGCCGTTTTATGAAAAACTGTTTTTTGTTGAGGATCTCATCCCACCATTTCGGCAGCGTACCGTTGTGGATGGCTAAGATTTCCTCGCGCATCCGCTGTCTTTCCATCTTTAGGTCGGTCAGCCGCCTCCATGCCTTGTCTTTGGCTGTTTCCAAATTATATTTTTTTGCCAGCCTGAAATTTTCCCGTTGAATCCGCATTTCCCTTTGGTTTTGCCGCAGGGCCGCTTGGTACGGCGCCGCTTTATCCGTGGGGGCCTTTGCTCGGGGGCTGTCGGTCTCTTCAGCCGGCAGCGCATCGGAGTTTTTTATTGCTTCGAGGCTCTGCCTGGTAATCCCTATCCTGCCGTTTAAATAGGAAAATCTGACAATCCCGGGTTCAAGCCGGTACTGGTCGGTGGTAAAGACGTGGCCGTTTTTCAGTTGAATATCGTGAGCCGCCGGAGACTCAATGGCTGTGGCAAAGACGAAGCATAGGGCGGACATTATGGCAAACCGCTGTTTCATAGACCCCTCCGCGATGTTTAATTTTTTTGCTCCCAGGCGATGAGCGCCAGGTCGTTTGAAGCGATGGCGTACTTGCCTGCCAACGCCTGATCATAATAAAGATCCCCGGAGTTCCTTATATCTACCCGCCTGCCCCATAGAAGGCCGTATACGCATCCGCTGTTATTTACGAGGATGTTTGCCTTGGGTGCATATACGGTGCCCCTGAGGTCGGCGTCATGGTGGAACTCAATGGCCGGACGGCCGTCGGTGGATTCGTAATTGGCATAAATGGCAAAGTCCGCCGCCTTTTTGCCGGTATTGGCGATTGAGCCGCTTTTCGCATCAAACCCGCCCCCGTCGATGAAGATATTGACCGGCCCCTCGGTTGTATCTATCCTCAGCTCGGCGCCGGGATTCAGCTCGACCGACGTGAAGTAAAAGTTTGAACCGCCCGGCTTTCCCTCAAGCGTGATGCTGTCCCCGTTGTCGGTCGAAATCGAGGTGCCGACCGGCCGGGGCGCCCCCTTGCCGTCGACATGGGTCATGTGGGTCGCGTTGTCATTGGCGCCGGTATAGGTCGTCGGATCATATGTCCCGCCGGCATCGATCCCCAATGGATCCGGATCGATCCTTCCGACCGCTTTTCCTCGGGATCCATAGATATCGGTTTTTTTGTGGATATTATCGACCGCCGGATCCCCAAGGCTATTTTCCCCGAGGTCGGCGTTGCCGTCAATGTGGGCGTTTTTTTTCGTGGTGGTGTTTCCGTTTGAGCCGATATGCGCCGCGTGGGTGGGTTCAAAGCCCGCCGCCCCCGGTTTACGATGGATCGGATCGGCGCTTTCACTGTCATAGCTTTGTACATGCCCCCTGTTTTTAATAGCTACCAGCGCATCACCAAACGCCGCATAACCAAGCGATTTGGGCTTCGGACGGATGAATCGGGCGGTTATTTCCGATTTGATTACACCCAAGGCATTTCCGGCTGTTCCCGTGATGCTGAATTCATATATCTCCGGCCCCGCCCTATCGATCAGTCGGATCCGGGTTCCCGTACCAAAGGCAAAGTCATCCGGCGGCGGAGAGGGGAAACAATAAGAAACCGGGGTGGACGCGTCATGCGGCAATACGTCATTTTCCGCCTCGAGCGCTTTTTTAAGGCACGCAACGGTAAAGCGGATCCCGGCATCCGCATTGTAGAACGCCTGCTTCTGGGTATGCAGATGGGTGCTGATTTGCTGTTCGGTAGTGGATAGGCTTACCGCATACAATCCCATAATGCTCAATACCGCCATGACCATCAGGACCACCACCATCATGCTGCCCTCCTGTCTTTGGATAAACTGGCTTAAAAAACAGTTGTTCAAGAATTGTCTCCTATCCTAAATATCCGCGACCATATAGGTGAATGCGGCGCGGCGCCGGCCGCCCCCGCTGTTCCAGCTAACTGTCAGGGTAATGGTTTTGATCCCGGCAAGGGGGGAATTATTTTCTACGATCCAGTCAAGATTGTACTGACCGGCCGGACCGACATCGGATTCCCTGTGGCTGCCGCCGGCAAGCCGGGCGTCTTCATACGGCAGGGCCGCCAGTTCTTCCAGGCGCTGGGCGGCCAGTGAAACGGCTTCAGTCTGCCGCCTGGCTGATCGATTGCCCTTAAATGCGGTAAGCTGCATGCTGGCAACCGCCAGGATGCCGATGGCCAAAATTCCGATGGCAACCACGGCCTCAATCAGCGTAAACCCCTTGTTCCTTTCCCCTTCCATCTTCCCCTTTCCCCTTATTAATAATCCAGGTTACGGCAATGCACCGTCGTAACGAGCGATCGGTTGACCGATGCCGCCCTGCCCGCGGGTTCCTCCACCGCCAGGGAAATTTTTACTTCGCTGCCCGAATAGGCAAATTTCAGTTGGGCGACGTTTTCGATGATAGTGGCGGTGTTCTGGCTGCCTGTGCCCTCATAAAGGATCCGGCGGAGATCCGAACCGGAAAGCATATAGGAAACCCTTTCAAAATCGGTCTCGTCAATATCCCCATCCTGGTTCCTGTCCGAGGTGACCCGGATTTTCCGTGGTTTGGCTTCTTCAATGCCCGAGCCGGCGCCCCCGGTGGCATCCAGACCGGCCAAGCGGATATCCCTGGCCATCAACTCAAGGCCGCCCCGCACATTCTGCTGGGCCCAGGCCGAGGCGTTCTGAATGCCGGCCGTTTTGGCGCAGGAAATATAGATCCCGTAGACCGCCGTCATGACAATCGAAAAAACGGCCATGGCGATCATCAGTTCAATGAGGGTGAGTCCCTTGTTTGCCCGGCGTTTTTTCATACCGTTAGGGTGCCTCCATTTTTTATCCCTTTGCCACCCGGATCCGTCCCACCAGGTTTACAATGATTCGCATGGGCGAACCGGTGCCGCGGCCAAGCCCTACCGACCCGGCCGGGCAGACCGCCCCGGATGGATGAAACGCCGTCTTCGCATCGGTAAAGGTGGTTTGGCGCATGGCAACGCCCGGTGGATAGCTCTTCTGCCGCAGGATTTCCTCGCCTGCATTTGGGGCCCCGTCATTATTAGCGTCGATAAACATCTTATAGCCTTCCGTCGCGAACCGGACACTAACTTCTTCCCCCTTTTTGACCGCATGCATGCGCGCCATGGAAAGGTCTGACATCAAATCCAGGCTCGCGCCTCGAAGCCTGGCGGACGCCCGCCAGGCATAGAAGCCTGGCACTGAAATCGATGCCAATATGCCGATGATGGCAACAACGGTCATTATTTCCACCAGGGTAAACCCCCGGCGGGTGGTTAAACATTTTTTTTGAAATGCCTTCATCATTCCGACAAGCCCTTCCACCTTTTCCCTCTTTTCCTTGAGGAAATGAATCCCCAAAGCACGGATTGTGCCAAATCCATGGGGCTGATCCAGCAGGCGCGGCGGTATTAACAGATCAAATCGAAATCCGGAAGGTTATAGGTTTTTCTGCAGTATTTGGGGGACCACTAAGTGGGCTAGGGAAAGCAAAAAAAACGAAAGGATTTTCGGAAGACACCGAAGAAATTTTCGGTTATAGTTATCGTCATTAGACGATAGCTCGTCGTTTCATTTGGTCATTAGACCTGAAGTGGCTTCTAAGTGACTTAAAAATATATATCAATATTCCAGAAGCTTAGCTCTCTGTCATTTTGAGGAGCAAAAGCGACGAGGGATCTTGTTTGTTAAAGATTTCTCGCTGCCGCTCGAAATGACAAAATTGGATGAATCGTCTCAGTGCCTTAATGCCTTAATGCCTTAGTGCCTTTAAACATACAGTAAAAGTTAATTTTAGGTTCGGTGCCGGGCCTCGGCCCCCGCGGGGGTATTTCTAAGGAACTTGTGCCCATTTTTTAGACCTAAACTGAGCGATTTTCAAGTTTGCTGCAGATACGAGGAAGCGGATGTTGAGCTATAGCGGGCTATGCGAAACATCCGCTGACAAAGTAGATGCGGCAAAATTGGAAATCCCGGAGGGTTTCGAATTTTTAAATGGGAAATTGATTTAAGCCCTTTAAAATAATATAGAAACAAAAAGTTTAAAAATTTGAAACGCTCAGTTTAGGTTGGAGTAAGAGTAAGACGGTCGCAAGTTACTTTCTGCAAAAATGCCGCTCCCCTTCATGATTGGGCTATAAAAAATGTTAATCAGACTATTAAATTTTTTTATAGCTATGGGCTGAATAGACCCCCGAAGGAGCGGGCGAATCACGCCCAGCTGTTCCGGTGTAAAAAATAAACCCTTTAATCCTGATAAGTTAACAGGCAACCCCATTTTTTCCACGGACGGACGAGGTTCTGGCATGAATTTTGTTTCAAGAAAATCAAAAGGTGAAAAAACCCGGAGGCGATCAGATGAGAAAAAATAACGGCTTTACATTAATGGAACTGATGGTAGCCATCGCTATTATTGCCATCCTCACCACTATAGCCATACCGAATATTATCAGTTACATAGGTAATCAACGGATAAACCGGGCGGCCTACGAAGTCAAGTCGGCGATTCAGTCGACACGTGTCAAGGCCATCAAGGAAAATTCGGACGCCAGGATAGATTTTCCGAGTTCTACTGAATATCAGATTCGCATCTGGGACCGGAGCAGCGGCGGCTTTATTGATGATGGGGCGGTGAATAAGATGCCACTGGGGGTTACCCTGACGACGGGGTTTACTAGTGGTGATAGTTATCTGGAATTTGGCCCGCGGGGAACGTCCAATTCCGTGGAGACGGTGACAATCAACGACGGCGATGGCCGTACCCGCCAGATTACGGTTCAGATCTCCGGAACTTCTAAGATTGGTTGATTTTTGAAAGGGTTTGTGTCCAATGATTGCAGCAGACGACAAAAATAAAGGCTTTACCCTGATTGAGCTGTTGGTCGCTATGGCGGTGGCCGCCATTGTGATGGCGGCGATCGTTTCCGCCTATCAGGTACAGGTTAAGGGCAAGTTGACCCAGGATATTACGATAGATATGCAGCAGACCGCAAGGGCGGCGCTCCAGATAATGGCCTCAGATATCCAGCTAGCCGGTTGTGATCCGGAGGGTAGTGCCAACGCAGGATTCGATACGGCGGATTCCGGAAACATCGAGGTTAGCATGGACATTGATGATGATTCGTCTACAGGGCTTCCGGACGGGGATACGGAGGCGCCCGGTGAACAGGTTGAGTATCGTTTAAGCGGCGATCAACTCCAAAGGGATATCGGGGATGGCAACGGGTTTAGAACCATTGCCCAAAACGTGGACGCCCTGGATTTCGTCTATCTGGATAGTGACGGCGCGACTACGAGCAACAGAAGCGACATCCGCCGTGTCGAGATGACCATCATCGTCCGTTCGGATCGGGATCCGTGGCTGAGTGATTATGTCAACAATAAAACCTATCAAAACAAGCAGGGAAATGATATCTACGGGCCGGCCAATGATGAGTCCCCGCGTCTCTGCCTGACCAAAACCGTTTTTTGCCCGAATATGGGGCTTTAAACAGGGAGGTAGAATTCATTATGCGTCAAGAGAAGAGAAAGACAAACGCTTCCAGCGGATACACGCTTATGGAGGTTCTCATTGCCCTGGCCATATTCTCAATCGGGCTTATGGCTATGGGATCCCTTCAGAGCCGTTCGCTTATGAGTACCAACCGCTCCACCGATCTGACCGAGGCCTGGACAGTGCTGGAGGACTGGGTGGGCATGCTGAACACCATACCGTTTTATCCAAATGATAATAACATGAATGACGATGGCGACGGCGCGACCGACGAGACGGATGAAATCCATCCCTGGCTCGAGGATACCGACACAAGTGCGGCGGGCTTCGATCACCAGGTTAGTGATTTTGTCGGTGATACTATCGGTGATTCTGATTTTTCTGATCTTAAGCTGCCCCAGGACGGGCGCTACGAGGTCCATTGGCGGGTTGTCAATGACGAGCCGATCAGCCAGAAGGACGAAACCGAGCTGCCGGGTGTGAGCGCAGGCAGCTACACGGTTTCCAAAACCATCACCGTTTCAGTTACGCGTCCAAACGGTGACCCACAGGCCGATGCCCTGGCGATGGCCGAATTTGTGAAGGTATGGGGCGCCGATGAGGGCGGAATTCCATAGGCTGTTAATTTTATTATTTTATATAGAAGAGGCATAAACAAATGATGCGGAGCATACTCGAAAGACTGCAATGGGCGAGGGAGGACCAGAGCGGATCGGTTATCGTGGTCGCCCTGCTTTTGCTGGTGGTAATGACGCTCGTCGGCGTCACGGCAACGGATACCGTGGTCACTGAAGATCTGATCATCCGGAACGTCGGCCTTCATCAGCAAAATGTCAACCTCGTCACAGCGGGGGCCATGGAGGGGTTCCAGGAGATTCTAACGGCCCCCGGTGCTGAACTGCAGCAGATTAATGAAGGCGGCGCCGGCGGCTCCGGCATTCTGTCCTGGTCAAACGCGATGTCCACCTGGGATGGGAGCGGAAATCTTGATGAGGACTTTTGTAACCCCAATACCGACCAACAACTGGATTCGTCGATCAACTGGAAGGTTCCGGAGAGCATCCAGGACGGGGATATCACCCTTATTAATACCCGTGGCGAGACAGCCTCAGATCCGCTCCGGATCGCCCTGATAGGCTGGGATGTGGTAGGCACCCTAAAGACCGGCGGGCAGAAAATTTACACGGGCGTCCTTCTTTCGGAATACCTTTCCGATAAACACGGCATGCAGCGCCTGGTGGTAAAATTTAAGCATCTGTTTTAAATCCCGACAAAATGAAAGGGAGATGATAATATGATACCGAGACATAAAAAACGAATTTGTCAATTGACGGCGGTGCTTGCGGCGGTGATGTTTTTGTTCGGGGCGGCGCCGGCAATGGGGGGGGATTGTCTGGACCTTGCCGATGTGCCCCTTAGAAGCCTGCGGACCCTGACCCCGCCGGGCCTGATCATGTTTATTTTTGACAACTCGGGCAGCATGGACTGGGAAACCATGACCCAGACGCTGGGAAAGGACGCCACCCTTTGTGATGATTCGGATGCGGGTTTTTACCTTAACCTGGACCAAAAGTATTATGGATACCAGTACATATTTGATACAACGGGCCTGGGCGGCTCGGACAATATTCTGGAAACCGACGGCTCGGCGCGGGACAAGTTCCTCTGGCTGGCCAGATGGCACGGCTACAACAAGGTCTATTACAATCCGACCGTTGACTACCAGCCCTGGCCGAAGTGGGTGGAACTCGCCAATGCGGACCAGAGCGAGTTAAACCACCCCAACAAAGAGCAGCCCGACACGCCGGACGCGACCACCAACGGGGAAAACGCGCACCCGGACCAGCCGCGCATCCATCCCATGTATAACAAGTATACCTATGATCTCACGCAGGATTTTGCCAGCATAACACTCGTTGACAAGTGCGCGACGGAGACCGAGACCATATTCGTGGATGATGTGAACTCGAACAATGAAACGGGCGATACGTTTTCCGCCACCCACGAGACAGCGGGCGATAGCACCTGGGGAACGTCCTCGTCCGGCGACGCCTACCCGGCGATGGGTGACCCGAACACCTCGTCTTCCACCTACCATTACTCCTATGTGGATCGGTATGAGAAAAACGTCGACTTCACGGCGACCTGGGAGACCACCAACCTGGACCCCACCAAGGAATACCATGTGTATGCCACATGGCGGGGTGAGCTTTACAACCGAACGACGGATGTTGAGTATGTCGTGTACGACGGCTCCGTCAGCAACCAGACGGACGTGGCTTCAAGAAGCGTGAACCAGAGATACACCAGCGGGCAATGGGTGCAGTTGACGAGCTCCTCCGGCCCGATAACGTTTTCCGGGTCCACGGGGATCGTTCAGTTCGAGCATACGCAGAACTATAATATCAATGAGACTTACTATGATGAAAGAGTCTGCGCGGATGCGGTGAAGTTCGTCGAGGTGCCGCCGGATGCGGGTACGGCTACGATCCAGCAGCGGCATTATTATATTGTAGAAAACGGAACGCCGTATCTGATCAACCTGAACGGATCGGATTTTGAGTATTACAAGGTTTGTGACAATAACGACAATAAGATTGTTGAAGACGGGGATTTGGTTCAGTTAACCGAAGAAGAGGCATCAACTGCCGGTATCATTCCGGATTGTACCTACGCGGATGCGGAGCAGAACTTCGCCAACTGGTTCTCCTTTTACCGCAAACGCGACTATACGGCCCGCTACGCCGTATCCCAGGTCATCACCCAGATGTCCAATGTCCTGTTCGGCTTCTCCACCATTCCGGAGCGCGAGGACCTGGGGGTGCGGTGGATAGATACGCATTTTGACGGCAAGGATTTTGATAACACAAATGAGCTCTTAAACCGGGTGTATATGCTCTCGGACCCGAACTCGGGCACCCCGCTAAGGAAGGGCATGAACAAGGTGGGCAAGTATTTCCAGGAGCTGGGCGGCACCTTTGCCAATACCGCGGATGTGAACGCCCTGGGCATTTATTCGGACAAGGGCACAACCTACCCCTATTTTACGGCCGAATACGGCGGTGAGTGCCAGCAGGCGTTTACCATCATGATGACCGACGGCGCCTATAACGGCCAGGGGCCCAATATCCCCAACGCCGACGGGGATAACAACACCGCGTTTGACGGGGGAAAGTATGCCGACACCCAGCAAGACACCCTGGCGGACGGGGCGATGGAGTTTTATGAGACGGATTTAAAGACCAACCTGGAAGACCTGGTGCCCACCAATCCGGCGGATGACAACAAGCAGCAGCATATGGTCACCTATACGCTCTCCTACGGGGTCCATGGCACCGAAGATCCGGCTGACTACCCGGATTGCATCGGTTTGGAGTGCGAAGGCTCCGGCTGCTGCCCGGAACCCTGGCCCACGGTTACCAAGGGGTCGCTGACCACGTTGGATGACCTGTATCACGCGGCGGTTAACGGCCGGGGCTTGTATTTGAACGCCTCTAATCCGCCGGAGCTGGTCGAGGCGCTCCTAAGGATCAAGGCGGATATCGAAAGCCGCCTGGGATCGGCCGCTGCCGTGGCGACCAATTCCGTGCAGCGCCGGGCCGGATCCAAGGTGTACCAGGCGAAATACCTCGAAGGCTGGATGGGTAATCTAATCGCCTTTAACGTTAAGGTCGGCACAGGCACAATCGGCGAAAAGGTATGGGAGGCCAAGGAAGTCCTGAAATCCACGGATTGGGACAGCGGGCGGACTATCTTCACATTCGGCACGACCAACGGCGGCAGCGCCTTCAGGTATACCAGCCTGTCCGACGTCCAGAAGGCCAAGCTGCAGAACGGCCTGGACTATGCGTTCGGCACCGGTCAGGCGCCGACGGTTGAAGAACTGGTTCCGTATCTTCGCGGAAACCATGCCCAGGAGAAGAAGAATGGCGGGATAGCCCGAAACCGGGACGGGAAGCTGGGCGACCTCGTCCATTCCACACCGTTTTACCATGACGGGGTGGTCTATGTGGGGGCCAATGACGGGATGCTTCACGCGTTTGACTCCGAGAGCGGCGAGGAGCATTTTGCGTATGTGCCCGGCAGGGTATACGATCATCTGGCGGAGCTGGCGGATCCCGAGTATGAACATCGGTTTTTCGTGGACGGACCGCCCTATGTCGCGGATGTGTCTTCAACCCAAACCCTGCTTGCCGGCGGATTCGGCAAGGGCGCCAAGGGCGTGTACTGCCTGGATGTCAGTGGTGCCAAGGGCGCGGACGAGGCAAACGCCTCTGATTTTACCATGTGGGAATATGACGGGACCTCGGAATCATCGCCTTCGGATTTGGGCTATGTGTACGGCAAGGCCTATATCATCCAGACCACGGATGGCTGGAAGGTGGTTTTCGGCAACGGGTATAACAGCGAGAGCGAGGAGGCGGTCCTGTACCTGGTTGATGCCAAGGGCGGCCCCACTGCTGGTGTGACAAAGATTGAAACCGGCGTTACCGGCTGCAACGGCATGTCCTCGCCGGCTGTGGTGGACTATCAAACGGACGGAATCATCGACGCGATTTATGCCGGGGATTTAAAGGGCAATCTCTGGAAATTCGATATATCCGGGGATAAAGCCGAGTGGGGAAGCGCCTATACCGACGGCACGAATCCAAAGCCCCTGTTTACCGCGCAGAGTGCGTCCGGCGGCACCCAGCCGATCACCTCTGAGCCGGATGTCATGTACCACTGTCAATCGGAGAAGTCCGGCTATATCGTCGTCTTCGGCACCGGCAGCTATTTGAACGAGGATGATCTGAGCGATACGAGCCAGCAGACCATGTACGGCGTCTGGGACTGGAAGAAGGAGCTGGAAGCCCGGGGGGATATCTCAAACCCCGAGCAGCAATACCTGGGTGCATTCTCGACCGGGTCGCCGCGCGTGTTGACCAATATAGACGGGGCATCCTATCTGAACGGGAACCCCCCGACGCTGCAGGAGCAGACAATAGACTATGAAGATGCGGATAAGTTGATCCTGTCCGACAACGAGGTCTATTATTTTGGCACTGCGGAGCCCAGTACCGGGGAGACCCAATTGGGCTGGTACTTTGATCTGCCGCATTCCGGAGAACGGGTGGTGGAGGACCCCATGATCCGTTGGGACACGGCTGTCTTTGTTGGTATGTGGCCGGAATGCGATTACTGTGATTTAGGCGGCGGCAGCTCCGTTTTGTATCAGGTGGATGCATGCAACGGGGGACAAACAGAGGAAGCCCGGTTTGATGCCGACGGGGATGATGTCGTTGATCAATATGACATGGTCCATCCGGACAACCCGGACGTGACGTTTAACCCGGATGAGGATTACGACGGGGACGGGGATACCGGCGATGAAGACGATATAATCGCGTTTTTAGAAATGTATGGGGATGGTACCACTGATTATGACGCGGATGATCTGGCGACGGTATCCGGTCAAGCATATGGCGATATCGTCCGTCCCACGCAGCTTCCGCCTGATCGGCTGGCAATCAATCCATCCACCGGGGCTCCGCCGAATACAACACCGGTTGTCAAAATCGGCTCGGGATTCATATACTGGCGGATGATTGAGTAGCTGCAATCAGCCAAGCAGTAAATATTATCAAGCAAGAGGGGAACTAACATGTACAAAAGAAAACTTAGTTGTCTCATAATGATGCTGGTCGTTGTGGCCTGGTTGTTCACACCGGGTATGGGGGCTGCCGAGAATAATGGGGCCGATATTGAAAAGATTCAGCCGCCAGAGCGGTTTGATGCCGGTGAGATCGATTATGTCGAGGAGGCGAAAGAAAATTTTGCCATTATCGGTCCGTTGGATGCGGTATATGACGAGCATGTGGTGATAAACGACCAGTCCTGCCCCCTGGCTGATTTCGCCGATATGGGCGGCACGTCTGTGGGCGATTTCGTGGGGGCGAAGGCGAACGATGACGGAGAAGTCGTTGAACTGGAAAAGCTGGATCCAAAGACGTTTGAACGCCGATAACGTTTTTGCTTGAAATGGATAACGGGTAAAGGCGGTATATGCGACTACTTACCGGATTTTCAGTAATGGCTCTGATGATGCTGATGTTGACGGCGGCAGCCTCGGCGGAATGCTACAAGTACAGGGATGAGGACGGGCATCTGCATTTTACGGATGATATGAGCAATGTCCCCGTGGAAAAGCTGCCGGAGGTGGAGTCATTCGAGTCTGTAGACAAGGAACCCGTTCGACCTCCGCGCCGTTCGGATGCGGCTGCGTCTTCGGCAAAGCCGACGGCCTCCCCGCATACCTGGGATGGAAGACTCCGGATAAAGGTCGAGGATCTGGAGAAAGAAAAAAAGAAACTTGACCGGACCTTCAGCGAACTGCAGAAACAAAAGGCCGCCCTCCAGCAGAAGGCTCCGGAAAAAATGGGGCCTTCGGAGCGGGAGGCTTACCAGGCGCAGGTCAAGGAGCTAAACGCGCGTATCAAAAAATATGACAGGAAACGCGAAGAGTTCGAGAAGGCCATGGAGCGCATGTTTTAAAGCCGGC
Source organism: Desulfobacterales bacterium (assembly GCA_018334555.1). Taxonomy (GTDB): domain Bacteria; phylum Desulfobacterota; class Desulfobacteria; order Desulfobacterales; family Desulfosalsimonadaceae; genus M55B175. The sequence continues at coordinate 20,996 of JAGXLR010000012.1, forward strand.
TCATCCATATAATAAAACCTAAATTGACAATTACGGTTTCTACAACCAGAAAAACAGCCGTAGGGCTCCCCTGCGGCTGCTTTTTTTGGCACAACAGGCAATTGGGGCTAAGGTAGCAGGGTGTCAATGCCATTGACTCAAACCCCGTAATAGATGCCTATGTCATTTCGAACTATTTGTTTTCAATTGACATTTAATCTGATAAGGGTAAAATCGGAATATGACTACCGAAAAACAACATCCCTTCGCCGACAAAGCCGTCTGCAAAACCCTGGTCAGGCACGGCCTTTTAACCAAGGAGCAGGCCCGGGATGTCCTGGAGAAAAAGGCGCGCATACAGGGCAATCTCGAAAAGGAAAAGGCGGATCAAGCCCAAGATGGCGCTGCAAGTACCAGTGTCAGAAACCCCGTTACCATAGTGGATGTCATTGCCTCCTTCAAGTTCAAGCGGGCGGACAACCCCTCGCTGGAACTCGACGAGGACGCGATTTTTAATGTCCTGGCCGATGAATGGGGCTATCCCTACAAAAAGATCGATCCGGTAAAACTGGATCTGAACCTCGTGACCACCACCATCCCCCGCAATTTTGCCATGAAGCACCTTGTGCTGCCCATTGGCGTGGAAAGCGGAAGGCTTGTGGTGGCCACCGCCAATCCGTTTAACGCAGAGGTGATCGAGGACCTCGGCCGGGTCAGCCAGATGCCGGTAACCCAGGTGGTGACCGCCAAGTCCGATGTGATCCGCCTGATTAACGAATTTTTCGGGTTCAAACGATCCATCGCTGCGGCGGAAGTTCAATTCGGCGCCCCGTCCATCGACCTGGGAAACCTTGAGCAGTATGTCCGGCTGAAGGCGACGGACGAGCTGCCGGCCAATGATCACCATATCGTCAATGCGGTTAACCACCTTTTAAGCTATGCCTTTGACCAGCGGGCCAGCGATATCCATATCGAGCCCAAGCGCGATACGGACCTGGTCCGTATGCGGATTGACGGGGTGCTGCATACGGTCTACAAGCTGCCCAAAAAGGTGCATTCTGCCATTATCAGCCGCATCAAAACCCTGTCCCGCTTGGATATCGCCGAAAAGCGGCGCCCCCAGGATGGGCGGATAAAAACCGCCAAGGGCGATGCGGAGGTGGAAATCCGGATTTCGACCATTCCCGTGGCATTCGGCGAAAAGGTGGTCATGCGGATCATGGATCCGGATATCCTGTTCCAGGAAGTGGAGGAGCTGGGGTTTACATCACAGGATTTTGAGCACTACCAGCGGATGTTTTCCATGCCCTACGGGCTTATTCTGGTTTGCGGCCCCACCGGCAGCGGCAAATCAACCACCCTGTATTCCACCCTGAGGCGGATCTCCACGCCGGATATCAATATTACCACCGTTGAAGACCCCATCGAGATGATCCACGAGGAATTCAACCAGATTGCGGTCCAGCCGGCGGCGAATGTGACGTTTGCCACGATCCTGCGAAATATTCTGCGGCAGGACCCGGATGTGGTGATGGTAGGGGAGTTAAGGGACCTGGAAACCGTTCAGAATGCCATACAGACCGCCCTGACCGGGCACCTGGTGCTCTCCACCCTTCATACCAACGATGCCCCGTCCGCCATTATCCGGCTCATGGATATCGGATTGCCGCATTTTCTGATCCAGGCCACGTTGACCGGGGTGATTTCCCAGCGCCTGGTCAGAAAGATCTGTCCCAAGTGTATGGAGTCTTTCGAAATGGACTGCGAACAGCTTCGCCAGATGGGCCTGGATCTGGGAAGGGACGGCCGTGTTAAGCTTTATCGGGGCAAGGGGTGTATTAACTGCCGGTATACGGGCTACTACGGTCGAACCTCTGTCTTTGAGGTCATGCCCTATACAAGAACGCTTCGGGAAAAAACCACGGCGACCGCGGATCTTTCCGTTGTGCAGGATCAGGCCCTGAGAGAGGGAATGGTGACATTGAGGGAAAACGCCGTCAAAAAACTTTTGGACGGCGTTACCACCTATCAGGAAGTCATGCGGGTTACATGGGAACAGGCCTAGCCTGCCTGCCCGGGGCCCAAAGGTTTTTTATCCCGCCATTTAAACAGGCCTATTGGGGGCTTCGGATCATGTCCTCGGGTTTGACCGGTTTTTTGGACTGTGTAATCAGGCCGGTTGCCGTAGCCGCTTCCGTATGTAAGACCAGGATTTGGCCCACATTTATCGGCTTTAACCCGATCGGTATTTCATAGTCGTCGGGCGCGGCGACGGGCTGATGCAAAATATCGTAGGATTGCCCCACTTTGACCCCGTCATCCTCGCCTTTATTGATAAAGACATGCCTTTGCTGGTCGATCAGGACGTTTCTTTCCCCTTCCCCGATAATTTCGCCGGTGAGCCCGGGGACCGAGGCCTTCTTTTCGATTTTGGGCGAACGCTTTTGAAACGGCATTACCTTGTCTTCATAGTGAATGTCCCGGAATGACTTGACGACCCTGCCAATGGCGTATTCCGGTTTGATATCGGTGACCTCGACGATACCGGTCAGGTAATGCTGGATGCCGGCGCAGGCCTGTCCGTACGAGGATTTGCAGACTTCAAACGTTCGGTAAACGGTATATAGCTTGCCGACAACCATATCAGGGCCTTCCTCCGGCCTTATGTACACGGTATCATGTTCGGAAACCAGCGTTTTATCATCAGTGGCGTGGAATATGGCCCCGCTGGGCGTTATCTCTTTTTCACAGACAAAACCCACCGAGTCGATCATTTCGTAGTGAAAATATTCTTTGGCGGGTTTTTTAGCCGGTTTCTTTTCAGGCGACGGCTTTTTCCTGCCGAGCCATGCCTTCTCATAAATCAGGATTTTCTGTCCGGGGTAGATCCAGTGCGGATTTTTGATATCCGGATTGTAATGCCAGATTTCAGGCCATTTCCAGGGCGAATCGGCGAATTCCTGGGAAAGATCCCACAGGGTATCCCCTTTTTGGACGGTATAATAAAAACCGCTTTCCGTCTTGGTGATATGATCCTCGATGTCTGCCGTTGCCGGTGCTGCCAAAATTAAAAGAAGAATGGCCGATGCCATCACCCAGCCTAACCACTTGATTTTCCCGAACATAAGGTGCCCCTTTTGTTCCATAGGTTAAAAAAACTCGGTTTCACCCCAACAGGACTTGCCATAATCCCATGTGTTCCTTTCTTAATAGCCAAAGTCGGTGGGTTTTGTCAAGATTTTCATTTTTTTCAAAATAGTTGCAGGGTTGATTTTTTGGGTATTTATTTGTTAAAGATTCCTCGCTGGCGTTCGACTTAAACCCTAAACCCTAAACCTTGAACCGTGTACTTATGAATTTTATCGCCGTCATCATTTTAGTCGCTTTGGCCTTAAACCTGATTCTGCATATCACCGCCGACATATGCAACCTAAAGAATCTGAGTACGCAGCTGCCCGAGTCATTCAAGGGTTGGTATGACCCGGATCGGTACCGTGACGCCCAGGCGTACCTTCTGGCCAATACCCGGTTCGAGTGGGTGTCATCCGGCGTCTCGCTGGCGGTATTCCTTTTGCTGTGGTTTGGCCATGGGTTCCCCATGCTCGACCAGTGGGTGCGTTGCCTCGCGCAGTCGCCGATCATCCGGGGGCTTGTCTATATCGGCGTGCTGGTCGGTGTAAAGGCGGTGATCGGCCTGCCGTTTTCCGTCTATTCGACGTTTGTAATCGAAGAGCGCTTCGGATTCAACCGGACCGATGCAAAGACATTTGTCTCGGATTTGATCAAGCGAACCGTGCTGGGCGTCTTGATCGGAGGCGCCCTGCTCGCCGGCGTCCTGGCCTTTTTTGAATACGCGGGCGACAATGCCTGGTGGTATTGCTGGATCGCGGTGGCGGCTTTCATGGTGGCTATGCAGTTCGTCGTACCCACGTGGATCATGCCGCTTTTCAACAGGTTCACCCCGCTCGAGCCGGGGGAGTTGAAAACCGCCATCCTCTCCTATGCCGAATCCATCGGGTTCCCGCTGAAAAACGTATTCGTCATGGACGGCTCGAAACGCTCGGGCAAGGCGAACGCTTTTTTCGCCGGATTCGGCCGGAATAAACGGATCGTTTTATTCGACACCCTGATCGAAAACCACGATGTCTCCGAGCTGGTGGGGATCCTCGCCCATGAAATGGGGCATTACAAAAAAAAGCACATTTACTGGATGATGCTTGCCGGCATTATTCAAAGCGGGGCGCTCCTTTTTCTCCTGTCCCTGTTTATCTCAGCCCGGCCGCTTTTCGAGGCGTTTTATATGGATCAGGCATCCGTTTACGCGGGCCTTGTGTTTTTCGGGATTCTCTACAGCCCGATCGATTTTTTTATCGGCATTTTCGTGCAGATGTTCTCCAGGCAGAATGAGTACGCGGCCGATCGGTTCGCCGCGGAGACAACAAGGCGGCCGAATGAATTTATCCGGGCGTTGAAAAAACTTGCGGTGCACAACCTGGCCAATCTGCGGCCGCACCCCCTGTATGTGTTCTTAAACTATTCGCACCCGCCCATACTGGACCGGATCGAGGCGATCTCTAAAATAGGGGCGGAATCAAGGCCTTGGAATGGTTAAGGCGGGCTCTGGCAAGCAGGGCCAGGGATTTTACCGGGTTCATATCGGCCAGCGTCATGGGATTCACCTTCATGTGCCGGCAGAGCGCGTAAACGGTTGCCGGCAGGTTGTTGCAGCCCTGGCTGAAGGTGACATTTTTTTTGCCGAACCGGCGGACCATCTCCCGGCCGTAATCCTGTATCGCACAGCTGCCAGCCAAATGCACCGGCGGTTTTTCTATTCGGTCCACCGCCGCCGGATCGATGTCCTTGCCCATGAGGATCGTAAAATCCCCACCTCCGTTGTGGTCGTTGTATAGGATCTCAACCACGGTTTCGGTGTTGCGCCGGCATCCCTCCATGCAGCAGCGCGTTTTTCCCCTCAGGATACGAAGATCCGGCGGAAATTTTTCCAGTAAATGATGGGTCAAAACCCGTTTGCGGGCCTCAAACAGGTGCCGGTTGATGATCTCGACCGTATCCGGCTGGGATGCGGTGCTGATGCCGGTTTTTGCGGCAAGCGCCAGATGCGGTACATCTTCGATTTTGTAGCCCAGAAAGGCTGCGGCGATAATGTCCACGGCGAGCGGGTCGTCCCCGCCGATCAGGCAGTTCATGGGAATAATGCATTCGTCTTCGAATTTTTCGGCAATATAGTGGCCGTGGTGGGTGGCGATCAGGCCGTCTGTGACGACGAAGTCCGGCCGCAGCACCCGGTAAATATCGGCGAATTTCTGGTGAAGCCGGAAGTTGTGGTCCGCCACCCGGCTGTGCTGGTGGACCAGTCCGAACTGGTTTTTTATGGAAAGCGTGACCTGGGACATGGAATGGGTTTTTAGCTTGGGAAGCGACACGTAGAGGTTGGCGTCTTTTTGCTCAACCAGCCGGCAATAGACGAAGTCCGAAATGTCGACAAAGGACTGGAGCCCTTCGAGATAGACCGGGACCGCCCCGGTTTCATCCAGGTATACCGGGATGGCCCCGGTTTCTTTGCATGCCCGGGCCAGGCCAGCGGCCTCAAAGACCAGCCGGGTGATGTTGCCCTGGGTGCAGTTCTCGATGACGTATATGTTGTTGGCGCCGGCTTTCTGAAAATGGCGGATGACCGCCTTCAGGACCTCCGGGTGGGTGAAGGCATGCTTTTTTAGATCCACGGCGTTGGGCTTTAAGAAGACGTCGCCGCTGGATTTCAGTAGCGAACCGGCACCTCCCGCATGGTCGAATATCTCTGCCACGGCCCTGTCAATGCCTTGGTTGGTGTCGGAAAAAATGACCCTGTGCATCGCTTCCTCCGGAAAGGTTCAAGGTTTAAGGTAAAAGGTGCAAGGTTCAGGGTAAAAGGTTCAGGGTGCAAGGTTCAGGGTAAAAGGTTCAGGGTGCAAGGTTCAGGATGCAAGGTTCAGGTTTCATTCCGTAGGTTTAAGCGCCATTTGGCCGCATTGTCATTTCGAGCGAAAGCGAGAAATCTTTTACAAACAAGATTCCTCGTCGCTTGCGCGCCTCGGAATGACAAGGCAAAAAGCTTGCGCGCCTCGGAATGACAAGGCAAAAAGCTTGCGCGCCTCGGAACGAAAAATTCAATAGAGGGCAAGGCTATAGCCTTCCAGTCGCAAGGTGCCGGGTGTATCGACATCATGTCGGATACCCCGTAATCGTCCGGATATCCTTGTATAATGGCTTCAGCCGGTTGTACATTTTCTTATAAACCCGGGTGTATAGCTGATCATACAGCCTATGGGTCTGGGGGTCCGGTTCGAACACATCGCCGGTACGGGTCATCGCATTGACCGCGGATTGGAAATCCGGCGCAAGGCGTAACCCCACGGCGGCGTTAATGGCCGCGCCGAGCCCGGAGGTCTCATAGAGATGCGGCCGGGCGGTCGGCAGGTTGAAAATATCCGCGGTGACCTGCATGGCATGCCGGCTCTGGGAGCCGCCGCCGGAAACCCGCAGGGCCTTAATTGGAATCTTGGTCCGTTTTTCAATTTGCTCCTTGCCTTGCCGCAGGGCGTAGGCGAGTCCTTCAAGAATGGCGCGGTAGACATGGGCCCGGCGATGGATATCGCCGAACCCGATGATGGCGCCTTTTGCCTCCGGCCCCGGCTGAATGATCCCCGGGCTCCAATAGGGCTGGAGCATCAGTCCCATGGCGCCCGGGCGGGTATCGTCGATCAGCCGGTCAAACAGGGCTTCGGCATCCACGCCTAAATCCTCGGCCTTCTCCTGTTCTTCATGGCCGAACTCGTTTTTAAACCAGCTTACCATCCAGTAGCCCCGGAAAATCTGGATTTCTAATGAAAACCGGCCGGGAACCGCGGACGGGTAGGGGGGCATCAGGGGGATCGGCTCCACGTATTGGGTGTGGGTGACATTGATGGTAGCGGTGGTGCCGTAGCTGATACAGCCGATTGAGGGCTCAAGGGTGCCGGAGCCGATGATTTCACAGGCTTTATCCGCAGCCGCGGCGATTACCGGAAGATCCTTGGGGATGCCGGTCTGCTCGGCGGCTTCAAGCGTAACGTGGCCGAGGATATCGCCCGGTGCGGTAAGCGCCGGCAGCTTCTCAGCCGCCACCGCCATCCCCTGCCATTTCCAGTCCGAGGCCTTGGCCCAGGTCTGGCGCTTGTAGTCAAACGGGATATACCCCACCTGGCAGCCCACGGAATCGGTAAATTTTCCGGTCAATCGGTAGGTGAGGTACCCGGATAACAGAAGATACTTGTGTGTGTTCTCCCAGATTTCCGGCTGGTGCGTCCGGATCCAGTTGGCCTCGGCTTCGCGCTGGAAGTAGGCCACGGTCTCCGAGAGCCGGGCAATTTTAAACAACAGGCCCCATGCCCCGCCAATCGGTGGCAGGCCGAATGCCTTGCGCTGATCCAGCCATAGGATGGCCGGCCGAAGCGGTTTTCCCGAGCGGTCCACGTTGATGACGGTGCCTCGTTGGGTGGTGAGGGCCATCCCCGCAATTTTTTCCCTTTCCATATTTTCGCGCCGCCACAGCCGCTGGCAGGCCGTACAAAGCGTTCGCCAGTAGAGATCCGGATCCTGTTCCGCCCATCCCGGATTTTTGGAAAAATACGGCTCAAACGGAATTTTTTCGATGGCCACCATATTTCCGGCCAGATCGAAAATCATGGCCTTAAGACTCTGGGTGCCATTGTCAATGGCAAGAAGGAGATCTTTTGTCATCGCAGCCCCTTTCCCCTTATACCTTTTCCCTTATAGTGGAATCCCATGCGCATAATCCCAGTGCCTGATGTAGCATTGCCGCTCCTTTTCCCATCGGGTCGCGTCCCAGGGGAGCATCGGCGCACACAGCCGTTGAATCCGGTCAAGATGGTTTCTTCCGCCGCCTTCCATCAGGAGGCCGATGCGGACCCGTCGCAGCAGCAAGTCCGAGAGGTGCCGTATCCGTTCTTTTTTGGCCAGCATGGGCAGTTCCGCCCACAGGGTGTCTGTGCCGGGCATAGGCTTTAGGTCATCGGTCGATGCGGTTTCGAGCATTGCTTCCGCATCCCTGCCATAACGGCCGTAAAGCCTTCTTAACTGATAGGGGGGAAGCCGTTTTTCAAATTCCGGTTTTGGAAAGGCCGGTGTAAAGGCCGGTTCGTTCATACGGAGTCGCGGGCCTCCGGGCAGATAGGGCATCGCCGCATTCAGGGCGTCCCTTGCAAGGGAGCGGAATGTGGTAAGCTTGCCCCCGGTAATGGTTACCAGCCCGTCTTTTACCCAGACGATATACTCCCGGGATTCTTTGGACGGGGGCTTGTCCCCCTTGCTCAGGACCGGACGAATGCCCGCCCACGAGGATACCGCGTCGCTTAGCCGGATATTTAGGGAGGGGAAATGCACATTAAGGGCCGCCATCATGTATTCGGCCTCCGGTTGGTCCATTACCGGCTCTTTAAAAAGCTCCATGCCGTGGTCGAGGTCGGTTGTGCCGAGCATCAGGGCGCCTTCCCAGGGAATGATAAACAGCGGCCGGTCATCGGCCGGATGGATGAGGGTTACCGCCTGGTTGATGGGAAGCATCCATCGGGGAAATACCAGGTGGCTGCCGCGAAGGGGGCGTAAATGCAGATGGGGCTTCGGGGATGGATGCAGTTTCTCCGCCCAGGCGCCGGTGGCATTAACTACCGTTTTGGCCGAGACCTCCCGCACCACACCGGTCTCCGTATCCTCCAGGCCGATACCGGCGACCTTCCCTTTTCGGTCCCGGTTGACGCGGACGACCCGGGTGTAGTTGAGAGCCGCGCCCCCGGCGGCGATCCCTTCGTTTATCAACCGAAGCACCAGCCGGGCGTCATCCACCTGGGCGTCCACGAACCGGAAGCCGCCGGTGAGCCCCTCCTCCGAGATGCCGGGGACGAGCCCGGCGAAGGCCTTTTTGTCATAACGGCGGCGGTTTTTTTCGCCGGCCATGCCGTCATATAGGGTCAGTCCGGCCTGTATGGAGAGTTTTCCGGGGCCGCGGTTTTTATAAACCGGCATCAGGAAGGAAATCGGCTCCACCATCCCCGGCGCTTCCCGCAGCATCCGTTCGCGCTGTTTTACCGAATCATAGGTTAAAAAGAGTTTTCCCTCTTTTAAATACCTGAGCCCGCCGTGGATCAGTTTGGAGGAGCGGCTGGAGGTTCCCCAGGCGAAATCACTGGCTTCGCACAACAGGGCGCTAAGCCCCATCCGCACCGCCTCCCGAAATACGCCGGCCCCGGTGATGCCGCCACCGACCACCACCACGTCCCAATCGGTCTTGATTTCTTCAGGTCCCATTGTCTATTCCCTATTTAGTCTTGATCGAAGTATTTTGAGGATTAAAATTTGACAGTCTCGTAAAAAGTCCAAGCCCCGGCTAAGATCCGGGGGCTCGCAAAATCCCGTGGAATGCAGCGTACTTAGCTGTACGTGAAATTCCGAGGGACGGAAGCGCAACACAGATATTGGACTTCTAAGTAACTCGACAATATTTAATATTATTTTAGATGCTTTCGCTGTTGTCATTCCGAGGAGCGAAAGCGACGAGGAATCTTGATTGTTCAAGATTTCTCGCTGCCGCTCGAAATGACAATGCGGATGTTTTTTAGAGTTACTTTCTGTAAAAATACCGCACCAGCGGAATAAACCGCTTTTTACGAAGCCATCAAAATTTAAGCCTGACACAGAAATTGAGCAAAAGGGGACATTTTCAATAAGGCTATGAGAGTTTGCCCGGATTCATCCGCATATCCGGATCCGTATACGACCAGATCCGATTTAGCAGGTCCACGCCCATCCGGCCTTTTTCCGCGGCCAGGTAAGGCTTATGGTCCGTTCCCACCCCGTGCTGATGGGAGATGGTGCCCCCGGCATCAACAATGGCCTGGCTGGCTTTGGTTTTAAGCAGCTGCCAGCGGCTCATGGTCTCCTCGGCGGTTTCCGCCAGCCGGTATACAAACGTCGTGTAAACGCTTGAGCCCGTCTTATAAACATGGGAGAGATGCGAGAAGACGTGGACGCTTTCGTTTTTCTCCGATAGGGCGCTGCTGACAGCGGACTCCACCGCTGCCATGGTCGGCCGCACGTTATCCCAGTTAACGGCGGTTTCAAGGGTGTCCACGCCGTAGCCATAGTCCCACAGGGTGTTCCTTAAATAGGGGGCCAGGAATCGGTTCTTCTTCCAGGCGTTGCCCATGGATTTGCCGACGGGGACGCCGTTAAACTTTTTGATGACGTCCCGCGCATTGCGCCAGCCGATATGCACCGCTTTCCGGCTGCCGATGAGGCCGATAAGCGCCATGCAATAGGTGCTGTCACATAGCCCCCTGAGCCTCAAGTATCGTTTTAAAAGGGCGATCTGCTTTTCATGACCGGCCAGGATGAGGTTGGTCATGGTCTCCGTGGGATTGCTCAAACGGACCATGGAAAGCGGCAGCTCGGCGGCAGTCAAGGCGCGTACGGCATCGACCGCCTTATCCCAGGAGGGGAAAAAGACGCCGTATATATCATCCGATGCCGGTATTTCCGATATTCTGACCCGGGCATCGGCAAGGACGCCCATCCGGCCCTCGGAGCCCATGACGATTTGACGGATATCAGGCCCGGCCGCCGAGGCGGGATAGGGCGGCAGCATCATATCGTCTTTGGCGGTGATGAGCCGGCCGCCGGCGAAGAGCCCCTCGATGCGGCCGTAGTACATGGACTGCTGACCGCTGGATCGTGTGGTCACCCAGCCGCCGAGGGTTGATTGTTCATATGACTGGGGATAGTGGCCCAGCGTATAGCCGTAGGTCCTGAGCTGGGCCTCCAGGTGCGGCCCGCGGACGCCGGCTTCGAATGTGGCCAGCCGGTTGTAAGAATTGATGTCCACCAGGCGGTTCAACCGTTCGAGGGATAATGACACGACGGGGCGGTCGCCATCCGGTACATTCAGGTGTCCGACGACGCTGGTGCCGCCGCCGTACGGGATGACGACGGCGTTTTCCTTTTCGGCAAATGCCAGTATATCGGCTATTTCATCCGTTGTCGTGGGGTAGGCCACGGCATCCGGAAACCGGTCTAATGAGCCGTAGCGAAACCCGATCCAATCCGGAAAACTCTGGCCATAGGCATGAAGGAGCCGCTCTTCGGAATCGGTCGAGACGAGCGATATGGGCTGCCGGATACGGCTTTGCGGGACACGGGAAAGGAGCTGTTTTTTCGAACAGGCCGGGCCGGGGGCGGCGCTGCCCACGAGTTCATTAAGCATTGTAGCCGCCCCTTCGGGCAGCGGCATCTCAACCTGATCATCCCCCCATCCGTTCCAACGATACATCGTCAACCTCCTTTTCGGTTGTTTTCATTTGCTTCCATAGATCGATACTTTTTACCATGGCTTTCCGGACGGTCGTCTCCACCCGGGTCCTGTCATTGTCAATCGCCTGTCGCAGCCCCTTATAGAAGGCGAGCGAGGCCTCCCTGGCGGCTTCACGGCTGAAATAGAGGGCCGCCATGGTCTTAAAAATCGTTTCGAAATCGTTTAAAATCATCAGATGAACCGGGTTCCCGGAATGCCGGGCCAAGAGCTGCTGCAGCTGCCAGTCGTATTCGGTAAATGCCGCCGGATCGTTTTTAAGGCCCGTACACCGCTCCAGGTAGGCGGCAATGGGCTCGGGTGCCTTTTCAATCGCCTGTTTGGCAATCGGCGGGTTGATTATGACCCGGAGCTCGAGCAAATGCTCAATAAAGGACGCCGGTAGATAGCTGCCGTATTTGACCAGGGTGCCCAGCAGCCGCAACCCCCCTTTTTCCCAGAAATAGTTGACCTCGGTGGGTTTTCCATGCCTTATCGTGACCCATCCTTCGCTGGCCAGGCGCTGCAGCGTCTCCCGGATCGTCGGGCGCGTCACTCCCAGATTCTCCGCGAGTTTTCGCTCCGCAGGCAGCGCGGATCCCGGCGGGTATCGCCCGTCGAGGATTCGCTCGATGAGCTGTTGTTCGGTAAATCGTCCCGGTCGAAGGGGGGTGTCGGTATGCATCGTGACCTCTTTTTATTATATTGGTAAGAGGTCATACCAGTTTATTTTGATTTTGTCAATCAAAAAAAA
>JAGXLR010000135.1 GCA_018334555.1 Desulfobacterales bacterium
CGGAAATGGTTTTAATATATCAAAAAATCGGAAAAGGAAAAACCCGGCGACCCAAATGAGCGGAAGTGCTGGCAAGGCGACAAGGGCCGCCATCATTCCGATAATTTCATCAATTACGACTTGCCCCGGGTCCGCCACCTGGAGGATGGATTCCGCCTCATGCGCCACCCATACGGCGACCACCGCAAAAATCGCCATTATGAACAGGATGAGCGGCAATTCAAGAAATGAAAGCGGCCAAAAAGCAATGACTCCGATGAGCGAGCCGAACGTTCCCGGAGCAATGGGGATATAGCCGACATAGCCCCCAGTGGCCAATCCCAATACGAACCGACGCGATATATCCATGCATCGTATTTATATTCTGCCTTTGCTCCTGTCAAGCCATGATGGCGTCGCACACGGCTTTTTATTGCGTTTCGCGGCAAACCAGATCATAGACATCGCCGATGGGGAGGCCATGGGCCTCAGCCACCGCCTTGCAGGCTTCATATTCCGGAGCGATCCGAACAGAGCCGTCGGGGCGTTTCACGCGCTTGGCCGCTATTTTTCCATAGGCCGTTTCCACGGCCACCGCCTCCCTTTCCAACACCCGACGGTTGACATCATAATAGCGGACCCCCAATGTCGTGGTTTCTGTTAGTATCCGCCGGATGATGCGCTCCCGGCAGGCGCACGGGCATAATACCTGAAGCGAGGTGCCCGGTCGATGCTTTTTCATAAATACCGGAAGCATATAAACATCCAGGGCCCCGTCTGCCGTGAGACGCTCCCAAAGAAATCCGTATATTTCTGGATTCATATCATCAATGCAGGTCTCAACCATTGCCATGCGGTCTTCTTTTTCTGCAGAATGCCCCAAAACCACCCGAAGCAGATTCGCCACGGCCTCAATATCCCGACTGCCACCGCCATAGCCCGCATCTGCAATAGTCATTTCCGGGGCCGGCCCGAATTCCTGTGCCAGGGTCCGGATAATCGTCGCGCCGGTGGGGGTTACCAATTCACCTGCAATATCAGTACCATACACCGGCACATCCTTTAAGATTTCGATCGTGGCCGGAACCGGCACCGGCAGGGTTCCGTGGGCGCAAGCAACCGTCCCGCGGCCCAGGGGAATTTTAGAGGCCAGAATCCGATCGATCCGAAGGTATTCAACGCACAGAGCGGCCCCCACGATATCCACAATGGAATCCACGGCGCCGATCTCGTGAAAATGAACGGCCTCCTTCGGACACCCATGAATTGAGGATTCCGCTTCGGCAAGCCGGTCAAACATATCCAGACTCAACGATTTCACCGCATCGGAGAATTTGCTGTTTTCTATCAACGCCTTGATATCCGTATAATGGCGGGGCTTTTGATCCGTTGAGGAAACATAGACCCCACGGCCGGAGATACCCATCCGGGTAACAGAGGTGACGGAGAGCTCAAATTCAATGGCCAGGCCGGATTTAATGGTCTCAACCAGCCAGTCCGAAGGCACCCCGAGGTCAATAAAGGCCCCGAGGGTCATATCGCCGCTGATCCCGGAAAAACAATCGAAATAGGCAATGACATCAAAACTCAACCGGCATTTTCTCCGTGTTTTTTGATGATTTCGACCAGGAGTTCGGCGCCTTTTACCATATCATCAAGCCTGATCGACTCTCGTGTGCTGTGAATATCGGTCATTCCGGTACCGAGGACACCGGCAGCGACGCCGTTTTCAAAGAAAATGTTGGCATCTGATCCGCCGCCGGTGCGCTTTGGGGCGATTGTTCGCCCCAGCCCTTCCGCAGCTTGCTGCACGAGCGAAACAAGGGGGGCGTTATCGGGGATCTGGGTGGAGGCGAATTCTTTATGGATGGAAACGTCGAAGCGAGGCAGATCGTCCAACCCTTGCCGGCTCCGGTAATCATTGACGACATCGGCAAAGGCCGAAATGATGGTATCAGTGACCCGCTTCAGTTTACCCTCATCATGGCTCCGGACCTCCCCTTTCACCAGCACATGCCTGGGCACGATGTTGGTTGCCCCCAGGGCTTCGACGACCCCGATATTACACGTGGTCTCCTCGTCGATCCGCCCCAGGGAAAGCCGGGCGATCGCCTGGCTGGCTAAAAGAATCGCGTTGATGCCGCGTTCCGGATCGGCCCCGGCGTGGGCATCCTTGCCGTAAAGGTTTATTTCGAACTGATTGGCCGCAGGCGCCCGGGTAATAATGGCATCGGTATCCGATGTGTCCAGGGCATATCCAAAAGGGGCGGTGATTAGATCAAAATCCAAATTTTTGGCGCCAAGCAGGCCGATTTCCTCACAAATGGTAAAGACCAGCTCAATAGGCCCGTGGGGAAGTCCGTTTTCCTCGATGACTTTCAACGATTCGATAATAATCGCAATGGCGCTTTTGTCATCCGCCCCCAGGATCGTGTCCCCCCTGCTGGTAAATACGCCGTCAGAGAATTCCGGCACCACCCCCTTACCCGGCTCGACCGTATCCATATGGGCATTTAACATTAATGGCGGGATATTCTCGTCACCGGCTATCCGCATGATGAGATTCCCCGTATCACTGCCGGTCTTGCTGCCCGCCCCGTCAACCTGGATTTCAGGATCCCAAGGCGCCAGCATGCGACAAATGGCCTCCGAAATCCGGGCCTCCTGCCTTGAAATACTGTCGATCATGACTAGGGTGGTAAAAGTTTCGGCAAGGCGCTCCCTGTTTATCATGTTTTATCCCCGAATCTACTGCTTAAAAAGTATTGACAACCATCAAGGGTTACTTTTAGTTTAAAGACCAGAAATCACGGAAGTGCGAAGCTCACTGGTGGGGCTCCCGGACTTCAAATCCGGTGTAGGGCGTTAACACCGTCCTAGGTGGGTTCGATTCCCATGCACTTCCGCCAAATTTCTTTCGTTTCGTTCAACGGCATAGGACATTATAACAAACGACCGGTTCCTGCTTGTTCTTAACGTAAACCTCCCCCCGGCATTCGAAATTAAAATCGCAGGCACTTTTCCGGAACGTATTTTCGCCGATAAGGATCTCCCCCCCTTTGGCCATCTCCTCCAATCTGGCCGCCACATTGACGCAATCCCCGATAACGGTGTAGTCCATTCGGTTTGAGGATCCAATGTTGCCGATGATGGCTTCTCCCGTATTGATGCCGATACCTATATCAAAATATTCCTTGTTTTCCCTGTACCTACGGGCCATGAGGGTCCGGTTGGCCTGCTGCATTTCAAGCGCCGTGCGGATCGCATCTTCAGGCGGGGTATTGGCATCTGACTCCATAAGCCCAAAAACGGCGATCAACTGATCGCCCACGAACTTATCCAGCAAACCGTTGTTCTTGAAAATCGTGTCCACCATGATACTGAAATACTGATTGAGCATCAAGACGACGTCGTCCGCCTCCATCCGCTCGGCGATGGCTGTAAAGGACCGGATATCGGCGAACAGGATCGTCACTTCCCGACGCTCGGTTTCCAACAGAACCCCGTCTTTTAAATTGACCAGCTTCTCGACCAAATTATTACCGACATAGCGGCTCAATCGGTTCCGCAACGCCTCTTCCTGTTTGGTCTTCTGATAGGATAGGGCGAGGTCCCGGGAATAAATCATCAATTGCGTCGCCTGTTCCTGATTTTTCCGCTTCATCTTTTCGAGTTCTTGCATCATCTTATTGAAATGGCTCGCAATTTCATTTAACTCCCGGTCGCCTTGAATCTGTATCGGACCGTTTTTTTCCCCGGATTCCAGGCCGGCGATCTCCTGGCTGAGAAAAGACAACTGATCGGCAGAGCGGCGAAGCAATGAAAAGCCCGCCAGAATGGATATCAAAATAAGGGGGAGAAAAAAAATAAATGTTTCGGTAAAGTCTATCTGATTGTTAAAAAATAGATAGATCAACAGCAGATAGGGAATGACGGCCATCATGACCAGCGCCACGACGATTTTACCGCCGAGGCTCCGATAATCGCGATAATGAACTGGCTTTCCCCTCTTCATTCCTTCATCTCGGTATCGTTGCTGTCAATCCGCTCAAAATCGAATGTCCGATCAAATCGAATCGCCACACGAACCGGCCTATCCGCGGAATCCTCCTCTGCCCCTTCCACACGGACAATCGTTGCCTCCGTACGAATACAGGCTTTGACGTCATTGGTTCCGGCCAGATAGATGGTCGCCTCAATCTGCTGCCCCGCGTAATATTTTTCCGGCTGACAGGGAAAGAACATGGCGCCACCGCCGGATATATTCTGTAATTCGCCCTCATCCCGGTCTGGGACTTTGACATTTCCGGAAAATTTTACTGAAACATCAAATTCAGCGGGAAAACGCCTAAAGACCCGTTTATTTTGTTTTTTGGCCATTGATGGTTCGGAAGATGTCCGGAAGGCATATATCCAGCGGGGAAATAGACGATTTAGAGGCGCCTGTAGTAAGTTTAACAGTCTGTTTCCCATTGAAAATTTCCATCTCAAGTAATTACGCAGACCCGGCGAACTTCATTAATATCCGTCAACCCTTTGAACACCTTTAGGATTCCATCCTGCATCAAAGTGGTCATGCCTTCCTGCTTGGCCTGGTTGAAGAGTTCCTCAGCGCTGGCCTGTTTTTTGATCATCCGTTTAATCTCTTTACTCCCATCCATTAGCTCATGTATGCCCAGCCGCCCCTTGTAACCGGTCCCGTTGCATTGTTCACAACCGACCGGGGCATACAGCTTCAAATCGGATGTATGCTTAATGCCGGTCAGCTCGAACTCATCGGCCCCGTAATCCTTGACCAATTCGTCAAATTCCTCTTTGGATGGCGTATACTCCTTGCGGCAATTTTTGCAAAGTCGTCTCAACAGGCGTTGGGCTAAAACCACCAGGAAGGCATCCGAAAAGTTCAGGGGGTTTAACCCCATATCCAGGAGTCGGGTGACGGTTTCAGGGGCACTGTTGGTATGAAGCGTCGAGAAAACCAAATGACCGGTAAGGGAGGCTTCAACGCCGATGGAGGCGGTTTCGTAGTCCCGCATCTCACCCACCATGATCACATCCGGGTCGGCCCGGAGAAAAGAGCGCATGATCCGGGCAAAATCCAGGCCGATTTTGTTTTTAACCTCGACCTGCCGCAGGCCGAGCTGGGAAATTTCCACCGGATCTTCAGCCGTCCAGATTTTGCGTTCAGGACTGTTAATGTGGTGCAGCGCCGAATGAAGCGTCGTCGTTTTCCCTGATCCGGTCGGGCCGACACATAAAATGATCCCATAGGGTTTATTGATGGCTTTTTTCAACAGTTCATAGTTTCTCTCCGTCAGTCCTAGGTCCTCTATCTGCATAGCGCCACTGGTGGCCAGAATCCGCAGGACGGCGTCCTCATAACCGCCGGAAGTCGGTAGCGTGGCCACCCTGAGTTCGAACTCGGGGGTCCCTTTGCGTTTAAACTTGATTTTTCCATCCTGGGGCATCCGCCGCTCGGCAATATCCAGATTGGACATGATCTTGATTCTTGAGAGCAGGGCATGGGCGAATGAATTGGGAATCTCCAGAAAATCCTGGCAAACCCCGTCAATACGAAATCGGATCTTGGTCCGTTTGGTCACCGGGGAGGGCTCTACATGGATATCCGAGGCATCCTTGCGGTAAGCGGAAATCAACATCTGGTCAACCAGACGGACGACCTTGCTGGAGCCCTCGTCAATCTCGTCAGAATCGTCTTCCTGGTCCTCTTCCTCTTCTTCGAATGAGATATCCGAAATCTCGTCGAGCGCCCCCGGACTCGACCCGCCGCCTGTCTGCTGCCCCCCATCGTGCGTTTTTTTCTCTTTGAAGAACAGGTTGATGATTTCCTCGATATCCTCCTTAATACCGACGGAGAACACGAATTTATTGGTATTGAACAGGGCCTTGGCATGATCCAGTTTTCTCAAGTCTTTTGGATCATCCATTAAAATTTCAATATGCCCGACATCCCAATGCACCGGCACCCACAGGTCCTGCAGCAGAAAGGGCTTTTTCAAGTTGCTGATCAGCTCATAGGGCACTTCCATCTTCGGATCGAATGTCCGGAACTTACAATTATAATAGGCGGCAAGCGATTGGCCGATATTCTCCTTAGAGACCTTGAACTGATTCATGAGAATGAACTCAACACTCTTCTTCATTTTCTTGGCTTGGGACAATGCCTTTTGAAGCTGGGTGGTCGAGACGATCTCATTTTTCAGCAGGTAATCGTATCGGGATTCAAACCGCCGCTCCGGCTGTACAGACTCGAGCCGTTCTTTGATTTTGGGGTAGACCGGGTCGAGATTTTGCACCGCCTCGAAACATTTGACAGAGAGTTCCTTGTAATCCCTTTTATCCAGCTCCTGGCCGAGCTCGAATTTGATAGCGGCCTCGGTCTTTTGCGGCAGCTTGTTTTCTTTTGCCATCCGATCGATCTCTTCGAAAGCCTCACCCGGCGGATACACCGAGAGCAGACAGTCCATGAAATCCTGTATAAAATTCTCAATCGAATAGTCCGTCTGAAAAAGCTTCTGGTATTCGGCCACCGCCTCTTTATAAAGTCCCAATTCCTTGAAGGCGATCGCACTGTCACAGATTTCAGGGCCGCTCTCACCGATGGAAAGACCGGTTTTGATATGGCTTACATCCTCAGAGGTGAGGTCATAATCCGGCTCCTGAGCATCGTCCTCAATCTCCTGCCGCAGGGCGTCGATCCGGCTTTGGAGATCATTTCGTCTGGCCTCATCATCCTCAGGCAGCTCGGATAAAACCTGCTGATATACGGCCAGCGCCTCATCATACAGACCATGGGATTCATAGGTGTCTGCCGTTTTAAGCCTGGCCTCTATATCATTGGTTGACGTTTGGGCGTCTCCCATCCTGATGCCTCCTTTATCGTCAAATAACTATAAAAATGCCCCTTTTCGGCATTTTTATATCGATCCATAGTCCCTTTCGGAACCAATTATAATAATAACGCATTCGGATTGTTTTGAAAAGAATAAAGGGCGTTTCGGGCAAATTGGAGTAGAAAAATGGGGCAGGCTTCCACGCCGCCGCTAGACCCCCATGCGCATGTCCAGGCGACGCCGCTTTTAATAGATTTTGAGAGGCCGCCGTAGCTAAAAAATCTTTTTTCGCAGCAGCTGGCTGATGCCCTTACCGGCTTTCTGTTTATCAAGCACCGGCAGCAAAACCTCACAATTCAATCGAACCATTGATACCGGCGCATGATCCTCGAGGATCACCATCAAATAGCCGCTGTTCGTTTTTCGGATATAGAACCGGCCCTCGTCAAACATTATTTCAGCTTCAGCAATACCGGATAATTCCCCAACCATGGAAGACCAGTCCACTCCCTTTATTTTTTCCTCATCAGATTGATAATCTGTTGTAAATTGGGATACCGACAGAACCCCCTCTTCTGTCAGGAATAAAACGCCGTGAACCCCCTCAATGCCAAGAACATCTTTAAAAATATCCGCCATGATCAATCCCGTTTATCCGATTGCTAAAGTACAACTCAACTCACAGCCCCTATGATTCGGTCTCTTGGGGCATCCGGGTCGATTGAGATAACCGTTGTTTCCTCTTCCGGCATAACCAAATATTGCCCCTGCTCGCCCTTATTCGCATATATCACATTCAATTGGCCGAAACCAAAAATTTCTCCGAGATCGGATAAATCAGATACGATCTGATCCCATACGCTATCCGAATAGACATCCTTAACCCCCCTATCATTGCCCAGCGCGGATTCCAGCTGCCGGCGAAGGGTCTCAACCGCCGAGAGTTGTTCTTCGGGCGCCTCCGGCGCTGCGGGTTGGGCCGAAGGCTGCGCCCCCTCTGCCTGTTTCTGGGGTTTTTCGCTTTCGGTTTCTTTTTCTGCCTCACCGCTTACAGGCTCATCCAAAACGATCTCGTTTTCCTCAGCTGCGGCCTGATTGGCTTCTTCTTCTTCGTTTTCATCCTTTGAACGCATGGCATCCAGTAAAATGGCCTGTAGATCCCCCTCAACCAGCTTTTCCTCGTATACGCACTCATGTTCTATGGAAACGGATACGCTGGACCACGAA
>JAGXLR010000013.1 GCA_018334555.1 Desulfobacterales bacterium
GGATGCGGCGGCGGCGGCATCTGATAAAACCAAGGATTCGGAACCGAAGTCCGGCTATACGATTCTTTTTGACCCCGCCAAATGCACCGGCTGTATGGCCTGCGCCGTGGCATGTGCCGAGAAACATATGAAGGCCATCGCACCGGAAGAGGCCCGCCATACGATCAATTTGGAGTTTTCCAGAATCAGGCCCATGCGCTTTCAGTTTGTGGATTTTGTCAACGTCTGCCAGTACTGCGAGCTGATAAAATGGGCGGAGGGTAGCGAGCAGCACCCGTGTGAGGCGGTTTGTCCGACCGCCGCCCTTCATCGGGTCAAAGCAGGCGACGGCGAAGAGGGCCTTACCGGCATGGGCTATATGACCGTGGACAGGGACAGATGCCTCGGCATCAATGACTGCGGTCGCTGCCTGGAGGTTTGTGAAGAGCAATTCGGAAGCGGCATATCCTTCGACCCCATTGAAGGCAAGGCTCAGGTGTGCACCCGCTGCGGCGGCGATCCGGAATGCGTAAAGGCCTGCCCCGAAGGGGCGCTTGCCTTCATCCCGGTCCAGGTCAACGGCCGCTACTATGCGAACAGCCCGGATCATGCGGCCGAATTGCTCTATAAAAAAATGTTTAACGTCGAAAGGGAGCTATAAATGAACAATTTTTACGGATTTACCGGAAAAATTGCCCGGATAGACCTTTCCTCGGGCTCGGTTACCACTATAACGCCGCCGGAGGAGGTATACAGGAAATACCTGGGCGGCTGGGCCATGGGGATGTATTTCCTTATTAAGGAGGGCCTTGCAGAACCGGATAAACAGGCGCTGGGGCCTGATAATATGCTACAGCTCCTTGTGGGACCGGTTACAGGGATCGCTCCAAACCCCCGAACCGCCATCGTCACCAAAAGCCCGTACGGATTTAACTGTATCACCTTTTGCGGCGGCCAGGGCGGGGCAAATCTAAAGTTTGCCGGCTGGGACGGCCTTCAGATCGTGGGAAAGGCGGATAAACCCGTATACCTCGCCGTGATAGACGATCATATAGAAATCCGAAGCGCCGAAGCATTCTGGGGCATGGGGACCGAGGAGGCGGAGATCGAAATGCGTAAAAACGTTCTCGCGCCCCTCGAGGTCTCAGGCAGCACCCTTGCCGAATCGGATATGATCAAAAAATGGGCAAAACTCAGGCCGCCGAGAAAACAGGGCATAGGCGGCAAACGGCTGGCCAGTGCATGGGTTATCGGACCCGCCGGAGAAAACGGGGTCTGGTTTGCCAATATGGTCACAGAGGGCGCCAGAGCCCATGGACGCTACGGTTCCGGCGCCGTCGCCGGATCCAAAAACCTGAAGGGGATCGTCGTCAGGGGAACCAGGGGCCAAAAGTTCGCGGACAAACAAAAGTTCCTCCGGCTCATGAACAATATCCAGAAACGGGAAGGAAAAAGCCATTTCTGGCGGACATACGGAACTGCCGGCGCAAGCACCAGGGAGGCAAATATCGTGGGCGGATACCCGATCAGGAACTGGCAGTGGGAATCCTGGGCGGATCCAAAAACAGTAAAGACATTGTCCGGCCCGTTTGTGGACCAGTTAAGTTTTGCCCGCAAACAGGCCTGCCCCGGATGCGCCCTGCACTGTATGTATCCAGCCCGGGTGACCAGCGAAAATCCGTTGCTGGACCAGACCATTACCGACATGCCGGATTGGGAGGCCATGGGAATGGTCGGCGGCAATATTGGCTATCTGGAGGCAACGGGCACTGATCCGGGCGATCCCTATACCGGGACTTTTGATGACATGACGGAAAATGCCTCGAAAACGCAGTACACGACCTGGCTCTCTGACAATGCGGGCATGGATTTTATCGAAGGCGGCGCGCTGGTGGGGCTGCTCATGGAATTGCGGCAAAGGGCCCTCGTCGAACCCGCGGATCTCGACGGCATCGATCCGGGTTGGGGGGACCTGGAATCCGTAAAGGCCATTTTTGAAAAAATCATATATCGAAAAGGGATCGGAAGGATCCTGGGTAAAGGCGTCTACGAGACGGCCCGGTATTTAAGCAAGAAAAAGGATAACGGGGCGATCATGGACTACTGCATGACCGGCAAACGGTATGCGCAGCCCGCCCACGGGACCCGAAGCAACCATGACCGCAACGCCCTGGATTATGTCACGGTGGTCCGTCCCTGCGAGCATACCGGCGGCGGTTCGGCGGCCTTCAGAAAGACGCCGATAGACTATGAAGGGGCGGTAGAGGGGCAGAACCTGAATGCGGCCATCAATTCCATGATTTACTGTCTTTTTGCCAGTGGCTTTTGGGGGGACGAGGGAAATTTGGAACTCCTCAAGGCGGTAACCGGCTGGAGCGATTTCAACAAGAAGGCGCTTCTTGAAGTCGGTGAAAGGGCCTATGCCCTTTCCAAGCTCTTTAACCTCCGCTCCCAGAATATCAAAGAGCCCAGAGAGGAATGGGACAGCCCCAAAATGTTTCCCGGGCGATGGTTTAAAGAGCCTTTGCCCACCGGCCCCTTCAAGGGCAAGACAGCTTTTGACGGCGACATTGCCAGGCTCTTCGACGAATCCCTGCCCAAATACTGGAAGCAAAGGGGTTGGAGCCCGGACAGGGGCATACCGGAAAAGGAGAAGCTGGAAAAACTCGATATCGCCCAGATAGCCGAAGATATCGCCGCGAAACTCAGAAGTTAAAGGAGGCCCGAAGCCGCCGACACCGAATCGCCCGGCGGTAAAGGCGCCTGGCCGGCCTCAGCCCCGGCGAGGCGCAACGACTCCAAATTAAAGGCCGAGCCCTCCATGAGGGCTCTTGCAAAAAATCGACGCGATGCTGATTTTTTTTACAATATGTAAACTTCCCCCGCATCCATAAAACTCCCATAAGCCCCCTATCCCTTCCCCTCTCTAGCCGATTGTTCATATTTTTTCAGCCGATGGGCCATTGGAACCGGTCCAAACGGTTTGGCATACCCCTTGCTATCTTTCTAGACGATAGTTCCTGAAGGCATAGGTTACTGAACCGGCTCCATGCAGTTGCCAAGACCTCTGCCGGAATCTGAAGGATGGCGGTGGAAAAGTTTTCCAGACGCTGAAAAATTTTTTGAATCCAATAGGGAGGAGGAAAGATGACATCCATAATTATCAGGTATACGATTGCAGGCATTTTTTGCCTCATTATGCTTGGGGTATGGGACGGCAAACCGCTGGCACAGGATATCGGTTTTGTGCACTATACCTGTTCCAATCAGGTCTATCAGGCACTAGACAAGCAAAAACTCGACGCCTTTACCCGGGATGAGGGCATTCGAATCGCTGTCTCCACCATGTCCTCCGATGCCGCCGTTTTTCAATTGATGTCCGGTCGCAGTGACCTCGCCTCGACTACCTGGCATCTGAGCCCGCCGCAGATTGAAAAGGGGCTTCGACAGATTCCTATCTGCAAAGATCCACTTGCTGTGATTGCCAGAAAGGATTGCGGCGTCCACAGCCTAAGGGAGAAACAGGTGCAGGATATCTTCAGCGGGAGCATAACCAATTGGAAAGCCGTCGGGGGCAAAGACCTCGAAATCACCGTCATCGTTCCGAGCGAAAAGACGGCAGCCAACAGAAATTTTCGAAGGCACTTCATGAAACGCAAGGATATTAAATACGACATAATGACGTGGGATTCCACCATGGCCGTAAAGACGCTGAAATATTTTCCCTGTGGCGGGATCTCCTTTATCGGCCAGGGGGCTGTGGCCAAAGACCGGAACATCCGTTTGATAAAAATTGACGATAGACTGCCCGGAGATCCGGACTACCCGTATTATCAAATTTTCTATTATGTGATCCGGGGCAAGCCCCCTCTAAGCGAGGTGAAAAAATTTGTTGACTACACATTTTCAGAGGCCGGCCGGAAACTCATTCTGGAAAACGGGATGATACCAAGACCCCGCCGGTGAAAATGCCGGCGATCCGGAGAAGAATGTATTCATACCCTGAAACGGATGGATTTAAGGGCCGATCCCGTCAAGGCGCCGAAGGCGAACCTTTATGCTTAGGCTGACGAAAAAACCGGGGGGAAAAGATATTGGCTTGTTACGGACAGGACGAATGATAATTTTATTATGTATCGGCTTTTAAATTTTGATTACGTCTATGGGAATGAATACGATGAAGTTCCTTGGAAGTGTTCCCCCCGGGCCGGCTGCCCGGGACCGAGCCTAAAAGTAACTTTTCGGTGTGTGTAAGGCCAATATGAGTATAACAGTTTGATTTCCTTGAACCTTATACCTTAAACCCTAAACCTTAAACCGTTAAGTTACTTAGAAGTATGGGAGTTTAACATGAATATCGCCATTGTGGGCGGCGGCACAAGATGCCTATATCTGCTGGATTTCATAAAGAAACATAAATTCAACATTTTCAAACCCAGCGTGGTGGCCGTTGCAGACCCCAAGGATACCGCCCTCGGCCTGATCAAGGCGAAAGAACTGGGGCTTTTTGTCACCAACGACTACAACGAGCTGTTTGCCCGCGACGATATCGAACTGATCGTTGAACTCACCGGCGATATGGATATCTATAATGATATCCTCGCCAAGAAGAAAAAAAGCGTCCGGGCCATGGCCCATACAACAGCGATTCTTTTCTGGGAGATCGACGACGCCTACAAAAAAGCCGATGATTTTGAATCCCAGCTCACCGAGAAGGAAAATATCTATGAAGTTTTGATGAACCAATTTATCCAGGAAGAGGCCATGGTGATTGATACGAATTACCGGGTTCTCGATATCAATGAGGCCATGCTGAACAAACTGGGGCTGAAAGCCGAAGAGGCGCTCGGGCAATACTGCTATAAAATCGGCCACCACCAGGATCAGCCCTGCTCCGGCGAGAATCATCCCTGCCCGCTGGCCGAAATCTATGAAAAAAACAGGCCCTGCATGACGACCCATACCCATTTAGACCAGAACGGCAATGAAATCTATTACGCCATCTCCTGCTACCCGCTTGCCAACAACCATGAAATAAACGGCGTGATTGAAATAATGAGGGATATCACCCAGGAGATCAAAATCCAGAAGGCCCATATGCAACAGGAGAAGCTGATATCGATAGGCCGCCTGTCAGCGGGCATCGCCCATGAGATCAATAACCCCCTGACGACCATTATGACCTCTTCGATGATGCTCCAGGAGGAAGTCGCCCCAGACGAAGAGATCTCTAAGGAGCTGGCGGTTATATCTGCTGAGGCCCAGCGCTGCCGAAAAATCGTGCAGAACCTGCTCGATTTCGCCAGACAGACCAAGCCCATGCAAAAGCTGCAGGATATCAATGCGATCGTCCGGGATAACATTTACCTCACCAAAAAACAGGCGGAGTTTAAAGATGTCTATGTAGACTCGAGTCTGGCTGATGACCTGCCCCGGATATATATCGATAAGGAACAGATCCAACAAATATTGATCAACCTTACGCTCAATGCAGTTGAGGCCACTGATTCAGGCGGCTGGATTACCTTCACTACCAGCTATGATCCTTCGGCCGATGAAATCCTCATCACTGTCAGCGATACGGGCAGCGGAATTTCCAGTGAAAACCAGGAAAAAATTTTCGACCCGTTTTATACCACCCGCGAGGACGGAACCGGCCTGGGCCTTTCGATCACCCACAGCATCGTGGAGCAGCATGGCGGACGGATTGAAATTGACAGCCGGCCCGGTCATGGCAGCCGGTTTACAGTATCCCTTCCGGTTGGAGGCGTTCCATAGAAATGGCCACTGAAATGAGCGCCCGAATCCTGATCATTGACGATGAACCGCACATATGCCGGAACTGCCGGAAAATATTATCCAAAAATGATTATGAAACCGACTACACCCTAGAGGGCCACAAAGCCCTGGCCATGTTGGCCGAGAATTCGTATGACCTGGTTATTACGGATATAAGAATGGGGCCGGTCGGCGGTACGGAGGTGCTGAAATGGATAAGGGAGAACACGCCTGAGACCCTGGTCATTATCATCACCGGCTATGCCAGTATCTCATCGGCTGTGGATATTATGAAAATGGGCGCTTTTGATTATCTGCCCAAACCATTTACCCCTGATGAACTCCGCGCTGTGGTGGCAGAGGCCCTAAAAGAACAAAAAATCCATCGACAGAACAAACAACTGACGCACGCCCAGAGAAGCGCCCCTGCCCCATCGCATCAACTCATCGGCGGCAGCCCCCAGATTAAAAACGTTGTTAAGATGGTGCGTAAGGTGGCGGACACGGATGCGACCGTCCTTCTTTACGGGGAAAGCGGCACGGGCAAAGAGCTCGTCGCCAGGGCCATTCATGCCAACAGCAGCCGGCAGAACAAGGTTTTTTTCGGCATTGACTGCGGCACGCTGACCGGCAATCTGCTGGAAAGCGAGCTTTTCGGGTATAAAAAGGGGGCATTTACCGACGCCAGCAAAGACAAGGAGGGCATTTTCCAGCTGGCCGATACCGGCACCGTGTTTCTGGACGAGATCAGCAATACGACCCCGGATATTCAGGGCAAACTGCTTCGTTTTCTTGATACGCGTGAGTTTATGCCGCTTGGGGGCACAAGCCGCCATTCAGTCGATGTCCGTCTGATCTTCGCCACCAACCGGGATCTCAAACAAATGGTCGCAGAGGGCACTTTCAGAGAAGATTTTTACTATCGCATCTATGTCTATCCCATCCATCTGCCGCCTTTAAGGGAGCGGAAAAGCGATATTCTGCCCATCGCCTACCATTTTCTCCATCAGCTCAACCCGGAACGGGGAAAATCGATTTGCGGCTTTGACGATGAAGCGGCCAACCGGCTCATAGACTATCACTGGCCGGGCAATATCCGTCAGCTTCGCAATACGGTGGAACGCGCGGTAATTCTTTGTGAAGGCGACAGGATTACGGCCCAGGATCTTCCGCAGTTGAGCGATATGGGCGATATCGAACGCCTAATGGGCTATGTGCCTGAAACCAACGCCGAGCTTGTTCAGGTAAAAAAAGAGATCCGCCAGAAAGCCGTGGCCAGGATTGAGAAAAACTTCCTTTTACATGCGCTGGCAAAAAACGACTGGAACATCACCCGGGCCGCCCGGGAAACCGGGCTTAAGCGGCCCAATTTTCAAAATATGATGAAAAAATACGGCATCAAAACATCGGGAAAATAGTTCCACTCGGGTAGCCGTTAAATCACGATAATACCCGATCCCTCGCCGGTGGTCCCCTGCTATCCCCGCCAACCCCTGATACCTAACCCCTAATACCCAATTTATATACACCCGCCTATTTTTTTTATACAGCCTTTTTGCCCGTTTCGAGCGGGTACGAAGAATCTTTATGTATATAAAAGATATATAAACCTCTAGACAAAGCCTACCCTATTTTTAGATAATTAATAAATATTTCAATATATTATATTTTTACCCGATATTGGCATACAAACTGCAGTGCTAATAGCTAAAAAAGGACAAAGCAAACCCACGCAATACCCAAAAACCAGGAAAGGGGGCAACCATGACTGAAAAGAAAAAAGTGCTCGTGGTCGATGACGAGAAAAATATCTGTGAAAATGTAAGTAAAATCCTGTCCAAACAGAATTACGAGGTTGTCCAGGCCGAAGGCGCCCGGGAAGCGCTCGAAAAAATGGAGGGGGAATCCTTCTCCCTGCTGCTTTCGGATATGGTAATGCCCGGCATGAACGGTCTGGAGCTGTTAAAGCGGGTGAAAAAAGAATGGCCCCTGACCAAGGCGCTTATCATGACCGCTTATGCCTCGACCGATACGGCTGTCAAAGCCATGCAGCTCGGGGCGCTGGATTATATTACCAAACCGTTTACGCCCGAGGAACTCAGGGATACGATTAATCTGGCGGTATCCGACGAACTCCAGGAGGCCCCGACGACACGGCATGAAAAGGAGAAGGTGAATATTATCGGCCTCGATACTCCCTTTGATGCCGATGAAGTGGCCAAGTATACCGGGGAGGATTATGTTAAAAGGCTGGGCCCCTCCGACATGCCGGTCGTTGAAGTGAAAAAGCCGGAAAACTACTGCGAGGTCGGTCAGAGGGTATGCGACATCTTTGCCAAACTCGGCAAGACCTGTAAGGCCGGACTCAAAACCGGGGTATGCCCCCAGCAGAAGGCTAAAAAGGGCAAATCAGCGGAGAAAAAACAGGGAGCCGATGTTAAGAGACTCATTGGCATCGATATGCCCTTCAACTATGAAGAAGTCTCAGCCCTGACCGGACCTGAGTACATCCATAATCTTCGGGCGGGCGAGTTTGCCTTTATGCCCTATGAGGCACTCAAGCAGCATGTGGAACAGATGAAGGCGCCAATGGGGGCGAGAGCCGAAGCGGATGTGATCGAGTTTCCCCGGCAGGCGGCGGAAGGCAGCATTCTGGTTATTGACGATGAAATCAATATTACCCACAATATCCAGCGAATCCTGGCAAAAGAGGGATACGCGGCGGAGCAGGCGGTAACCAAAGACGAAGCCAGGGAAAAAATCCAGAACAAACCGTTTGACCTGGTGCTCCTGGATCTTAAAATGCCCGGCGTCAAGGGGATGGAGCTTCTGAAAACAGTAAAAAGCCATATTCCGGAAACCAGGGTAATTATTATTACCGGCTATGGAAGCATTGAAACCGCCAAGGAAAGCGCGCGGCTGGGTATCGTTGATTACCTGCACAAGCCCTTTACCCCCGATGAGATCCGCAGTGCCGCTGAAAAGGCCTTCACGCTGGCCGCTTAAAAGCCCCACCATACGGCACCCGGCTGAAAAAAGGCGGCCGGGTGCCGTATAATTGAAATCCGGGGGGCGCCGCAGCATGCCCCGGCATCTCACGTACAGCGTCCGTCCAATCATTGACACATCACCGGAAATATTATACCTAAATTGAGCGTTTCAATTTTTTGAAGATTTAATTTTTAATTTATTTTTAGGATATTGGGTCATTTTTTAAATCAAAAAATTTGAAACCCTCCGGGATTTCCAATTTCACCGCATCTACTGCGTCAAATGATGTCTCGCATAGGCGCCTATAGCTCGACATCATTTTCCTTGTATCTGCGGCAAACTTGAAAATCGCTCAATTTAGGTTATAGAAAAATTTTTTACCCCTGAGATACTATTATATTTGAAAAGATATCCAGGAATCAGAATTGACAAGCTCGTAAAAACCGGATTTTTTGAGGCATCGCCATGGAAGAACAACACATTGAAGCCATCAAGCTGGCAAACAACCTCCAGCTCGATATATATGACGCATCCCGACCTGTAGCCGGCGACAGATGGCGCGTTCAAATGATCGCACGCATTCATATCCGGGTCGACAGCATCTGGGAGGCGGAAGATCCCGGGATCCCTACAAAGTCAACGGTTAAAGAGTTGATCGGCGATGAGTTGGTCTTTGAGAGAAAAAACACCCGCCACTTTATCGATGAGGGGGAAAAAGACGCGGTTTTCCAATCCATGCGGGATAGCTTCCGCCATCATTCATTGGGCTATCTGTCCCATCCGGAATTCGCCAGGCAGTTTGTCCTGAAGGCATTTCAGGACAAACAAAAAGAGAGGAAAGGGCAATCCAGCCGAAAGTGATCAGTCCAGGAAAATGAGCTATCTATCCACCATACAGGGGCTATTCGAATCCCCTATAGCCCTCAAGGCCATCATCGACGAGATTCCCATGGGAATTCTCATCCTGGATCCCCGGCGGCGGATTATCACCCTTAACCGGGCGCTTGAAGCGCTGACCGGCTTTTACCGGGAAGAGGCCGCCGGCATCGGCTGCCACCATATCCTGCGCAGCCGGATCTGTTTCAAGCAATGCCCCCTGCTTAAAATGGATCGGCATTCCGGGCCCGTTTCCTATTCCAGCGATATCATCAACAAGGAGCGCCAGCGGATTCCCATTCGGGTCACAATGGCCCCGCTAATCGACCTGAATGGCGATATCGCCGGCTACATCGAAACCGTCGAGGATATTCGATCCATAAACACCGATGATGCGGGAACCCACCCAGCCTTCAGTTTCTCGCATATCATCGGAAAAAGCCCTAAAATGGAGAGGCTCTTTCAAACGCTGCCGCTGATCGCCCAGAACGATTCATCCGTTTTGATCACCGGCGAGACAGGTACCGGCAAGGATATGCTCGCCGAAGCCATCCACGAATCCTCGAGCCGTGCCAAAGGGCCCTTTATCAAGGTCAATTGCGGGGCATTGCCTGAGACGCTGCTTGAATCCGAACTGTTCGGCCACCGTAAGGGCGCGTTTACGGGAGCGGTTGAAAACAAGCCCGGCCGCTTCCGACTGGCCCAGAACGGAACGCTTTTCTTGACCGAAATCGGCGACCTGCCGATATCTCTGCAGATCAAACTTTTGACGTTTTTGGACGACAAAATCGTTTATCCGCTGGGCAGTTCAAAAGGGGTCCATGTGGATGTCCGGGTGATTGCCGGCACCCACCGCGATTTGGAACATATGGTGAGCACCGGCGGATTCAGGGAGGATCTTTTGTTCCGGTTAAATGTCGTCCGCCTGCACCTGCCCCCGCTAAGGGAGCGGGAGGAAGACCTGCGCCTTCTGATCGATCATTTCCTCAATAACTTTTCCATGCACTTCGGCAAATCCATCAAAGGATTTACGAACCGGGCGCTAAACCTTTTGAAGGCCTATCCGTATCCCGGCAACGTCCGGGAATTAAGAAATATTATTGAATATTCGGTCAATATTTGCCAGAATGGGCGCATCGACATAGACCATCTTCCGGCCTATCTTGTCGAAGCCCCGCATGAAAACCGCAGCCCTGCTGAAACCGCCGCTACCCATCAATCAATGGGCAATGAAAAACAAAAGGGGGCAATGGACAGACGGGGAAAAAACTGGCCGGAGATTGAAAAACAGATGATTCTCGATGCCCTATACAATGCCGGCGGACGACGCAGCAAAGCTGCCGGTCTGCTGGGTTGGGGAAGAAGCACCCTGTGGCGCAAAATGAAACAATACAATATCGGCTAAGTCAACCAAAGCAGCTATAAAGAAATGACCAAGATCCTTATCCCCGTTTTCGGCAATGATATCTCCCCACGGTTTGACCTCACCGCCGAGGCCTATATCGCAGCTATTGACGCCAACGGCCAGTATCAGGATGAGCGCATCGTCGTGTTGCCCCAGATTTCAGCCGAACAGCTCTGCCACCTTATTCTTACCGAGAACATCGATGTGGTCATCTGCGGCGGGATCGAAGATGAATACTACCAGTACCTGGTCTGGAAACGCATCCAGGTTTATGATTCCGTTATCGGTCCATGGCATATCGCCGTTTCAAGATTTCTTGACAACAGCCTGCACACCGGGGATATACTTGAAAGACAAAAGGAGTCTTCCCCATATGAATGACCAACGGAACGCGGATCGCACCGATTCCCAAACGAAGAAAAAAAAAACGCGGCGCACGCTGCACAGGCGCTACATTCGTCTGCGGCGGAACATGATCATCATCATGCTGCTGGTAACCGCCATTCCTTTGACCCTCATGCTCCTGATAAACTCGCTCCAATATCAAACAAGAATCAAATCCGAACGTTTGGAGCCCATGCGGGCCATCGTCAACAAATCCACCCATTCCTTTGAACTGTTTCTGGAGGAACGTATCTCAGCCATTCGCTTTATCAGCTCAAGCTACACCTTCAGGCAGCTATCCAAACCACAGACGTTAAACCGGGTATATCATGATCTGCGGGACACATTCGGTGGCTATGTGGATCTCGGCCTGATCAATAGCAAGGGCATTCAGGTCAGCTATGCCGGCCCCTACGATCTGGTGAACAAAAATTATTCCGAGCAGCAGTGGTTCCAAGAGGTCCAGGTGCGAGGCACCTATATCAGCGACGTGTTCATGGGCTACCGCGAATTTCCCCATATCGCCCTGGCCGCCCATCATCTGAAAGCCGACGGATCCTTCTGGGTGCTGCGCGCCACCATGGACACCCAAAAATTTGACAGCCTGATTGCCGCCATGGGACTGGCCCCGGTCAGCGATGCCTTTATCATCAACAAAAGCGGCATCCTGCAGACGGAATCCAAATTTTACGGCTGTGTACTCGAAAAGTGCCGCCTTTCCGTTCCTCGCGCCGGTTCGGGGACGCATGTCACCGAAAAGACCGATCCGCTGGGCCGGGAGGTCTTCCAGATCTCATCGAACTTTCTCAAGCACGATTATACGCTGGTCACAGTCATTCCCCGTTCGATTATTCTGAAATCCTGGCACTCACTCAGAAAGGAAATGATCTACATCTTCCTGGCCAGCCTGGTCGCCATCATACTGGTCATCTTCAGGGTGACCAATCTGCTGGTAAGGCGCATCCAGGATGCGGATGAGCGCCGGGAGGCGGCATTCAGAAACCTCGAATACACCCAGAAGCTCTCCTCCATCGGGCGTCTGGCGGCCGGCGTGGCCCATGAAATCAATAACCCCTTGTCAATAATCAATGAAAAAGCCGGCCTCCTAAAGGATCTGGTCGAGCATGACCGCTACCACGACAAGGACAAACTGCTTAAAATGACCGCCTCGATCAATCAATCGGTCAGTCGCTGTAAGTCCATTACCCAGCGCCTGCTCGGTTTTGCCCGGCAGATCGGGGGCCGCTACGAAATGTTAGACGCCAATGAGGTGCTGCAGGAAACCGTGGGGTTTTTGAAAAAAGAGGCCATCTCCAAAAATATTCACACCCAATACCAATTGGACGAGGAGATTCCAAAAATATCATCGGATCGCGGACAGCTTCAGCAGGTTTTTTTAAATATCATTAACAACGCCTTTGCGGCCGTCGAACAGGGCGGCGAGGTGACATTGAAGTCATGGGACGTGGACGCGGATACAATCGCCGTCTCCATCGCCGATAATGGCCCGGGAATGGAAAAAGAAACCTTACAGCAAATATTCGAACCCTTTTTTACGACCAAGAAACAATACGGCACCGGCTTGGGTTTGTCCATCACTTACGGCATCATCAAAAAACTCGGCGGCGACATCAGGGTTCAGAGTCAAGTGGGTGAAGGTTCCACATTTACGATTTATTTACCCAAAAAACAGGCGGGAGAGAAAAATGAATAAGGTGAAGGTCTTGCTCGTGGATGATGAGGTAGAGTTCGTCTCCGCCCTGGCTGAACGGCTGGACATCCGGGACATTGAAGCCCGGGTTGCCACGGACGGGGAGCAGGCACTGGAAATGATTGAAACGGAAACCTTCAATGTGATCGTTCTGGACGTAATTATGCCCGGCATCAGCGGACTGGAGGTGCTCAAGCGCATCAACGAAAAAAAAATCGGAACCGCTGTCATCCTGCTTACCGGCCACGGCTCAACCAAGGAGGGGCTTGAAGGGATGCGGATGGGGGCATTCGATTACCTCATGAAGCCCCTTGATATTGATGAGTTGATTTCAAAGATGAATGAGGCCATAGAATCCAAAAAGACATAGAAGAGGCTAAAATGACGGCATTAACTGGAAAAGATATTGAATTTTTTGGAAAAATAACCGCATCAATGACACATGAGTTCAAAAATGTGCTGGCGATCATCAAGGAGTCCGCCGGCTTGATGGAGGATATCACCCAAATCGCCCCGCTCTCTGACGGCAAGCACCAGGAAAAATTCGATAATGCGTTAAAAACCGTCAAAAACCAGTTGAACCGGGGAATGGAGCTTAGCACGGTGTTCAACCGGTTTGCCCATGCACCGGACAAATCCACGGCGGAGATTAACCTCAAAGACCTCGCCGAACAGGTCGTATGGCTCTCCGAGCGGTTTGCCCGACTCAAGCATATTACATTGAAAATGGCCCCGGACGATCAATTGGACAAGGCGGTGAGCATAACGGGAAACCCCGTATGGTCGCAAATGGCCGTCTATAATGGGATTGAATGTCTCTTGAATCAGCTGCCCGCAGAATCCGAGATTTCCCTGGCCAGCAGCAACGAGGCGGGGGAAAAAGGAATCCGCATCGACTGCAAGAATGTAAAAACCGACGGCCAGCAGCTCTTTCAAGCCATGGAGGATTCAGAATCGTGGAACAACCTGAAAGAAATCCTATCGGCCATCAACGGCGACGTGAGACGCCTTGAAAGAAATCCTGGAGTAATGCTTATTTTTGCTTGAATCCCATCGACACCTGAACCCCACTACGACAGCCGCTTTTAACCCGCCGCGACACAAACTTTAACGACTCTGTTTTAATAAGTATTGAATTGTTTCAAAATTTTTGTTTTATATTGTTTCAAATTTGTTCCATTTTTGCCTGTCAGCCTTCGAAAAATCTATAAAACCCCCTTAAATCGGGGATCCCTAAATATGGCACAAAAAATGCTTATTCCATTTATCAGATGATAAACAGAATAGAACCTATCTACATACCAACAAAAGGAGGCGTTAAATGACACGGCAAAATATTGAAAATACATTTGCAGCGGTCGCATTTGCCGAGGCCGGCGAGCATGAGACGGCGATGAAAATGGCCGGCATCCGGCCGGTTTATGAAAAGGTAAGAAGCGTCATCGACTTCATCGAGCGAAGCTTTGCTGCTGTCGGGTTTGCAGAAGCGGGTCTGCATGAAGAGGCCATTAAGATGACCCATCCCCACCCTGTCGTGGCCAAACGAAACGATACCCTGGATAATTTCCTGGAAACCGTTGGGCTTGGCAACGTAAGGGTCTGCTACGGCCTGGCGACGGTTTAGTCCATTTTTCGGGTCATGAGGATCAGGCTCTTGCTCATTGAGACCGACTACTTTTTCCGCACCAATTTGCGCAACCGTTTGGATAACATGGATTTCCAAGTTTTTTTGGCGGATCGGCCGGCTGAAATCAAACGTATGATTAAAAAGAAAAAAATCGATGTTGCACTATTGGATCTTTCAGGGTTAAAATTGGAAGGATTGAAAATATTATCATTGATCAAAAAGCTCAACCCGTTCACAGAGGTCATTACACTCAACGGATCGGGGAATATGGCCCTATCCATTGACGGAATGAAGCGGGGGGCGTTTGACGACCTTTTGATCCCGGTCGACATCAACACGTTGATCGAGCGAATAAAAACTGCCTATGCGAAAAAAAGGGAAAACGAAAAGCAGGCCCCGCTCAAGGGGTATCAAAAGGTCATGATGGCAGCCACATTCGCTGAAGCGGGGGAATCCGATACCGCGAAGGCGTTGTTAAACAATCGCGTCAAACCTAAAGTTGACCCAAATTCAAAAGGAGAGCGCAATGGCGGATAAAGACAATATCAAGATTCTTCTGGTTGACGATGAGGAGGAGTTTGTCAAAACCCTTTCCGAACGGATCAAAATGCGGGAGCTCGGCACCAATATCGCGCACAATGGCGAACAGGCGCTGGAACTCGTCGATAATGAGGTTCCGGATGTCATGGTTCTTGATCTAAGAATGCCGGGCATTGACGGCATGGAGGTTCTGAAACGGGTTAAAAAAGCCTATCCGGACGTTCAGGTCATCATTTTGACCGGCCACGGCTCGGAAAAGGATGAGGAAGAGGCAAGGCGTTTAGGCGCCTTCGAATACCTGCAAAAACCGGTGGAGGTTGACACCCTGGTAAACAAAATCCAGCGGGCCTATCGACAGAAAGTCGAGACCTCCATGATGGCCGGCACTTTTGCCGAAGCCGGGGAGTTTGATACGGCACAACAGATCCTCGATCGGGACAAGAAAAAAAAGAAGTAACCCACGCAGTACTGAGACAACTTTTTAGCCGGTGCCCATCCAGCAGCAATAGGCTTTGTCTATGGATCGGCCCGGGGCAACAGAAATCGGATGACAACCGTCGGCATAGCCATCTGTCTTGACAGATCACTATGCCGTATTTTTATGTAGCTGCCACCCACAGAAACCAGGAGTAATGAATGAAAGAGATCCTAGTCAAGGACTTGATGGTGCCGTTAGAGGAGTACGCCACCATACAAGAAGACGCCACCCTCTATGATGCGGTCCTGGCCCTTGAAAACGCCCAGGCCGACTGGGAGAAATCCCATAAGACCTACCTTCATCGCGCCGTTCTGGTCTATGACAAAAACCAAAATATTGTGGGAAAATTAAGCCAGCTTGATCTCCTCAAAAGCCTGGAGCCCAAATATAGCCAGGCCGCATCGGAAAGCGGACGGATAATGACAAGCGGCTTCAGCCAGAACTTTTTGCGCTCCCTTATCAAGCAGTTCTCCCTCTGGGACAAGCCCCTTTCCGACATCTGCAAGAAGGCTGCCCAGCTGCATGTGAAAGACTGCATGTATATCCCGGAGGAAGGCGAATTCGTTGACGCGGAGGATACGCTCGATATCGCCATCAATCAGCTGGTACTGGGTCGCCATCAATCCCTGCTGGTGATGAAAGAAAGAAAAATCGTGGGCATCCTCCGGTTGACGGACGTTTTCAAGGAAGTCTGCAACACGATTAAAGCCTGCAGCGTTTAACCCGCGATAGCCCACAACTTCCATCGAACGGCCATTTTGGCCGATTAAAGGGGGATTTCATGAAAATACGGATACTACTGGTGGACGATGAGGCCAGCTTTGTTGAACAGCTGGCCGAACGCCTCAAACTAAGGGATTATGATGTCACCACCTGTCTAAGCGGTGAGGAGGCCATTGAAAAGGTCAGGGGCTATAATTTTGACGTGGTGATCCTGGATGTGGCCATGCCCGGAATGGACGGCAACGAGGCCCTGCGCCGGATCAAATCCCTTAAACCGCTTATCGAAGTCATTATGCTGACCGGTCATGCAACGGTGGAATCGGCCATTGAGGGCATGAAGCTGGGGGCCTTTGACTACCTGATGAAGCCCTGCGAAACCGATGACTTAATCGATAAAATCAATAACGCCCACGAGCGGAAAGCCGCCCAGGAGGAACGCATCCGGACGGCCAAAGCAGAAAAATATTTCACCTCTCCGCGCTCGGCGCTGAAAAATGATGACAAATGAGTTCGAACTTGAAAAACAGGAGAGCTGTAAATGAGTCATGATACCGAAACTTCGAGCGGCAATGGTCTGCTCTCAAACAAAACATTCTGGCTGATCGTCGGGATCGCCATTTTTGTGATTGTCGCCTTTATCCTACCCACCCCTGAAAGCCTGACGCAGATTCTAGACGAACGCGGCATCGATAAAAAATTAGTCGACTGGGGTGTCGCCACCGGCCTTGAAGATGCTGCCGATAAAGCGATGACCGTTCTCGGCATCATTCCAATGGCCGTTGTCTTCTTTGCCACCGAAGCCATTCCGATCGGTTTGACCGGCGTGTTGATGCCGATTCTTGCCTACTTCCTGCATCTTTTGCCAAAAGGCATGATCGGCAAAACATTTGCAGGCGATGCCCCGCTATTTTTGCTGGGCGTTTTGGCCATGGGGGTGGCTGTGGTCGATGTGGGCCTTCACAAACGCCTGGCCGCATGGATCCTCGGATGGACCAAGGGGTTTTATCTGCCGATCTTCGTGCTATGCATCAGCATGGCGGTTATCGGATCATTTATCTCCGCCCATGCCATGTGCGCTTTTATGACGCCTGTTATGATGGCTGTTTATTTCGGGGTCATCCAATCCAAGAGCCCGAACGGTGAAATCGAACATGATCCCAACCTGGCCAAGTTCCTCCTCTTTACCCTCTGCTTTGCCTTGAACGTGGGCGGCATCGGCTCGCCGGCCGCCGGCGGCAGAAACGTTATCATGATGGGTTACTGGCAGGGCTACAATGTTCCCATGGACTTTTTCACCTGGATGAAATACGGCTTTCCGCTGGTACCGGTGATGGCCGTCCTGGTTGCCGTTTATATGCTGGTGGTTTTTGCCCGAAAACTCAAACACAAGGATCTGACCCCGGGTTTGTCGGCGATCAAAGAAGAAAACCGCAAGATGGGAAAGATGAAATACAATGAATATGTCACCTTTGCCATGCTTGTGGTTGTGCTTCTTTTGTGGGTTTTTGCCTCAGGCGCCTTAGGGCTTGGCGGTCCGGCACTGCTTGCCCTGCTGATCCCGGTAATCTTCCGCACCACCGACTGGCATAAGATATTAAACGGCATTTCCTGGGATGCCTGGTTCATGTACTGCGGCGCGCTGACAATGGGTGCGCTTTTAAAGGAAAGCGGAGCCGCCCTCTGGCTGGCGCAGAGCGTAATGGGCATCCTGGGCAACCTGGGTATGAGTCAGGGCTTCGGCCTGTGGGTCGGGCTCTCCTCGTTTTCCGGTCTGATGACCAACTTCATGTCCGACGCCGGGACTACCGCGCTTCTTGGGCCAATAGTTATTCCCATGGGCATTATGTCCAAGGTCCCCGGCGAGCCATGGGCATCTGGCATGGCCGTGGCGTTTGCCACCTCGTTTGCCCATTTTTTGATCGTCGGCACTCCCAACAATGCCATCGTATATGGTCTGGGAACATACCCGGATACGGGTGAACGCGCTATTCAGCCCATCGACTTTGTCAAATACGGATTTGTGCTGTGGTTGATCTGCCTGGTTGCCGTATGGCTTCTGGCGTTTCTCGGAACTTTTAACTTCATTGGATTTCCTGAAGGTATCCTGGAAACCGCCCAAGGCGTGCTGCACTCCGGTGCGGAGATCACAGCGCCGGCTGCCGGCGGGCATTAAAGCCGCCTAAACGCGGTTCAAATAAACCAACAACTAAAAAATACGCCTCCGGGTGAAAATGGTAGTCTCCCATCATCCGGAGGCGTATGGGGAATTAGAGTAAGAGTAAGTAAGAGTAAGATGACATAAACGGCTTTTATCCGAATGACAAATCATTTACCCCGATCAAAACAAAAACGCCCTTTCTGGGTATGGATCATTTCCGCATTTTTCCTGTTCTCCGGGGTAATGAATCTGTCCATGCTGTGGCTGATCCTGACAGGCAATGTCAACCTGCCGGCTGAGGAACTGGAAACGATCAGAAAAACGTCCATGCTCTGGACACTGGGCGGGCTCCTGCCCCTGGCCAATCTGGCCGGCGCGGTATCGCTTTTTATGCTACGAAAAATCGCCTTCTACATCTTTTCAGGCATGCTGATTGCGGGATTGGCAAACGGCGTCGTTCAGCTTTTTCTGCTTGACTGGTCGCTCCAGACGATTTCCCATCAAGGCCTGATCCAGGTGGTCGTTGGCTATTTCATCACTTTTGCGGTCTGCATTTATGCCTACCTGCTAAAAAAGCAGAATGTCCTCTGGTGACAGGCCCTTGCCTTACCGTCTCAAACGGTTTTGTCCCCGGCGTCAATCTCTCTTAGGCGCCGGAGGATGTCACGGGTAGAAGTGGTCTGAGAAATCTTGAGGATCTCATTCATTCGCCTCTCCTCAATCTGATTCTTTTTCATCACCTTTTTCTTATAGGCATTTTTAAGAACCTCAAGCAGCTGGTCAAAGTCACACGGTTTCTGCAAATAGGAATACGCGCCGCTTTGCGTGCATTCAACGGCTGAATCCACGCTGCCGTGTCCGGTCAGGATGACGATTTCCATCCATTGATGCTCTTTTTTCAACGCCTTCAGTGTCTCCTCGCCATTGATGCCCGGCATTTTCAGATCCACCAGCGCCACATCCACCGGCGTCTGGCGGGCAGCAATGATCGCCTTTTCTCCCCGGTCCACGGCAAGCACATGAAAATCGCGGGATTCCAGCCGCTTTTTCATTGACTCAAGAAACTGAATTTCATCATCCACAAACAACAAATGAATTTTTTTCTTATCCATTGTTTTAACCCCTTAAATTTTTTAAGTCACTAATAGACATCGCCGCCTCTCCTCAGCAAAGCGCGCTGTTCGGCTTTCCGAATCCGGGCCTCCTGTTCATCCTTTCTTTTACGCGCCCCCTCCATTTTTGTGGTAATTTCTTCAACATCCGCGGGTTTTAACAGATAATCGTAGGCCCCCAGTTTCATCCCTTCCACCGCGGTTTCAATGGTGCCGTGGCCGGTCAGCATGATAACCTCGACAACCGGATGCCGCCGCTTGATCTCCTGCAGGGTTTCAATACCGTCCATTCCGGGCATTTTAATATCCAAAACGACCACATCAATATTCTCTTTTTCAAGCGCCTCCAGCCCCTCCTTGCCGCTATAGGCCCTGTAGACGCGCTCGCCGGCTTCTTCCAACCGCAGGCCGAACATCTCCACAAAATCTTTTTCATCATCTACGATTAGGACGTTGGTCGGGATCTTGATCATGATTCGGGCTCTCCCTTTATTTTGTTTAAAATTTCGTAGCAAATATTTTCGTTGTCCTTGATTTCATCTTCGAATACCTGGCAGCGGGGCAGCTCAATCAAGACTTTCGTGCCGTATCCGAGCCGGCTGTCAATCCTTATTTTTCCGCCCAGCCGGCCGATGATGCCACGGCTGACATATAGGCCGAGGCCGGTTCCCTCACCGGGGGCCTTGGTAGTATAAAAGGGCTCGAAAACCTTTTCCAGGTTT
This sequence comes from Desulfobacterales bacterium, assembly GCA_018334555.1. Classification (GTDB taxonomy): domain Bacteria; phylum Desulfobacterota; class Desulfobacteria; order Desulfobacterales; family Desulfosalsimonadaceae; genus M55B175. The sequence continues at coordinate 20,485 of JAGXLR010000013.1, forward strand.
TCTTTCGGAATTCCGCTGCCGGTATCCGCCACGGATAGGCTGATCCCTTCATCAAGATCTTCAGTCCTTACGGTGATACAACCCCCCGGCGGGGTCGCGTGGATGGCGTTGGTCAACAGGTTTACCAGGACCTGACGGATTTCATATGGGTTGCTCCAGATGCCCCCCTGGGCACCCGCTTGAACACTGATTTCAATATCGTTCTGACGGGCTTGCTTGCCGAGGAATTCAACCGTCTCGTCGACCAGTGCCTTGAGATCCGTCTCCATAAAGGACTGCTCCTGCTTGCGGACAAAGCCCAAGAGCTGATGGGTAATCCGCCGGGTCCGGTCCACTGCGGATTCGATCTTATCCACCGCATTGAAAAGCTCCTGCCGCCTGGGGATGCCGGCCATCTCATCCTTGCCCAACACAAGGCGCAGGTACCCGGAAGCCTCCTTGATGATCGCCAGGGGATTGTCAATTTCATGGGCAATGCCGGTAGAAAGGGTTCCCAGGGATGCCAGCCGCTCGGTGGCGATCATCTGCTGCTCCATTTTCGCCCTGAAATTCGCCTCGCGCTGTTTTTCTATTTCCCGGTGAAGTTTATCCGCGGCCTGGGTAATCTTGCCGGCCAGATGCTCCAGCGCAATGGGCTTTGTGAGGTAATCGAACGCCCCTCGCTTGATCCCCTCCACCCCGTCTTCCGTGGACGAATGGCCGGTCAGCAGGATCACCTCAATGCCTTCGAACTGTTCCTTGATCCTGGCCATGGTATCGATACCATTCAAACCGGGCATCTTTACATCGAGCACCACAACATCCACGGATAGGCTTGCCAAATAATCCAGGGCATCTTCACCGCTTCCGGCTTCATGGACCTCAAAGTCCCTGCGCGCCAGCCGTTTGGCAATGGGACGCCTGAAATCGGCTTCATCGTCTACAAGCAGTACCCGGATTTTATCCATCTTTGAATATCCCCTCTCCCGCTCGCTGTTCACACCCCTTAAAAAATCAAACCAATCCCAGAATATTCCACCAGACCGTCGCCATAATGACAAGAATCGCCAGCAGGACCGGCATCGCCACAAGGCCAAGCTTGGTCAGATCGACGGATTTGAAATACCGATAGCTGTAAGCAATGGCATTGGGCGGGCAACCGATAACCAGAAGCATGGCAAAAGAGCAGGCCATACCAAGGCACAAGGCAAGTACTGTCGGATCCACGCCTTCCATTAGAGCCATGGGGATGACGATCGGCAAAATAAGGGCGGCTGCCGCCACGTTGGCCATGGCATTGGTCACAATGGCACCGAATATGCCGACCCCGATAAACAGGCCCAACCATCCGCCCCCTTGAACAACAGGAAAAAATAGATTGGCAAAATATTCTCCCGCGCCTGAGTACCCCATTGCCAATCCGAGTGATATGCCGCCGCCAAAAATAAACAGCGCGGTGCCCCATTCCAGGTTGTCATTGATATCCTCCCACTTGAGGCACCCGGTAACCGTCAGCACGGCCACGCCCAGCATCCCGGTAATGGAGTAATGGATTCCGTGAAGGCCCTTGGTCAACCAGGTCAAAAATGTCAGGCCGACAATAATCAGGGTCGCAATTTCCGTTCGGGTGAGCGGCCCCAATGCCTCGTCAAGCTCGGGAAGCCTGATGTTCGGATCCGGACGGAAAACCAGGTAGACCACAAAAACGGCTGCCGGCACCGTTACAAGCGCCATAGGCAGGGCATACATAATCCATTCGAAAAACGTAATCTCCAGTCCGGTAAACTCTTTTAAAAAAGCGGCCGCGACCATGTTGCGGCCCCCGCCGACCAGGGTGCCCATGCCGCCGCAGGAGCAGGCAAACGGCAGGGAGAGCATCATGAACTTGGCTGTGCGCGTGTGCGGCTCAATGCCGGCTGCCCGCATCATCGGCAGCATGGTGACAAGCCCGACGGCGCAAGCCGCGGCATCATGCATGAACCCCGAGGCCCATCCAAGACCTATCGAAATGATAAAGGTAAAACGGGTCACGCTGGTTCCCGCCTTGCGAATGATAAAATAGCCTAAACGCTTGGTTAGCCCGGACCGGTCCAGAGCGATGGCAAATATCAGGCAGCACATGATAAAGAGTACCACCGGGTGCATATACGGCGCCCACGCCCCCTCGACACCGCTTACATTCATGATCACAAGGCCAACCCCGATTAAAATCGCCGTAATTTCAAGGGGGATGGGCTCCACAACGAACATAAATATCAGGAACACCAGCAGGGCTAAAAATCTTTTAGCTTTAGGCGCAAGGCCGTTCACATAGTCCACTTCTACATCTTCTAGTCCGGCCGAGCCAATTAGTTTTTTCAAGAATTGACCGTTCGCCTCTGAAGATCCAGGCGCCTGGCTTTCAAGTACATAGGTGCCGTCCTTTTCAGATGCCACCGAAAAATTTTCATTGACCCGTTGGTAGAGATTTTTCCCGGCGTCGCCGGTGATTTCATATTTCGTCCCCTCCGGGCGGGGAAGGAACAAAACGATCGCGCCGAGCAGGATGCCGATTCCGAGCTTAAACAAATTGGATTTGAAAAACATTGATTCCACTCCTATTCACGGTATCTTCTTTGACAGATAGGCCTCATTGATCTTTTCCAGGAGCTCGTCAAGCCCACAAGGCTTTGTCAGATAGTCAAATGCCCCTAGCCGGAGTCCCTCCCGGGCTGCCGCCTGGGAACCGTGACCGGTCAGCATGATGACCTTTGATGCAAGCGCCATGCTGTTGAATATTCTGAGGACCTCAAGGCCGTCCATGTCCTCCATCTTCAGATCAAGGATAATGACATCAAAGGCTCCCTTTCCCACGGCTTGAATGGCCTCCGCCCCGCTAAAAGCCTTGTCAACGCCCATTCCCCGTCTTCTTAGCCGATTGGCCAATACATTGACATATCCCGCCTCGTCATCCACGAGCAGAAGATTTATGGGGTTGCTGCAGTTATCAGCGGCACCGGACATAGCTCACCATCTTATTTCAGCCAACGCATTCACTTTAGGGCGTATTGATCTTTAGGGCCTACACGCCGCGTGTTGACATCACTTTTTCGATTCTTGCCTTTTCAATCTTTTCCTCGTGGGCATGCTTTTTTCCGGCTGCTTCTTCCACTTTCGCCGTTAGAACATCCATTTCGCATGGCTTCATCAGGTAATCAAAGGCGCCGAGCTTCATGCCCTCAATGGCCGATTCCACGGTGGCATGCCCGGTCAGCATGATTACCTCAACCAATGGAAACTTCTTCTTAATCTCCTTTAGGGACTCAATACCGTCCATGCCGGGCATCTTGACATCCAGAATCACGACGTCGAGGTTGCGGTGGGTGTCCATTTGTCTCAACGCCTCATCGCCGCTGTAAGCGGCAATAATTTTATAGCCACGTTTGTCCAATCGCTTTTGCATTGGCTCGACAAAGGATTCCTCATCATCAACCAGCATGATGTATGGTTTCGCCATTTTTTTTACTCCTTTCTCTATTTCTGTACCGGAATCCATATTCTAAACCGCGTCCCTTCCCCCACCGTGCTGTGGACATCGATTTTACCGCCCATTTTTTGGACGATCCCGTAGCAGATGGACAGCCCTAGGCCGGTGCCGCGTCCCACGGGCTTGGTGGTGAAAAAGGGTTCGAATATTCTTTCCCGGTTGGACTCGGGTATTCCCGGCCCGTCGTCTTCTACAATGATGACAATATGGTCTTTTTCCAAGCGGCTTAACTTGGTGATGATTTTTATCGTCCCCCCGCTTTTACTCATGGCATCGATGGCATTGTTGATAAGGTTTAAAAGCATCTGCTGCATCTCGGAAGGGGAGATCGTTATAAACGGTAAATCGGGCTGCAGCTCGGTTGCCATGGTGACCTTATTATATCTGGCCATCTGCTCGGAGAGCCCAACGATTTCCTGGATCAGTTGGTTGACCTGGACATCTTTTAATGTGGTGTCGGTTTTTCGGGCAAAACTTAAAAGCTTGTGGGTAATCTCTTTGCATCGCTGGCCCTGGGTATTGATCTGCGCCAGCGAACGTTTGAATTCGGAAAGATTTTTACTTTCCGCGAACGGCTCGTCTTCAAACAAATCCCCCATCCAACCGGCTTCCTCCACCATAATGGCAACCGGATTATTTATTTCATGGGCAATCCCTGCCGCCAGTTCCCCCAGTGAAGCCATCTTTCCTGTTTCAATAATCTGTTTGTTCATCATTTCCGTCTCCTGGTCCGCTTTGCGGATCCTGCGGACCATTTGCTTGGAGGTAAAAGCGGCCATACCGATAATCGCCGTGCCGCCAACAAGAAAAATAAGCAGGGCGATATTTGACATCCGGTTTAGATCGGAAAACGCGTCCTCGGCCTGTTGCTTGACGATCAGCAGCCAGTCGCCGTTTTTCAAACTGCCGACGGCATACAGGTTTTCCCTTCCGCTGTCATCGGTCCAGCGGGTAATAAGAATGTTGTTCCGGGTCTTTTCCACCGCCTCCCAAAAAAATGAATAACACTGACTGCAGGGTTTTATTTCCTGGTTCGGCTTGGCCTGGAACTCGCCCGTCCGGTTCAGGATGAATGCAAAGCCGGTCCGCCCCACCTGGAAGTTATGAACCAGGGAATTAAATGCGTTAAAATTGACGGTGGCCCGCATCAGCCAGAAGCCGCCGTTCTTTTTAACCCTTGTCGCCACGATAAAATGGGGAAACCCCCGGAGCCCCAAGAAGACATCGCTGATAAACTCCGGTTCGCTGATCGCCTTTTTGAACCATTTGGCATTACTATAATCCGCCGCCTCCAGTTCATAGGGGCCGGCATAGGCCCTCTGAATTCCCTTTTCATCGATCAACCCGAGATCCACAAATACATTGTCATAGTCGCGCCGTAATTTGATCAGGGTTTCGTATAAAAAATCATTGTCATTGAGCCTTGAGAGTCGCTGGGTGGAGGCCAGGAATTCGATGGTTGAAAGTTTTTCCTGCAAAAATGAGTCGATATTCTGCTTGTGTTTCTGAACCAGTTCGCTCAAATGCGCATGGGTCTTTTCATGATACGAGGCATTAAACTGCTGCAGCAGGATAGCGATGACAAGGACCATGGGGGTAAAGGATACAATGATCACGGTGAGAATCATTTTCCGCGTCAAGGTTTGATAATATTGGCTCTGTTTTCCTTTGTCTTTTTTCATCTGCAATCCGGCTGAAATTGTCATTGGCCACATATCCCGGATGCGGCCGAAAATGCCCGTGCAAAGGCGTCAAACGGTACGGCTGAAAACACAATTCCCGGCTTTGACACCACTAGACAATTCAATTAATATGCCAATATGAAAAGCCTGAGGGCCTTGATCGGCAGCACGGTTTGAGACGGTAATAACCAGCGACGGCGCCCGAAGCCGTACACGGACGCCCTCAACACCGCAATTAACGGAATCCCAGCAGATTCTACACCGGCATATTGGACTCAGAAGCTGCAGATGATAAGGTATCGCTGATGACTGAAAACGACGACAACGCCTATAAATTTTTCACTTTGTAAAAAAAATTGGCACGTAAGGCGCATATTAGGAAGGTGCCTGGACATATTGAGCTTTTAAGCGGATGCCGGAAGCCATACGGTAAATTTCGACCCTTTGCCGTACTTGCTCTCAAGGTGGATCCGGCCGTGATAGAAATCCACAATTTGTTTGACGATACTTAAACCAAGGCCGGTGCCGGTTACGAGGCGCGTCTCTTTTCGTTTTTCCCGGAAAAATTCGGTAAACAGGTCCTCACGATTCTCCGGCAGGAATCCGATGCCCGTATCCGAGACAGAGATCCGTATATAGGGGCCATCCGCCTGAGCGCGGAGGATGACGGAGCCGTCTTTGCGATTGTATTTGACCGCGTTACTGACCAGGTTGCTAAACAAACGTTGCAGATCGTCATGGTCTGCCTGAACAGCCGGCAGGTTCTTATCAAGAGAAACATTGATTTGAACATTCTTTTCTTCGGCCAATGGGGTCGCCATAAAAACGACCGCATCAACTATTTGAGCGATATTTTGGGACGAAATTTCACGGGCTGCCGTACCGGCCTCTATGCGGGCCATGCCCAGCAGGTCATTGACCATCTCCATCAGAGCCCCAAGCCGGCGCCTTGAGCGTTTGATAATCTCCTGCTGTTTATCAAAGGTCTTGATGTGCCCCGCCTCCATATTTTCCAGGTAGCCGTCAACGGCGGCCAAAGGGGCCCGGAGCTCATGGGCCACCATGCTGACAAAGCGGGCCTTTACGTCTTCAACCCGCCTGATTTCGGAAATGTCCCGAACTACCGTAATGGTGCCCAGAAACTGCCGGGAATCCGGATCAATGACCGGCGCCGTATTGGAAAGCACGCATTGGTTGCGAGATGCCGGTTCTAAAATGATTTCCCTGGAAATACGCTTTCGGCATTCTGAAACCTGGCTGATCATTTCAACTAACGCCTTTATCGTAATGACCTCGGAAACCCCGTAGTTGCCCGCCTTAAGTGGCGTATGCCGGATCAACTTTAATGCGGCGGGATTGTGAAGCACCAGCATCTTCTCAGCATTACAGACCAAAACGCCGTCTTCCATACAATCAATAATCATCCGTAAACGGCTTTTTTCGGTGCCCAGTTCAAGCATTCGCTGCCGGCGCTCGGCTTCCAAACGGTTTTTTTCCTGCAGCAGGCTTACCCGTTCAAGGGCGCGTTTTGCCAGATGCAGCAGGGTGTCCGGAGTAAAAGGCTTTGCAATAAAATCATAGGCCCCCCGTTTGGTCGCCTCTACCGCGGATTCTATCGTGGCATAGGCGGTAATCACGACGAACTCGATTTCCGTAGCAATCCGGCGGGCGCGGTCTAAAAATTCAAAACCGCCCATGCCCGGCATTTTTAAATCCACAAGCACCAGATCAATGCCTGGCTGACGTCTCAGAAGATTAAGCCCCGCCTGCCCGCCCGATGCCAAAAAAACCCGGTAGCCTTCGGATTTTAGAATCCGCTCACAGCCGCGGCGGATTTCCGCCTCGTCATCCACTACCAGAATGGTTCGGCCCCCCTGCAGGGTCTTTTGTTCAGTTTCCGCCATACGCCTATCCTCCAGGCTTTAAATGACACCCTGATAATGATTGGGAATCCGGCCCCGGCAGCGTAAAAACAAAACTGATCCATTCGCCGTACTTGCCTTCAGCGTGAATTTCGCCCTTTTGTCGCCGCAGGATCTCCCGGGTGATGAATAGCCCCAGGCCCGTGCCCCGTTCTTCTTCCCATTGATGATGAATCCGAAAAAATTTTTCAAAAAGCTTGTCCATAGATTCTTCAGGGACGCCCGGACCGTCATTGCAGACGGAAAACACCGCACGATCCTTTTTTTTCCTGCCGGAAAGCACTATGCGCCCGTTTTTACGCCCATATTTGATCGCATTGCTCACCAGATTTTCATAAACAATTTGGAGAAGCGAAGGGTCGGCCCGGACAAAAAGATCCGGCATCATATCCAGCGAAAGCCTCATTCGCCGTCGCTCCAGCCGGGTGCGCAAGTTGTTCAATACCGGCTTGATCACATCGGAGGCCACATGAACATTTCGTATTCTGACCTGCAGCTCCCCTTTTTCAATCCTTGATAGATTCAAATAGTTCAGCGTCATCTCCTCAGCGCGGACAATGGCCTGATTCACATCATTTAGCGCCGCCTGCTGGTCCTCTGAAACCGGCCCTACGTATCCGTCCTTTACCGCAAGCAGGTTGATCTTCATGGCGGCGATCTGGTTTTTCAACTCATGGGTGATAAATTCAAGCGTCTCCAGATAATGGGTAACGGATTTCTTTAACTTATCCGCCGTCACCTGCAGATTATTACGGCTTCGCTGGAGCTCCTTATCCCGCTGGCCCAACGCTGAAACCATCCGGTTAAACGCTGAGGTCAGCCGATTGATTTCATCGCGTTTTGCCGACGGGGGGTCGGGCAGCTGATAGGATAGATTGCCGCGGGAGACTTCCGCTGTAGCAGATGTCAGCCGGGCAAGGGGCCTTGACAGCCGCCGGGCCAGCCCGAAGGATAAAAACCCCACCCCGATGAGCGCCAGAAAGGTCACGCCGACAAAAAGGAGCAGCGCCTGGTTGCGCATATCGTCATAGCGCTGCTTCAAGACCCCGACATAGAGCATCCCCACGACCCGGTCATTAATATTTTTGAGCGGCTTATAGGCAGATATGTACCAGCTGTCCACGACGAATGCCGGGCCGGTCCAAGTCTTGCCGGCATCCAGAACCCAGTCATAGACCTCCTCTGATACCCGGGTGCCGATGGCCCGCCGAGCGTCTGTTCCGATAACATTCGTTGTAATCCGTACATCCCCCTGGAAAATGGTCACCGTACCCAGGTTTTTCCCCTTATAGGTGGCCACGGTAAAAATATTTTCTCTGACAAAATCGACAAAATCGAAATTTCGGTTCAATACACTGCCAACCCTTACGAGTCCGGCCAGTCTCCCATTTTGATCGAAAATCGGTGATGCTGCGTCCATCACCATGACATGGGTTAACCGCGTTGGGCCCCCGGCTTTGGCATGCGGCGTGGGAATTATGCTTACCCGGGCCTTATCCATAAGAGATGGGGCTTCCGAGCGAAGAGAGGCCATTGAAACAAGCGTAACTCCGCTGGCCGGGCGCCTGGCGTCGATAATATGGTCGACCATTGTATCGCCGCCGAGGGCTCTTCCCGCAGCGTGGCCGTTCGCAGTGGCAATAACCGTCCCTGTCCTATCCAGTATATGGATAAAGTCATAGCCGGACAGATTTAACAGATCCCTCAACAAGCTTTGGGGAATCGGGCTCTCGGTCTTGATGAGTTCGGCCATATGCGTGCCGGACATCATCAGACAAATTTTCTCTGCCTCCTCCAGCCGGCGGGCCAGCATGGCATCTGCGGTTTTCAGGGCCAACTCAGTACGCCGCTGGGCTTCGCTTAAAACCATTCGATTGATTAAAAAACCGCCGCTTAAAATCACCAGTGCGCCGAAGAGCACGACCGCTCCGACAAAAGCGGCCAGCAGTTTGGATCGTAATGGCAGGTCCATATCTATATCGCAAGCTGACCGGAGATGATATGGTCACGGTTATTTGAAGCCGATTTCATGGCTCGATCATCCAGGCTTCCGGAACCAAAGGCGCATCTTCGGGCCGAATCCCGAATGGTCAGCTTGCCCACATCTTTTAATTCGATTTGGGGCCCATATTGAACCATTAGGGAATAATCCATACGGAAAAATTTCGGCCGGCCTGAACGACTTTGGTGCTGACCCGGCCCATAAAAAATTCACTCACCCGGGACAAGCCCCTGCGACCCACCACTATGATACCGTATCCACCGGATTGGGCTTCCTGGACGATCGCCTCGGCTCGGCTGTGCACGCCGCTGATGATCTTGTGTGTAACCGATCCTGAAGAGAATCCGGCATCGAGAAGTCGATCCGTTAATACTTCGAATGTTTTCTGCATTTCAGCTTCTGCGGCCAATCCCCATTCGGAGGCCATCTCCAGTTCCTTAGGGTTCGCATTCAACCCTGGAAATCCCCGGATGACATGGAAAAGCCCCGCCTTATAGCCCCTGCCGCCCATATGTTCGGCCACAAAATCAACCGCCTGAACAGAGGAGGCAGAACCGTCAACAGCAAGCAGCACTTTGTTCGTCTGCGGTTGCCGTCCCGCCACCAGCACCGGCAAAGAGTCTATCTTTGCAATCAGCTTGTTGGCCACACTCCCCACGGCCACGCCCTCCAGCCCATCCTTCTCTCGCCTGCGACAAACAACTGCCGTATAGCCGGATTCAGCCGCCTTTAGAATATCCCTTGCAACCCCTTTCTGAAGATTATGAATAACGGTTTCGATTGAGGCCCCAGGGATCCCGGAGTTGATCAAATGCTGTCTGGCCCGATCCATATATGCATTGATATCGCGTTTCCGCTGGTCTTCCCAGAGTTGCATCTGTCTCGCGGTTCCCGAGCCTATCGTCTCGTGCTTCAGATCCCAAAAGCACTCCGGGACCCCGCTGAATACATTGAACAAAACAATCCTCATGTCCGAGAATGCCTCTAGTTTGCCCACATAATCCACCGTCAACAAAGACCGCGCCGAGCCATCGACAAGGACCAACAGATTTTTATTTTTTTCCATCATCTTCCCCGCTTGACAATCTCGTAAAAAGTCGATTTTAGGATGGCAAAGTAAAAAGTTTAAGATCAAGGCGCGCAAAATCCCGAGGAATGCAAACTACTTAGCTGTACGTGAAATTCCGAGGGACGGAAGCGCAACACAGATATTGGACTTTTTACGAAGCCATCCCGCTTCGTTCTGTAATAGGTGAAACCGCTGTAAACACTTGAATTGCAACAAACATGCCAATTTTTTGCTCCCGCCTGTCTCGATGGCGCGGCATGGCCAATGTTGGCGAATTCACCGCTCGGGTTGACAGGTAGGGATCGTGTTTATGGATGGACACTAAATAAAGCGCTTCCCATGCCCTCGGGTTCATCTTAGGCCCACTGGAGTAATTCTGCATACGGTATATTTAGGCTTTTGCCAGAGGGGCTCTATGATGGCATCGATATTGCTATAGGTAACGATTAGAAAGAATAACGGGTCAAGGTCTTGCCTATTAACTTACAAGCGTATCAAGGAGTCTTGTTATATGGCCAAAAATTTCAGAATTACCAGCCACGGCAATAAAAACCGCCTTTACCTGAAGCTTAGCGGAATATTTGACGCAGCGTCCGCGATGGAGCTTATTTATGCCCTAAAAGAAAACAGTGGCATTGCAAAACAGGTCTATATCGAAACCGACGGACTTGACTCATTGCTGCCGTTTGGAAGGGACGTATTTAAAACCAGGTTTTTTTTATCCCCGGAGAAATCCAAAAATCTGGTTTTTATCGGCGACCATGGCAAACAGATCGCGCCGAGGGGGATTTGCTGCCTCAACCGAGATGAGAGAAGCTAAATGCCCGTTTATCCGGAATCGTCTCAGAATCCGAACTTGCAGAAGGCAGTCATGAGAAGGGTTTTGGTTATTGGCATAAACCGCTTTTTATACATTGTTCCAATTTAGGTCTAAGTAAATTCGGCTGCTATGCATCAACAGTTAGATGATCCACACCGTATGGTACCTTCCGGCCTGAACAACCTTCCGGCAGACCCTTCCCATAAAAAGTTCCCGCACCCTGGATAGGCCATGCCGGCCGACAACGATTGTGCTGTAATTTCCGCACTCAGCCTCCATAACGATTGCCCCGGCGCGGGAGTAGGCGCCCGTCGTAATTTTTTCCACAATATTTTCCGGTCGAAGGCCGGCGGCAACCAGTTTTTCATTTAAGCCCTTGAATTGTTTTCGTATATACGCCTCCACGCTGTCAGGACCCTTTTCCGGCATCATAAAATCTGGTTTATCTTCACTTTTACCGGTGAAGCCGGGGATAACATGCAGCAGGCAAACGGTGAAATCGCCATCTCCAAGATTTTCAGCGAGGAAATCAACCGCTTGAGTCGAAGCCAGGGATCCATCCACGCCAATGAGGATCCTATTCGTCTGCTCTTTTCGGCCGGCTACCTGAAGGGGCAGAAATGTGAGTTTCGACAGAAGGCTGCTGGCAATGCTGCCAAGGGCTACGCCCTCGAACTCTCCCATTCCCTGCCTGCGGAGAACGACGGTTTGGTAACCTGCCTGGGCCTCGTTTAATATATCCCGAATAATGCCTTTCTCACGATAGTGAATTTTGATTTCAACCGAGGCCTTGGCAAGCCCCTTGGCGACCAAACCCTGCCGGGCGGTTTCCATATATTCTTCTATACGTTGTTTTTTCTGCTTCTCCCACGCCCCGATCGCATGACAGGCGTTAAATTTTGAGACTTCGATCTCAGGCCCCCAACAATCTTCTGGGATGCCGCTAAAAACAGTATAAAGAACGATCCTCATGGAATGAAACATCGGCATGCCGGCTATGTAGTCCACCGTCATAAGCGCGCGCTTAGAGCCGTCCAACAATACCAACGCCTTTTTTTTCCCCGTCATTTTCCCGCCTCCCGGACCCGTCTATGGGTCGTTTAATGACTACCTCAGCAACAAACATGCCAAACACCTGCTCCGAATTTTAGGAAATTCCATATAGCCCCATTTCGAGGGCTTAAAACTTTTTTCCGATCAAATGCTGTTTAATGTCAAATAATTTTTTACAGGATGTAAAGCCCTGGTGGACAGTAGCCACGTAGTAAGCGAGGGGCACAGGCATGGAATTGAAAAAAGGCAAAAGAACCCCTTACAGAATGCCCCCCTCCCCGTTTCTAAAATTCAATAATTGATGGCTTCGTAAAAAGCGATTTATTGCGCTGGCGCCCCATTTTTGCAGAAAATAACTCTGAAAAGCGTCCGCATTGTCATTTCGAGCGGTAGCGAGAAATCTTTAACAATCAAGATTCCTCGTC